>NZ_JBEORG010000038.1:0-66575 GCF_040302145.1 Spirillospora sp. NPDC127506 | reverse complement strand
GCGCCGCGCCCGGCGCGGCGCGCTCTCCGGCGGGGCCGGCCGGTTCCGGCGCCGCCGGAACCGCGAGCCGAGCCACCGCCGGGCGGTGGTCCAGCTGATCGGCGGGGTGCTGGTGCTGTTCGCGATCTCCTTCGCGCTCTGGTGGTGGAACTCCGCGCCCCGCGACCCCGAGCCGGTGCGCCCGGTCAGCCCGACGGTCACGCACTCCCCGGAGCCCGCCCCGGTCCCGACCGCCCCCGCCACCGAGGCCCCGCCGACCGTGATCCCCGAGGTCTGACCCCGCCGGGGCCGGGGTATCCGTGCTGGTCACGCGGCGATCGCGGCGGATCGGGAATCCGGACGGATAGGCGGTACTACTCAATCCGGGTGAGTGGCGGTACTCACCCCGAATCGGGTACAACGCCGGGCCGAACTTCCGTAGGGTCTCCCTCACCCAAGGCGCTCCGCACCGGCGAGGCTTGCCGGACACCGAGCACGAGGAACCGGGGGAACCCCAGCCCATGAGAGCCCGCATCACCGCCGTCGCGGCATACCTGCCCGAGCGGACGGTCACCAGCGCCGAGGTCGAGGCCCGCGTCGCGGCCGAGAGCGCGGGATACCGGCCGCATCCCACGATCGTGGAGCGGATGACCGGCATCCGCGCCCGGCACGTCATGCGGGACGACGAGCAGGCGTCCGACCTGGCCGTCGCCGCCGCCCGCCGCGTCCTCGCCGAGCGCGCCGTCGACCCGGCCGGCGTCGACCTGCTGATCTTCGGCTCCGCGTCGCAGGACCTCATCGAGCCCGCGACCGCGCACATCGTCGCCGCCAAGCTCGGCGCGACCTGCCCGGTCTTCGACGTGAAGAACGCCTGCAACAGCTTCCTGAACGGCCTGCAGACGGCGGACGCGCTGATCCGCACCGGGCAGCACGAGCGCGTGCTGGTCTGCACCGGCGAGAGCCCGTCCCGCGCGATCCGGTGGAGCGTCCGCGACCGGGCCCAGTTCGTGGACGCGTTCGCCGGCTACACGCTGTCGGACGGCGGCGCCGCCATGCTGGTCGAGGCCGCCCCCGACGGCGGCATCTTCTACCGCGACTTCGCCGCCGTCTCCAGCGCCTGGCGCATCGGGACGCTGCCGGCCGGCGGCTCCATGCACCCCCGCGACCCCGAGTTCAGCTACTTCAGCGGGGACGGGCGCCGGCTCCGGGACGCGTTCGTCGCCAACGGCGCGGAGATCTTCACGACCGCGCTGGAGAAGACCGGGCTGACCTGGGACGACTTCGCGGTCGTCGCCGTCCACCAGGTGACGCTGCCCTACCTGGAGGTGCTGCGCTCCATCCTCGGCATCCCGTCCGGCCGGCTCGTGGTCACGCTGCCCGAACACGGCAACGTCGCGTCCGCGAGCCTGCCGCTGCAGATCGCGACCGCGCGGGCCGCCGGCCGCTGCGGCCCCGGCGACCGGATCGCGCTCATCGGCCTCGCCGGCGGGATCAGCCTCGGCGTCGTGTTCGCGGAGCTGTGACCATGCCGGAGGTTCCCGAGATGCGGCTGTGGGTCGTCATCCCCGCCTACGACGAGGAGCGGTCGATCGGCGCGACGCTGCGCCGCCTCACCGAGCAGACCGACACGGGGTTCTCCCTGGTCGTCGTCGACAACGGCAGCACGGACGGGACGGCGCGGGTCGTCAAGGAGTTCGCCGCGGAGCACCCGGCGCTGGACGTCCGGCTCGTCCACGAACCGGAGAAGGGCACGGGCGCCGCCGCCGACACCGGCGTCCGGCACGCGATCACCGCCGGCGCCACGCACGTCGCCCGCACCGACGCCGACTGCCTGCCGCACCGCGGCTGGGTCGCGGCGGTGAAGCGCGCGTTCGGCGAGGGGCTGGAGATGGTGTCCGGCCCGCTGCTGCCGCGCACCGACGAGTTCCCGCTGAAGCTCTGGGAGCGGCGCCTGCTGCCCGCCGTCATCGGCGCGGCCGCCCTCTTCGGGCGCTTCCGCCCCGGCAACCGGGACCCGCTCTACCTCGGCCCCTACGTGATGATGCCGGGTTGCAACGTCGCGATCACCGCCGACCTGTACGAGCGGTCCGGCGGCTTCCCGCGCACCCGCATCGAGGACGTCCACGAGGACCGCGCGCTCGTCAACCGGGTCCGCCGCCTGACCGCCGCCTACGGGCTGCGCAAGGACGTGACCGTGTACGGGTCGGTGCGGCGGCTGCGCGCGTTCGGCCTGGTCAGGACGCTCGGCTGGTACGCCGACCACCGCTACCGCCCGCCCGTCGTGGACATCCGGTGAACTGGGAGGAGCGGCTCTACACGGCCGCGCACCCGTTCGCGTACCCGCTGCTGCGCGCGGTCGCCCGGCGCGGCCCGGTCGTCCGCGTGCCCGGTGTCGGCGTCGTCGTGAACGACGCCGCGGCGGCCCGCGCGGTCCTGATGGACGGCGAGACGTTCCGCAAGGACGGCCCCGGCTCGCCCGGCGACCTGTGGACGCCGGTGCTGGGCCCGTCCGTCCTGCTCAACATGGAGGGCGAGGCCCACCGGGCGCTGCGCCGCCGCCTCACCGACCTGTTCGTCCCGTCCTACACCGAGTCGCTCTGCGCGCGGGTCCTGGCGGACCCGCTGGACCGGCTCGCCGGCAGCCTCCGGCGCGGCGCGACCGTCGACCTGGCCGACTTCGCCCGCGTCATGGCGGGCACGGTGATCGGCGAGGTCATCGGCCTGGAGGGCGGGACCGAGGCGGCCTACCGCGACCTGTTCGAGCGGGGCGAGCGGATCGTCGCGGCGGTGTCGCTGCGCACGCGCCGGCTGTCGCCGTCCCAGGTGCGGCGCGCCCGCGAGGTGCTCGGCCCGCTCGGCGACATCGCGGTGAAGGCGTACCTGGCCGGGGACGAGTCGACGGTCATGGGCCGGATGCGGGCGCTCGGCCTGTCCGAGGACGAGGCGCGCGGCGCGGCCGGGGCGTTCTTCCTGACCGGCACCGAGACCGTCGCGACGCTGCTGCCCCGCCTCGTCGCCCTCCTCCACGACCACGGGCAGCTCCTCCGCGTCGCGGCCGCCCCCTCGCTGCTCGACCGGGCGATCGAGGAGGCCATGCGGGTGGCGACGCCGACCCCGGTCATGCTGCGCAGCGTGCACCGGCCCGCCGCGGTGGCGGGCGTCGCGATCCGGCCCGGGGACCGGGTGCTGATCGCCACGCACAACTGCTGCCGCGCGTACGGGCCGTTCGACCTCGACCGCCCGCACCCGCCCGAGCTGCGCCGCCTGTGGTTCGGCGCGGGGCCGCACTTCTGCATCGGCTACCCGCTGGCCATGGCGCAGATCCGGCTGGCCGCCCGCACGCTGCTGGCCGCGGCGCCCCTCGTGATCACTCGCCGCGCCGCGGCGCGGAACGTGCTGATCCCGACCTACCGCGTGCTGGCCGTCCGATCGGAGGCGGCGCCGTGACGCTGGTCAGGCGGCTGCTCGACCAGGCGGCCCGGACGCCCGGAGCCGTCGCGCTGATCGCCGGCGACGGCGCGCAGCTCACCTACGGCGAGCTGCGCCGGCAGGTGCTCGCGGTCCGGCACGGGCTGCTGTCGTACGGGCTCGCGCCGGGCGACGGGGTCCTGTTCTCGGTGCGGCCGTCGCCGGAGTCGCTCGTCCTCGCGCTGGGCGTGGTCGCCGCCGGGGGGACGGTCGTGTTCGCCGACCCGGGCGCCGGCCCCGAGATGTTCACCGCGCGGCTGCGGCTGGCGCGCCCGCGCTGGTCGGCGGCGGAGTCGGTGCTGTACGCGGGCAGCCGGCTGCGGCCCGTCCGGGCGTACGCGCGGCGGCGCGGACTGCTCCTGCCGGACCTCGCCGGCCTGCGGATCCCCGGCGAAGGCCGGATGCGGCACATCCGCGTGGGCCGCCGCCTCCCCGGCGTCCCGCGGGGCGCGCTGTCCTTCGGGCGCCTGATCCGCGGCGACGCCCCCGAGCCCGCCGGGGACGCCGACCCGGACGCGCCCGCCGCCGTGATCTTCACGTCCGGGACGACGGCGGACCCGCGCGCGGTCGTCCACACCCAGGCGTCGCTCGCCGCGGCGCTCGACCTGTTCCGCACCCGCCTGCCGCTCGGCCCCGGCGACGTCGTGCACACCGACCAGCTGATGCTCGGGCTCCCGACCCTGATCGCGGGCGCCCGCTGGTCGATGCCGCCGCTGTCCTGCCCGCCCGCCGGCTTCGCCCGGCTCATGCGGGAGCGCGGGGCGACGCACGTGTTCTGCGTGCCCGTCCACCTCGCCGAGATCCTGGACGCGTGCCCGGAGCTGCCGCCGTCCGTCCGGTACGTCCTGCTCGGTGCGGCCCCCGCGCCCGCGGCGATCCTGCGCCGGGCGGTCGCGGCGGCGCCGTCGGCCGAGGTGCTGTCGGTCTACGCGATGACGGAGATCCTTCCGGTGGCGATCGCGTCGGCGCGGGAGAAACTGGCCCACACCGGCTCCGGTGACCTGCTCGGCGCCCCGCTGCCCGGCGTCGGCGCTCGTTCGGCGGCCGACGGGGAGCTGGTCCTCTCCGGCCCCAACCTCTGCCGCGGCTATCTGGGCGCGGACCCCGTCACCGAGCTGCCCACCGGCGACCTCGTGCGGATGGACGGCGGCCGCCTCGTCCTCATGGGGCGCAAGAAGGACATGCTGATCCGCGGCAAGTTCAACCTCTATCCCGGCCTGTACGAGCCGTCCATCGCGGCGCTCCCGGACGTCGCCGAGGCGGCGATCGTCGGCATCCCCGATCCGCGGACGGGGGACGAGGAGGTCGTCCTGGCGGTGGTCGGCCCGCCCGGCCTGGCCGCCCGCCTGCCCCGCATCCTCCCGGACGTCATCGACCACGACGCGCTCCCCGACCGCATCGTCGTCCTGGACGAACTGCCGCGCTCCGGCCGCACTCGCAAACTCGACCGCGACCGCCTCCGCGCGATGGTGGCGCGATGAGGATCGCGGTGACCGGAGCGTCCGGGTTTGTGGGCGGGGCGGTGTGCCGCGCCCTGGCGGCCGAAGGCGTCGCGACCTGCGCGTTCGGCCGCCGCCCGGCCGTCCCGCCGGCCCACGTGGGCCGGGCCCCCTACCGCTCGTGGGACCTCACCCGCGGCCCTCTCCCCGATCCGCCCCGCGTGGACGCGGTCATCCACTGCGCGGGCAGTGTCACCGACTGGGGGCCGGCCCGCGCCCTCTTCGCCGCCAACCTCACCGGCACGCGCAGCGCCCTCGCGACCTTCCCCGCCGCCCGGTTCGTGCACGTCAGCACGGCCAGCGTGTACGACCCGTTCCGGCCGACCGTCATGGCCCGCGAGGACGAGGCGCCGGTGTCCCGCTACCTGAACGCCTACGGCGCCTCGAAGGCGGCCGCCGAGCGCCTGGCGCTGGAGCACGGCGCGATCGTCCTGCGCCCGCACGCCGTCTACGGACCCGGCGACACGACGCTGCTGCCCCGCGTCCTGTCCGCCGTCCGGGGCCCGGTCCTGCCCGCCGTCGGGACGGGCCGCCAGCGCATCAGCCTGACCTCGATCGGCAACCTCGTCCGGGCCTGCGTCCTGGCCGCCGCCGGCCCGGTGGCCTCGGGCGTCTTCAACGTCGCCGACGCCGCCCCGGTCGTGATCGACGACGCGTTCCGCGAGATCCTCCGCGAGCGCGGCGTCAGGGCGCGACCGGTCTACCTCCCGGCCGGGGCCGCGCGCCCGCTGGCGGCGCTCGCCGAGGGCGCCTTCCTGCTGGCCCGCCGCCCCGAACCGCCGCGCATCACCCGCTACGCGATCAGCCATCTGGCCGTGGAGCGCACGCTCGACATCACCGCCGCGCGCGAGGTCCTCGGCTACGAGCCGCGGGCGACGAGCTTCGAGGGGGCCGCCGGCTGGGCGGCGTCAACTTGAGGTTGACGATCAGGGGGCGTCAACCTATGGTTGACGCATGACCGAACCCACACCGGTGGCCGGCCGGATCCGGCTGGACGAACTGATCGACGCCATCAAGAAGGTCCACTCCGACGCCCTCGAACAGCTCAGCAGCGCGGTGGTGGCCGCCGAGCACCTCGGCGAGGTCGCCGATCACCTCATCGGGCACTTCGTCGACCAGGCCCGCCGCTCCGGCGCGTCCTGGACCGACATCGGCAGGAGCATGGGCGTCAGCAAGCAGGCCGCGCAGAAGCGCTTCGTCCCCAAGACCCCGATGTCCGAACTCGACCCGTCCGAGGGCTTCTCCCGGTACACCGTCCGCGCCCGCAACGTCGTCATCTCCTCGCAGAACGAGGCCCGCGCCGCCGGCAGCGCCGAGATCACCCCGGCCCACCTCGTCCTCGGCCTGCTCGCCGAGCCCGAGGCGCTCGCGGCCAAGGCCATCACCGCGCAGGACGTCCTGCTGGACACCGTCCGCCAGGCCGCCACGGCCGCGCTGCCGCCCGAGTCCGACGAGCTCCCCGCGCTCATCCCGTTCGACCAGGACGCCAAGAAGACCCTCGAACTGACCTTCCGCGAGGCCCTGCGCCTGGGCCACAACTACATCGGCACCGAGCACATCCTGCTCGCCCTGCTCGAACACGAGAACGGCACCGGCATCCTGTCCGAGCTGGGCATCCGCAAGGACGCCACCGAAGAGAAGATCGTCGAGGCCCTGAAGGCCCTGGCTCCGGACGTCCCCTAGGGCCGGTCGGGCCGGCGGCGATGAGTATCGCGCGCCGCGCGGGTCTGCACGGTCATGGAGAAGCTCATCACCGCCAACGGCGTCGACCTCTGCACCGAGACCTTCGGCGACCCCGCCGACACGCCGATGCTGCTGATCGGCAACACGATGCTCACGTGGCCCGACGCCCTCTGCGAACGCCTGGCGGCGCTGCGCCGCTTCGTCGTCCGCTACGACCTGCGCGGCACCGGCCACTCGGCGGCGGCCGCCCCGGAGACCCCGTCCTACACGCTCCGCGACCTGGTGGCGGACGCCGCCGCCCTGCTCGACGCGCTCGGCCTGGAGCGCGCGCACGTCGTCGGCGCCGGGCCGGGCGGCTGGATCGCCCAGCTCCTGGCCCTCGACCACCCGGCCCGCGTCGCCACCCTCACCCTGATCGGCACCCGCCCCACCGCGCCCGGCCCCGCCGACGCCGACCTGCCCGACCACGCGCCCGAACTCATGGAGCACTTCATGAGCGGGCTCCACGTCGACTGGACGGACCGCGCCTCCATCGTCGAGTTCCAGCTGGAGAACGCACGCCGCATGGGCGGCGCCGGTTTCGACGAGGACGAGGCCCGCGCGCACATCGAACGCGTCCACGACCGGACCCGCCCCGTCGACGACCACGGCGCGTCCCACCGCGTCGACCAGATGGCCGTCCAGTTCGCGGCGATGGACTGCGGCCCCCGCTGGCGGGAGCGCCTCCCCGAGATCACCGCCCCGACGCTGGTGATCCACGGCGAGGACGACCCGTTCTTCCCCATCGGCAACGCCGAGGCGCTGGCCGCCGAGATCCCCGAGGCCGAGCTGCTGCCCCTGCCCGGCACGGGCAGCGAGCTCCCGTCCCGCACCTGGTCTACGGTCGTCCCCGCCCTGCTGCGCCACACGTCCTGACCGGGGCGTCCCGGACGGCGGCGCACGGCCGGACGGCTTCCCGGCGATGGATGAGGCACCAGGCCACCACGGCCCCGGTGAGGTAGGCGGCGCCGACGAGGCCGAACGAGACCGCGGCTCCGGTGGCCCAGCCGGGCGCCGCCGCCAGGACGGCGCCGATCGAGGCGATGCCGACGAGGGAGCCGATCTGCCGGTTGGCGTTGAGCACCGAACCGGCGATGCCGGCGTGCCGGGCGCCCGCCGCGTCCACCAGCGCCGCCGTCATTGCGGGGACGGCGAGACCGCCCGCGAGGCCGGTCGCGGCGAGCGCGACGGCCGGCGGCCACCACGGGGTCGACGGCGACAGGGCGGTCAGGGCCAGCGAGGCGGCGCCCGCGACCAGCAGGGAGGCGGTGAGGACGGGACCGGCCGCGACGCGTCCGGAGACGCGGGCGAAGGCGACGTTGCCGGCCGGGATGAAGACCGTGAGCGGCAGTATCTGCAGCCCGGCCTGGAGCGGGGTCGCCCCGCGGGCCCGCTGGACGTACAGGCCGACCAGGAAGAGCGAGCCGTAGAACGCGGCGTTGAACAGGAAGCCCACGGCGTTGGCGCCGGCGAACCGGGCGCCGCGGAACAGCGCCCAGGGCATCACCTGGTCGCGCGCCCGGCGCTCGCGCCCGATGAGGAGGCCGGTGGCGAGCACCGCGGCGGCGACCGCCCCGGTCACCGGCGCCGCGGCCCACCCGAGCCGCGGCCCCTCGATCAGCGCGAAGCTGCCGCCGGCGAGCAGCACGATGACGGCGCCGTGCCCGGCGATCGCCAGGGGCAGCGCGTCGCCCTCCGCGGCGGCGATGTGCCGGCGGGTGAGGAGCATGCCCGCCGCGCCGACCGGCAGGTTGACCAGGAAGATGCTCGGCCAGCCGAACGCGCCGACCATGACGCCGCCGATCGTCGGGCCCAGCGCCATGGACGACGAGACGACCGCCGACCAGACGCCGAGGACCTTCGCCCGCTCCCGGGCGCCGGGGAAGGCCCGTACCAGCAGCGCGAGCGAACTCGGCATGAACAGCGCCGCCCCGGCCCCCTGCAGCAGCCGGGCCGCGATCAGGGCGGCGACGCCGGGCGCCAGCGCGCAGGCCAGCGACGCGGCGCCGAAGACCCCCATGCCCCACAGGTAGACCCGCCTCGCGCCCAGCCGGTTCGCCAGCCCGCCGCCCAGCATCAGCAGGGCGGCGAAGCTGAGGACGTAGCCGTCCACGGCCCAGGTGAGCTGCGTGAGGGAGGCGTGCAGGCTCAGCTGGATCGTGGGCCCGGCGACCTGCATCACCGTGGCGTCCAGGCTCGCCATGACGAACCCCGAGGCCAGCGCCGTGATCTTCATTGCGCCCGGCGGCCCGGTGGACATGATCGACCTCGCTTCCCTCGGAAGTAAACGGACGGCCTGCGTCCGGTTCAGCACGCTAGAGCAAGCGGACGCGACCTGTCCACTTAAATCGGACGACTCTCGTCCGCTTATTGCTAGGCTGGCGGCATGGCAGCGGCGGTTCCGGCGGTGCGCCGGCTCCTCGACGACGGCTCCGGCCGCCGTCCGCGCGCCGACGCCCGGCGCAACGTGGAACGCCTCGTGGCCGCCGCCCGCCGGGCCGCCGCCGAGGGCTGCGAGATCACCGCCCACGAGATCGCCCGCCGCGCCGGCGTGGGCGTCGGCACGTTCTACCGCCGGGTCGGCTCGCTCGAAGCGCTGCTGGAGGCGGTCCTCGGCGAGGTGCTGGAGGAGATCACCGCCAAGGGCGACGAGGCGATGGCCGACCCCGACCCCTGGAGGGGCTTCACGGCGTTCGCCTTCGCCTACATCCGGCTGCGCAACGAGCTGTGCGACGTCAACCAGCGCCTCGGCGACGTGCTCGACCACTCCCGTGCCGCGCTGCGGGACCGCGTCCGCGACCTGGTGGAGCGCGCCCAGCGGGCCGGCGTGATGCGCACGGACACGACCTGGGAGGACGTGGCGTTCCTCCTGGTCGCCGCGTCCTCGACCGGCCCCCACACCCTGGGCCTGCGGGCGGGCGCCCGCCAGTGGGAGCGCAACCTCCAGGTCGTCCTGGACGGCCTGCGCTGCTGCGACCCCGTCCCGCTCACCGGCGAACCCCCCGCCCTGCCCACCTGATCCCCGCCCGCGGGCGGCGGGCCGGGAGCGGAATCAGGTCAGGCGGAGGGCCAGGAAGAAGTCGACGCGGTCCTCCAGCCGGGAAAGGTCGCGGCCGGTCAGCTCCTCGATGCGCTGGATCCGGTAGCGGACGGAGTTGACGTGCAGGTGCAGCTGCTCGGCGCAGCGCGTCCAGGAGCCGGAGTTCCGCAGGAACGTCTCCAGGGTGCGGACGAGGTCGGCGCCGTGGGTCCTGTCGTAGTCGTGCAGCGGGTCCAGGAGGCGCGTCTTGAACATCCGCCGGACGTCGTCCGGGACGCTCGCCAGCAGGAGGACGTGGGTGGCCAGCTCGTCGTGGCGCACGACGGAGACGGGGGAGGGACGGGCGGCGGCGAGGCGGCGGGCGTAGCGGGCCTCTTCGAGCGCGCCGCGCAGGTCGGCCGCCGCGACCGCGCCGCTGACGCCGAGCGCCAGGCCGCCCCCGGCCAGGCCGGGCGCCAGGAGGCCGAGCGCGCCCTGGATCTCGGCGGCGACGTCGCGCCCGGCGGACGGGACGGCCGCGAGGACCTCGTCGTCCACCGAGTCCAGCACGGGCGACGGCAGGATCTCGGCCAGGACCGCGCGGACGTCGGACGGGCGCAGGGCGGTCCCGGAGGCGGCCACGGCGACCACGGCGCCGGCGGGCAGGGCGCCTGCGGGCAGAGGGGCGTCGCCGGAGAGGAGGCCGGCGGTGCGCGGCGCGTCCAGGCGGGTCCGTTCGAGCGCGACGATCGCGGCGAGTTCGGCGGTCAGGGCGCGGCGCTCGGCGGGCCAGTCGGCGAAGTCGCCCTCGAAGGCGAGGAACCAGTCGGCGACGCGGGGGGTGTCCGCGGCGACGGGGAAGAGGGACGCGTCGAGGGCGGGGACGTGGTGCGGCAGCTGCGGCGCGGTGAGGAACGCGCGGGCGAGGGCGGCGGGGTCGGGCGGGGCCGGGCCCGCGACGACGCGGCCGGTCGGGGCGAGCAGGTGGCAGTGGCCGACCAGGTCGAGGACGGCGCCGAGGCCGGTGCCCTCGACGAGGCGGCGGTGCCGGTCCAGCACGGCGGCGAGGTCGGCGGCGCGGGCCCCCGACAGGTGCCGGACGACCTCCTCGGTGACGGTCGCGAACGCCACGTCCTCCGGGACCTTGAACAGGGGGAGGCGGTGGCGCCGGCACGCCTCGACCAGGTCGTCCGGGATGGCGCCGAGCGTGAGGTCCCAGGCGGCGAGACCCGACACGCCCGCCGAGGTGAGGGCGCGGACGAAGGTCTCGGAGTCGGCGGGGGAGGTCCGCCAGACGAGACCGGTCAGCACCAGCTCGCGCCCGCGCAGGTAGCGGCCCGGGTCGAGGAGGTCGGTGGTGACGACCCAGCGGATCGTGCGGTCCAGCTCGTCCGATCCGGTGACGACCTCCAGCCGCAGCTCGGGCATGGCGAGCAGGGAACGCAACCTCATATGGAGAAAGCTACAAAAGGAGGTGCGTGACCGGGACCACAGTTCGGACGTCCTGTGCCTCGACCCGTCCCCGGGCCGCTGTGTGTACTGGCAGGCGTGGAGCTGAGCGAGGCGGATCTGGCGGCGTGCTGCGCGTCCCGCCGGTGGGTCGCGGCCGTCGCCGGGCACGCGGACCCGGACGCCCTGCGGGCGGCCTCGAAACGCGTGCTGGACGAGCTGGAGTGGCCCGACATCGAGGAGGCGCTCGCGGCGCATCCCCGCATCGGGGAGCGGCCCGGCGGGCAGGGCCGGGAGGCCGGCTGGTCGCGCGGCGAGCAGTCCGGGATGGACGGCGCCGGGAAGGAAGTGCGGGACGCCTTCATCGAGGGCAACCGGGCTTATGAGGAGCGTTTCGGGCATGTGTTCCTGATCTGCGCGTCGGGCCGGTCGGCCCTGGAGATGCTCGCCGAGCTCAGGGAGCGGCTGGAGAACGACGCCCGGACCGAGCGCGAGGTCGTCCGGAGGGAGCTGGCCGCGATCGTGGACCTGCGGCTGGTGAAGCTGGCGAAGGAGAAGGGATGAGCCTGTCGACGCACGTGCTGGACGCGGTGAAGGGGCTGCCCGCGGCGGGGGTGGCCGTCCGGCTCGACCGGCGCGACGAGGACGGCTGGACGGCGCTGGCCGAGGCGCGCACCGACGCCGACGGCCGCGTCAGGGAGTGGGGGGCGGAGCCGGGGGCGGGCGTGCACCGGCTCACGTTCGAGACGGCGGGGCTGTCGGAGTTCTACCCCGAGGTCACGGTCGCGTTCACGATCGACGACCCCGGGCGGCACTACCACGTCCCGCTGCTGATCAGCCCGTTCGCGTACTCGACCTACCGGGGGAGCTAGCCGCGATGGCCATTGTTCTCGGACCCAACCGCTACGGGAAGGCGGAGACCCGCGTCGTCCGCGTGACCCGGGACGGCGGCACCCATCGGCTCAAGGACGTCAACGTCAGCGTCTCCCTGTCCGGCGCGATGGACGACGTGCATCTGACCGGCGACAACTCGGCCGTCCTGCCGACCGACAGCCAGAAGAACACCGTGTTCGCGTTCGCCAAGAAGCACGGCATCGGCGCGATCGAGGACTTCGGCCTGCTGCTCGCCCGCCACTTCGTCGCGTCGCAGCGCGCCGTCGCCCATGCCCGCGTGGAGATCCACGAGTACGGCTGGAGCCGCATCACGGGCGGGCACTCGTTCGTCCGGGACGGCGGCGAGGTCAGGACGGCGCTGATCCACAGCGACGAGCGGGCCGAGACGGTCGTGTCCGGCCTCACCGACCTCGTCGTCCTCAACTCGACCGGCAGCGAGTTCCACGGGTTCGCGCGGGACGAGTACACGACCCTGGAACCGACCGACGACCGCGTCCTCGCCACGTCGGTGACCGCGCGGTGGCGGCACCGGGGCACGGAGGCCCCCTGGGACGAGTCGTACCGCGCGGCCCGCGGCGCCCTGCTCGCGGCGTTCGCCGAGACGCACAGCCTGTCGCTCCAGCAGACGCTGTACCAGATGGGGCGCCGCGTCCTGTCCGAACGGGACGAGATCTGCGAGGTCAGGCTGTCGATGCCCAACAAGCACCACTTCCTGGTCGATCTGGAGCCGTTCGGCCTGAAGAACGACAACGAGGTCTACTTCGCCGCGGACCGCCCGTACGGGCTCATCGAGGGCACGGTGCTCACCGACGACGCGCCCGCCGCCCCGTCCGCCTGGAACTGAGGACACCGCAGACATGGACTTCCTGCGACCGCCGACCTGGGAGGACGCGCTCGACGCCAAGGCGCGGCGGCCGGGCGCGCGGCCCGTGCAGGGCGGCACCGACGTCATGGTCGAGATCAACTTCGACCGGGACCGGCCCGAGGCGCTGCTCGACCTGACCCGCATCGGCTCCCTCGCCGAATGGGACATGGCCGACGGGCGGCTCCGCGTCGGCGCCGGCGTCCCCTACGCGCGCCTGATCACCGAGCTCGGCGGGCGCCTGCCGGGGCTCGCGCAGGCGTCCCGCACGGTCGGCTCGCCGCAGATCCGCAACCGCGGCACGGTCGGCGGCAACCTCGGCGCCGCGTCGCCCGCCGGGGACGCCCATCCGCCGCTGCTGGCCGGGGACGCCGTCATCGAGGTCGAGTCGGCGGCGCGCGGCGTCCGGATGATCCCCGCCGCCGCCTTCTTCACCGGCGTCAAGCGCAACGCGCTCGCCCCGGACGAGCTGATCCGCGCGTTCTGGACGGTCCCCGCGTCCGGCCCCCAGTACTTCTCCAAGATCGGCACCAGGAACGCGATGGTGATCGCCGTCTGCTCGTTCGCGCTCGCCCTCCACCCCGAGGAGCGCCGCGCCGGCACCGGCCTCGGCTCCGCCGCGCCCACGCCCCGCCGCGCCGCCGAGGCCGAGACCTTCATCTCGCACGAGCTCGACTGGGAGGGCCGCCGCCCCCTCTCCGAGGCCGCCGGGCGGCGGTTCGGGGAACTGGTCGCGGAGGCCGCGTCCCCGATCGACGACGTCCGGGGCACCGGCGGCTACCGCAGGCACGCCCTCTCCGTGATGGCGCGCCGCACGCTGGCCTGGGCCTGGGACGACTACAGGACCGGAGCGTCCGGAAGGAGGGCGTCCTGATGCGCGTGAACGTCACCGTGAACGGCGCGGCGGAGGCCGTGGACGACGTGTGGGAGGGCGAGAGCCTCCTCTACATGCTGCGCGAGCGGATGGGCCTCCCCGGCTCGAAGAACGCCTGCGAGCAGGGTGAATGCGGCTCCTGCACCGTCTACCTGGACGGCGTGCCGGTGTGCGCGTGCCTGGTCGCGGCGGGCCAGGCCGAGGGCCGCGACGTCGTCACCGTCGAGGGCCTCGCCGGGGGCCCGCCCGCCGCGGACGGCGAGCAGCGCCTCGACCCCGTCCAGGAGGCGTTCGTGGAGGCGGGCGCCGTGCAGTGCGGTTTCTGCACGCCCGGCCTGATCGTCCAGTCGCACGACCTGCTGGAGCGGAACCCGGCGCCGTCGGACGCGGAGATCCGCGAGGCGCTCGCCGGGAACCTGTGCCGCTGCACCGGCTACGAGAAGATCCTGGACGCGGTGCGGCTCGCCGCCCGCCGGAAGGCCGCCGAATGATCATCGAGCACGCGCACGTCGCCACCGTCTCCGGGGACGAGTACCCGGACGGCCACATCGTCATCGACGGCGACCGCATCGCGGCCGTCGGCCCGGGGCCGGCCCCGGCCGCCGCGGCCGGCGACCCCGACCGCGTCGACGCGCGCGGCTGCCTCGCCACCCCCGGCCTGGTCAACACCCACCACCACCTGTACCAGTGGGCGAGCCAGGGCATGGTCACCGACGGGACGCTGTTCGAGTGGCTCACCACCCTCTACAAGCCCTGGTCGAAGATGGACGCCGAAGTCGTCGCGGGCGCGGCGACCGCCGGGCTGGGCTGGCTCGCCAAGTCGGGCTGCACCACGTCCACCGACCACCACTACCTGTTCCCGCGCGGGCGCGGCGACCTGTTCGCGGCCGAGATCGAGGCGGCGCGCGAGATCGGCGTCCGCTTCCACCCGT
Organism: Spirillospora sp. NPDC127506; assembly: GCF_040302145.1. NCBI lineage: Bacteria > Bacillati > Actinomycetota > Actinomycetes > Streptosporangiales > Thermomonosporaceae > Spirillospora > Spirillospora sp. NPDC127506. Next base: position 51,877 of record NZ_JBEORG010000038.1, on the reverse strand, counting down.
GCCGCGGCTCGATGGACCGCGGCGAGTCGCAGGGCGGGCTGCCGCCGGACGAGGTCGTCGAGGACCTCGACACGGTCCTCGCCGCCACCGAGGAGGCGATCGACCGGTACCACGACCCGTCGCCCGGCTCGATGCTGCGGATCGCCGTCGCCCCCTGCTCGCCGTTCTCCGTCAGCCGCGACCTGCTGGTCGAGTCGGCGCGGCTCGCGCGCGACAGGGGCGTCCGCCTGCACACCCACCTCGCGGAGACGCTGGACGAGGAGGAGCACACGCGGGAGCAGTTCGGCATGACGCCCACCGAGTACATGGACTCGATGGGGTGGCTCGGCCCCGACGTGTGGCTCGCGCACTGCGTCCACCTGCACGACACCGACGTCAAGCGGCTCGCCGAGACCCGCACCGGCACCGCGCACTGCCCCAGCTCGAACGCCCGCCTCGGCGCCGGGATCGCCCGCGTGTCGGACCTGCTCGCGGAGGGCGCGGCGGTCGGGCTCGGCGTGGACGGCTCGGCGTCCGCGGAGCTCGTCCCGCTCGCGGGGGAGCTGCGCCAGGCCCTCTACATGCAGCGCGCCCGCTACGGCCCGGCCTCCCTCACCGCCCGCCAGGCGCTGGAGATGGCGACGCTCGGCGGCGCCCGCTGCCTCGGCCGCGAGGACGAGCTCGGCTCCCTCGAACCCGGCATGCTCGCCGACGTCGCGCTGTGGCGGATGGACGGCTTCCAGGCGGCGATCGACGACCCGGTCGTCGCGTTCGCGTTCGGCCCGACCCCGCCGCTGCGGCGCCTCGTCGTCGGCGGGCGCACCGTCGTGGACGACGACGCCCTCGTGACCGTCCCGCAGGACGAGGCCGCGCGGCGCGGCGCGGCCGCCCACCGCCGCCTCATGCGGCTCGCGGAGGAGGTGCTCTGATGACGTCCCCGCTGGACAGGGCGTCCCCGGCGAAGAGCCCGGGGCACGTGGCCGCGCCGGGCATCGGCGGGGTCGGGGAGAGCCCGCTGCGCCCGGACGGCGTCCTCAAGGTCGCGGGCGAGTTCGCCTACGCGTCGGACCTGTGGATGGACGGCATGCTGTGGGGCGCGACGCTGCGCAGCCCGCACCCCAGGGCGCTCATCCGGTCGGTCGACATCGGGCCGGCGCTGGCGCTGCCCGGCGTCCGGGCCGTCCTGACCCACGAGGACGTGCCGGGCCGCAAGATGTTCGGCATCGACCACACCGAGGACCAGCCCGTCCTCGCGATCGACCAGGTCCGCTACCAGGGCGAACCGGTCGCGCTGGTCGCCGCCGACCATCCGGAGACCGCGCGCCGGGCGATGGAGCGGATCGCCGTCGAGTACGTGGTGCTGGAGCCGGTCACCGATCCGCGCGCCGTGATCGCCGACCCCGAGCGGCTGAAGGTGCAGGACCGGGGAGGCATCACCCGGTACCAGCCCGTCCGCGTCGGGGACGTGGACGCCGCGAAGCCCGGCGCCGGCGTGGTCGTCACCGGCGAGTACGAGGTGGGCATCCAGGACCAGGCGTTCCTCGGCCCCGAGTCGGGCCTGGCGATCCCGTCGGAGGACGGCGGCGTCGACCTGTACGTCTCCACCCAGTGGATCCACAACGACCTCAAGCAGATCGCGCCCTGCCTGGGCCTCGCCGAGGACCAGGTGCACATGACGCTCGCGGGCGTCGGCGGCGCGTTCGGCGGGCGCGAGGACCTGTCGATGCAGATCCACGCGGGCATGCTCGCTCTGCACACCGGCAGGCCCGTGAAGATGTCGTACAACCGGTACGAGTCGTTCTTCGGGCACGTGCACCGGCATCCCGCCAAGATGCGGTACGAGTACGGCGCCGCGGCCGACGGCCGGCTGCTCTACGCCGACGTCGAGATCATCCTGGACGGCGGCGCCTACACGTCGTCCACCATCAACGTGGTCGGCAACGCGGCCTCGCTGGGCGTCGGGCCGTACGAGATCCCCAACATCAGGATCGACGCGTACGGCGTCTACACCAACAACCCTCCGTGCGGGGCGATGCGCGGGTTCGGCGCCGTGCAGGCGTGCTTCGCCTACGAGTCGATGATGGACAGGCTCGGCGACGCATGCGGCCTCGGCCCGCTGGAGATCCGCCGCCGCAACGCCGTCACGCAGGGGTCGAAGCTCGCGACGGGCCAGGTCATCGAGTCGCCGGCGCCGCTCGCCGAGATGCTGACCCGCCTTGAGGCGATGCCCATGCCCGCCGAGGCGGACCCGGCCGACCTCCGGAACCTGCCCGGCGGCGTGTCGCAGACGACGCACGGCGAGGGCGTCGTGCGCGGCGTCGGCTACGGCGTCGGGATCAAGAACATCTGCTTCTCCGAGGGCTTCGACGACATGTCCACGGCCCGCGTCCGGCTGGAGGTCATCGGCGGGGAGGCCACGGCGCTCGTCCACACGGCCGCGGCGGAGGTCGGGCAGGGGCTCGTCACGGTCCAGGCGCAGGTCGCGCGGACGGAGCTGGGCGTCCAGAAGGTCACGATCGCCCCGGCGGACAACGGGGTCGGCGACGCGGGCTCGTCCAGCGCGTCCCGCCAGACGTACATGACGGGCGGCGCGGTGAAGGCGGCCTGCGAGGCGGTGCGGGCCCGGCTCCTCGCGCTCGCGGAGCGCCGCTACGGCCGCGGCGACCTCGACGTCGCCGGCGGGAAGATCGTCTCGCGGGCGGCCGGCGTGCTCGGCGCCGTCGAGGACGTCCTCGGCTCCGAGGTCATCGAGGAGACCCGCGAATACCACCACCGCCCCACCGCGCGGATGGACCCGGTCACCGGGCAGGGCCGCAGCCACACCCAGCTCGCCCTGTGCGTCCACCGGGCCGTCGTCGACGTGGACGTCGACCTCGGGCTCGTCAAGGTCGTCGAGCTGGCCGCCGTGCAGGACGTCGGTAGGATCATCAACCGGCTGTCGCTGGAGGGCCAGATCCACGGCGGCTCCGCGCAGGGACTCGGCCTCGCCGTGATGGAGGAGATCGTCGTGTCGGACGGACTCGTCCGCAACCCGTCGTTCACCGACTACCTGATCCCCACCATCCTCGACATGCCGCCCATGCGGCTGGAGATCCTGGAGAACCCCGACCCCGAGGCCCCCTACGGCCTCCGCGGCGCCGGCGAGCCGCCGACGCTCTCCTCCACCCCGGCGATCGTCGCCGCGATCCGCGCCGCCACCGGCCGCCCCCTCACGCGCGTCCCCGTCCGCCCCGAGCACATCGTCCGAGGGGAGCCATGACGCGCCGGTTCGTGGTCAACTGCTCGATCCTGTTCACCGAGCTGCCGCTGCTGGAGCGGCCGGCGGCGGCGCGGGCGGCGGCGGCGCGGGCGGCGGGGTTCGAGGAGGTCGAGTTCTGGTGGCCGTGGAACGGCGAGCCGGCGCCGGCCGACGCGGACGTCGGCGCGTTCTGCGCGGCGATCGAGGACGCCGGGGTGCGGCTCGCCGCGCTCAACCTCTACGCGGGCGACATGGCGGCGGGGGATCGCGGTGTGCTGTCCGATCCGTCCCGCGGTGAGGAGTTCCACCGCGGCCTCGACGTGCTGGTCCGGATCGCCGGGCGCCTGGGCACCCGGTCGTTCAACGCCCTCTACGGGCAGCGGCTCGACGGCGCCGACCCGGCCGACCAGGACCGGGTGGCGGCCGAGCGGCTCGTCCACGCCGCCGGGCGGGTCGCCGAGTTCGGCGGGACGCTGCTGGTCGAGCCGCTGGCGCGCGGGCTCAACGGCGCGTACCCGCTGGAGACGGCCGCCGACGTCGCCGAGGTGCTGGGGCGCGTCCGCGCGCGGGGCGCCCGGAACGTCCGGTTCCTGTACGACACCTTCCACCTGGCCGCGAACGGCGACGACCTGGAGAGGGCCGCGCGGGACCACGCCGCCGACATCGGGCACGTCCAGATCGCCGACGCGCCCGGGCGCGGGCGTCCCGGCACCGGCGCCATCGACTTCGACCGCGTCTTCGCCGTCCTCGACGAGATCGGGTACGGCGGGCGGATCTCGCTCGAATACGTGCCGCAGGGCCCGTCTTCGGAGGAGTTCGCGTGGACGACCTCCTGATCCGGTCCCGCCGGGCCGTGCTGCCGGACGGCGAGCGCCCCGCCGCCGTCTCCGTCCGCGGCGGCCGCATCACCGCGATCTCCGGCTACCGGACCGACGCCCGGGCGGCCGAGTCGGTCGACCTCGGGGACGTCGCGCTGCTGCCCGGCCTGGTCGACACGCACGTCCACGTCAACGAGCCCGGCCGCACCGAATGGGAGGGGTTCGCCACCGCGACGCGCGCCGCCGCGGCCGGCGGCGTCACCGCGCTCATCGACATGCCGCTCAACTCGCTGCCGCCGACCGTCGACCCGGCCGCGCTCGCCGCCAAGCGGGAGGCCGCGGAGGGCGCGTGCGCCGTGGACGTCGGGTTCTGGGGCGGCGCGGTCCCGGGTAACGCGGCGTCCCTGCGCCCCCTGCACGACCTCGGCGTCTTCGGGTTCAAGTGCTTCGCGTCCGACTCGGGCGTCCCGGAGTTCCCGCCGCTCGCGCCCGCGGAGATGCGGGCGGCGTTCCGGGAGATCGCCGCGTTCGGCGGGCTGGTCGTCGTCCACGCCGAGGACCCGGCCGCGCTGAGCGCGCCGTCCGGCGGCGGGTACCCGGAGTTCCTGGCGTCGCGGCCCCCGGCCGCCGAGCGGCGGGCCGTCGAGCGGGTCGTCCGGCTCGCGGAGGAGACCGGCGTGCGCGCCCACATCCTGCACCTGTCCGCCGCCGGCTGCCTGGAGGTCCTCGCGAAGGCGCAGGCGGACGGGATCCCGGTCACCGCGGAGACCTGCCCGCACTACCTGACCCTCTCCGCCGAGGACGTCCCCGCCCACCAGACCTCCGCGGCGACCGCGTACAAGTGCTGCCCGCCCGTCCGCGACGCCGCCAACCGCGAACTGCTCTGGCAGGGGCTGGCGTCGGGCGTGATCTCGTGCGTCGTCACCGACCACTCGCCGTGCACGCCCGAGCTGAAACGCGGCGGCTTCGCGACCGCGTGGGGCGGCATCTCGTCCCTCCAGCTGGGGCTCTCCGTCGTGTGGACGGCCGCGCGCGAGCGCGGGCACGGCCTGGCCGAGGTCGTCCGCTGGATGTCGGAGGCTCCCGCGGCCCTGGCCGCCGTCCCCGGCAAGGGCGGCATCGCCGTCGGCAACGACGCCGACCTGGTCGCCTTCGCGCCGGACGAGACGTTCACCGTCGACCCGGCGGCGCTCCACCACCGGCACCCCGTCACCCCGTACGGGGGCCGGACGCTGACCGGCGCCGTCCGGGCCACGTGGCTGCGCGGCGTCCGCGCCGGAGAGCGGCCCGCGGGCCGGCTGCTCGCCCGGGAGGCGCGATGACCGAGTTCACGTCCCTGCCCGACCTGGCCGTCCGCACCCTCGGCGGGTCGGTCGTCGCCGCGAGCGACGAGTCCTTCGCCGAGAAGGAGAACCTGATCAACCCGTGGGCGCCGGCGTTCTCCCCGGAGACGTTCGGGCCGAAGGGGCAGGTGTACGACGGCTGGGAGACGGCCCGCCGCCGCGGCGGCGGCCACGACTGGGCGCTGATCAGGCTCGGCATGCCCGGCGTCGTCCGCGGCGTCGTGATCGACACGGCGTGGTTCACGGGCAACTACCCGCCGCGCGCGTCCGTCGAGGCGTGCGCCGTGGACGGCTACCCCGCCGACCTCTCCGGCGCCGACTGGGTGGAGATCGTCCCGGAGAGCCCGCTGAAGGGGAACACCGCTCACCCCTTCCCGGTGCGGGCCGAGCGCCTGTTCACGCACGTCCGGCTGAACATGTTCCCGGACGGCGGCATCGCCCGGCTCCGCGTCCACGGCGACGTCGTCCCCGATCCCCGCGTCCTGGCCGGCCTGACCGTCGACCTGGCCGCCCTGGAGAACGGCGCCCGCGTCGTCGAGTGCTCGGACGAGTTCTACTCCTCGCCCGACAACATGCTGTTCCCCGGCCTCGCCCGCAACCAGGCCGAAGGCTGGGAGACGGCCCGCCGCCGCGACGGCGGGCACGACTGGGCGGTGATCCGGCTCGCCGCGCCCGGCGTCATCAGGCTCGCCGAGATCGACACCGCCAACCTGAAGTTCAACGCGCCCGCCGCCGCCGAGCTGCAGGGCCTCGACGCCCGCACCGCCGCCCGCGGCGCGTGGCGCCCCCTGCTGCCCCGTACCGGTCTCCTGCCCGACACCCGGCACCGGTTCCGCCTGACATCGCCGGAGGTCACGCACGTCCGGCTGGACATCCACCCGGACGGCGGCCTCGCCCGCCTGCGCCTCCTCGGCGACCTGACCCCGGACGGGATGCGGGAGCTTTCCGCCCGCTGGGACGCCCTCACCCAACATTCGGCAGAGCATTGACCGCCGCCAGAAATCTGCCTACATTCTGAGCACCCCACCACCGATCTCCTCTCCTCGCCCGCCTCCCGGAATGCTCGACAAAATCATGACGCCCGTTTATCAGGCGTTACGCAAGCAACCGGCCCCGGAGGAACCCCCATGAAACGACTCCAGGCAGGTGCGCTCGCCGCCGTGCTGGCGCTGCCCGCGGCCCTCGTACCGGCGGCCGCCCACGCGTCCGCGGACCCCGCGCACTACACCGGAACCCTCCCCGACGGCGCCACCTGGATCGCCGACGTCCCCGCGCGGTGGAACGGCACGCTCATCCTGTTCAGCCACGGCTTCGGGTCGCTCGCCCCCGCGAACCGCCCGAGCGAGGCCGCCGGGCAGGCGCTGCTCGACCGCGGCTACGCGCTCGCCGGCTCGTCCTACGACCCGGACGGCTCCCTCTGGGCGCTGGGCAGCGCCGTCCGCGACCAGATCGCGACCGGCGCGGCCGTCTCGAAGATCATCGGAAGGCCGCGCACCACCCTCGCGCTCGGCCAGTCCATGGGCGGCCTCGTCAGCGCCGAGCTCGCCGAGACCCGCGCCGTGGACGGCGTCCTCACCACCTGCGGCATCGTCGGCGGCGGCGTCGACCTGAACAACTACCAGCTCAACGCGGGCCACGCCATCGCGACGCTCCTCGCCCCGTCCCAGGACATCCGGCTCACCGGCTACACGTCCGCCCTCGACGGCATCGTCGCCGGCGCCCAGCTCGCCCAGGCCGTGAACGACGCCCAGGCCACCCCGGCGGGCCGTGCCCGCATCGCCCTCGCCTCGGCGTTCCTCAACCAGTCGTCCTGGTTCTCGGGCGACGCCCCGCCGCCCCGCCGCGACGCCGCGGCCCAGGAAGTCCAGCAGTACCAGTGGCTCACCTCGGGCGTCCTGGGCTTCATCTTCAGCGGCCGGTACTCGATCGAGCAGGCCGCCGGCGGCGACAGCGCATGGAACAAGGGGCTGGACTACGCGCGCCTGCTCCGCAGGTCCGCCAACCTGCGCCAGGTCAAGACCCTCTACCGGCAGGCCGGCCTGAATCTGAAGGCCGACCTCGCCGAGCTCACCGCGACCGCGGACAAACGGGTCGAGCCCGGCCCCCTCGCCTGGATGACCCGCACCTCGGAGCCCACCGGGCGCCTGGCCGTCCCGACCCTCACCATCCACACGATCTCCGACCAGCTCGTCCCCGTCGAGCACGAGAACGAGTACGCCGCGGCCGTCCGCGCCGCCCGCCGGGCCCCGCTGCTGCGCCAGGCGTACGTGCACCGGATCGGCCACTGCAACTTCACCGCGTCCGAATACGTGGCGTCCCTCCAGGCGCTGGAGAAGCGCGTGAAGACCCGCCACTGGCCCGGCACGACCGCCGAGTCCCTCAACAAGGCGGCCGCGTCCCTCTCTCTCGACTCCTCCGCCTTCGTCCGCTACCGCCCGGCCCCGCTGGTCGTGCAGCCGTCGCACCCCTGACCGCGCCGGAAAACGGAACGCCCCCGGCACGCGGCCGGGGGCGTCGCCGCGGGCAGGTCAGGAAGCCTCGGTGGGATCCTCCTCCAGGAGGTCGTCGAACTCGCCGTCCTTGACGCCCGCGATGAAGGCGTCCCACTCGGCCTCGGTGAAGTAGAGGATCGGCCCCTCGGGGTTCTTGGCGTCGCGCATCACGACGGCCCGCTCACCGAAATCCTTGTGCTGGACGGGGACGTCCTTGCCATCGATGAACTCGATGATGACCCCGTCGCTGAGGATCGGTTCCTGCTCGGTCACTGGCACACCTTCTTCGTCCCGGCTCTGTCGGGTCAAGGCTAGTGCGAAAGGTGCCGCGCCATCGGGGAAAGCGACCCCGGCGCCCCGCGCGTCAGGGGTCGATGAGCAGGCGCGCCGCGGTGATCTCCAGGCGGGACTGGATCTCCTCGATGGTGGCGTTGCCGCGCAGCATCTCGATCATCTCCATGGTCCAGATGCCGGACAGCGCGCGGGACACCAGGCGGCGCGGGTCGTCGGCGGGGATGTCCTCCGGCGGGCCGGACGCGGCGCGCAGCAGCAGCCCGCTCATCCGCTCGCCGAAGTCGGTCTTGACGTCCGACAGGAGCAGGGAGCGGATCAGCGCCTCCGCCAGCTCGGGCTCGCGCATGAGGCCGCGGGTGGCGCGCATCAGCACCTCGACCGCCCGCTCGGGCGCGGAGCCGCCGCGGGGCGGGCGGCGCTCGATGCTGCCTTCGAGGAGGTCGAGCTCCTCGCTGACGACGGCGACGACCAGGTCCATCTTGGACGGGAAGTAGCGGTAGAGCGTGCCGAGCGCGACCCCGGCCCTCTCGGAGACGGTGCGCATCTGCATCGCCTCGATCCCGCCGCGAGACGCGAGCGCCGCGGCCGCCTGGACGATACGCTTGCGCCGTTGGTGCTGGCTGCGGGAGCGCACGCCCTGCCCGGCCGCCTGTCCCGCCGGCTGACTCCGGGTCTCGTCCCCGGTCACTGTCGGCTCTGCGGTCACGGTCGCCATCCCTTCTGTGCGGGCCCGGTCGCCCGGCGCGTCCCCCCAAGCGTACCGCTTTGCGAGAACGTGTTATCTGATTTGCCGATGACGGCCGCCTCCAGTGCACTCTTACCCGGCGCTGGACCCTGACAAGCCAGCGGATTCGGGTTGCCCACGCGCACCGGCCGGTCTCTGGACACTGAGTAGAATCTGTTCTACTTTTTCGCCGTGGGCGCGTCCCGGGAGGTGGGCATGACGAGCGTCGCGGCGCTGCTGGAGGCGAGAGCGGACGACGACCGGCCCGGCCCGCGGGCCGGGTTCGGACGGCGCGGCCGGCTGCACCTCCTGGAAGGGAGCGGATGAGTGGACTTCAACCTCGACGAGACCCAGCAAGAGATCAAGGGCCTCGCCGCCGGAGTGCTCGCGCGCGAGGCCGCGCAGGAGCGGCTGGAGGCGTTCGAGAAGAGCGGCGCCCCCTACGACGAGGCCGCCTGGAAGGCCCTCGCCCAGGCGGGCCTGCTGGGGATCGTCCTGCCGGAGGACTTGGGCGGCGCCGGGCTCGGCCCGGTCGAGCTGGCGGTGATCCTGCGGGAGGTCGGCCGGCACGTCGCCCCCGTCCCGGCGTACGCGTCGCTGGCGCTCGCGGCGGTCCCGATCACCGCGCACGGGACGGCGGAGCAGCGCGCCCTGCTCGCCCCGCTGACCGAGGGCGCGACGATCCTGACCGGCGCGTACCGCGAGCCCGGCCCGGCGGGCGAGGTCGCGGCGACGGCCCGCAGGGACGGCGCCGGCTACGTCCTCGACGGCGTGAAGACGTTCGTCCCGTATGCGCGGGAGGCGTCGCTGATCCTCGTGCCCGCCCGCGTCGAGGGCGAGGGCGTCGGGGTCTTCCTGGTCGAGCCGTCCGCCGTGACGATCACCGCGCAGCCGTCGGCGACCGGCGAGCCGCTGTCGCGCGTGGCGCTGGACGGCGCGAGGGCCGGCGCCGGCGCGCTGCTCGGCGGCGCGGCCGACGGCGCCGCCTGGGACACCCTGCGCCGCTCGGCCGTCGCCGGCGCGGTCGCGATCTCCTCCGGCGTCATCGAGGGCGCGCTCGAACTGACCAAGGAGTACACCAAGACCCGCGAGCAGTTCGACCGGGCGCTCGCGCAGTTCCAGGCCGTCACGATGCAGATCGGCGACGTCTACATCGCCAAGCGCGCGCTGGACGTCGCCGTCTGGGCGGGCGTCTGGCGGCTCGCGCAGGGCGCGGACGACGCCGAGGAGGTCCTCACCGTCGCGTCCTACAACGCGTGCGACCCCGTCATCAGGGCCCTCTACACCTGCCAGCACCTGCACGGCGGCATCGGCCTGGACGTCACCTACCCGCTGCACCGCTACTTCGCCTGGGGCAAGCACTGCGGGCACCTTCTCGGCGGCGCGGAAGACCGGCTCGACGCGCTCGGCGCGCTCATCGCCCAGGAGGACTGAATGTTCATCGACCTGACCGACGAGCAGAAGAGGCTGCGCGCCGAGCTGCGCGAGTACTTCGAGAACTGCCTGACCGCCGAGCAGCGCGCCGCCATCGCCGCCGACCCGTTCGGCCCCGCCTACATGGAGCACTGCAGGCGCCTCGGCCGGGACGGGATGCTCGGCGTCGCGCTGCCGAAGGAGTACGGCGGCCGCGGCTACGGCCCCGTCGAGCAGACGATCTTCGCGAACGAGATCGCGCGCGCCGAGGTCACCTACCCGCTGATCACGCTGAACTCGGTCGCGCCGACGATCCTGCAGTACGGGTCGGAGGCGCACAAGGAGTTCTTCATCCCGCGGATCCTCGCGGGGGAGTGCCACTTCGCGATCGGCTACAGCGAGCCGGGCGCCGGCACCGACCTCGCCGCGCTGCGCACCACCGCGGTGCGGGACGGCGACCACTACGTCGTGAACGGCCAGAAGATCTTCACGTCCGGCGCGCACTACGCCGACTACGTGTGGCTCGCGGCCCGCACCGACCCGTCCGCGAAGAAGCACAAGGGCATCTCGATGTTCATCGTGGACTGCAAGGACCCCGGCTTCTCCTGGACGCCGATCATCACGATGGACGGCGCGCACCACACCAACTCGACGTACTTCCAGGACGTCCGCGTCCCGGCCGACATGCTGATCGGCGAGGAGAACAAGGGCTGGGACCTCATCGTCAACCAGCTCAACCACGAGCGGGTCACGCTCGGCCCGGCCGGCAACATCGGGCACACGCGCATCCGGTTCGAGCGCTGGGCCCGCGAGACCCCCGGCCGGGACGGGCGGCCGCTGATCGAGGAGCCCGCCGTCCGCCGGGCGCTCGCCCGGGTGCACGCCTACCTGCGCGTCAACGAGATCCTCAACTGGCAGGTCGCCGCGAACCAGGACCTCGGCTGGCTCGGCGCGGCCGACGCGTCCGCGACGAAGATCTACTCCTCGGAGCGGATGCAGGAGGTCGGCCGCATCGTCGGCGACGTCCTCGCCCGCTACGGCGACCCCGCCGACCCGGAGACGGCGGACTTCATGGCGTCGGCCGACCGGCTCGCCAAGGGCGCGCTGGTGCTCACGTTCGGCGGCGGCGTCAACGAGATCCAGCGCGAGCTGATCGCCATGATCGGCCTCGGCCTCCCGCGCGCCCCGCGCTGACCGTCAGCGCCCGCCCGGCCGGGTCCTCTTCGGCTCGGCGCCGTGGGCGAAGCCGGTCGCCTCGTCCGGGCTCCGCCGGGGTCCGCGCTGGGCCTCCAGCCGGCGCAGGACGCGGCGCAGGTCGTCCAGGAACAGGTCGGCGAGGTCGTGCCCGAAGCCGTTGCGCACCACCACGCGCAGGACGGCGAGGTCGGTGCGGTTCTCCGGGAAGGTGTAGGCGGGGACGAGCCACCCCGACTCGCGCAGCGCGGCCGACACGTCGAACACCGTGAACGCGCGGACGTCCTCGCGCACCCGGAACGCGAACGCGGGGATGCCGGAGCCGCCGGTGAGCGGGTCGAACGGGCCGAGCCGCCCGATCTCGGCGGCCAGCCGGGTCGCGACGTCCCGGCACGTCCGCTGGACGCGGCGGTACCCGTCGAAGCCGAGCCGCAGGAAGTTGTAGTACTGGGCGACGACCTGCGCGCCGGGGCGGGAGAAGTTCAGCGCGAACGTCGGCATGTCCCCGCCGAGGTAGTTGACGCGGAAGACGAGGTCGTCCGGCAGGGCGTCCTCGTCCCGCCAGAGCGCCCAGCCCACGCCCGGCATGACCAGCCCGTACTTGTGGCCGGACGTGTTGATGGACGCGACCCGCGGCAGCCGGAAGTCCCAGGCCAGGTCCGGGTCGAGGAACGGCGCCACCATCGCGCCGGACGCGCCGTCCACGTGGACCGGCACGTCCAGGCCGGTGCGCTCCTCCAGGTCGTCGAGCGCGGCCGCGATCTCGGCGACGGGTTCGTAGCTCCCGTCGAACGTGGACCCGAGGACGGCGACGACGCCGATGGTGTTCTCGTCGCACAGCTCGACGGCCTCCCGCGCGCCGAGGTGGTAGCGCTCGCCCTCCATCGGCACGTAGCGGGGCTCGACCTCGAAGTAGTTCGCGAACTTCTCCCAGCAGATCTGCACGTTGACGCCCATGACGAGGTTGGGCCGGTCCGCCGGCCTCCCCGCGGCCCGCCGCCGCGCCCGCCAGCGGCGCTTCAGCGCGAGGCCGCCGAGCATCGCCGCCTCGCTGGACCCGGTCGTCGAGCAGCCCACCGCGCGGCGCGGGTCCGGGGCGTGCCAGAGCCGGGCGAGCATGTGCACGCAGCGCGCCTCCAGCTCGGCGGTGCGCGGGTACTCGTCCTTGTCGATCATGTTCTTGTCGGCGCACTCGGCCATCAGCCGCGCCGCCTCCGGCTCCGCCCACGTCGACACGAACGTCGCGAGGTTCAGCCGGGCGTTGCCGTCCAGCATCAGCTCGTCGTGGACGATCTGGTACGCGGTGCCGGGGTCGAGCTCGCCGGCGGGCAGCGCGTACCGGGGGATCGTCAGCGGCTCCCGGCTGAAGATCGGGTTGATCTCCAGGTCGCGGCCGCCCTCCCGGTCGGCGCGGGGGTGCTTCAGTGCCATGCCGCGGCCCTACCCCCGCCGCCCCGCGCCACACCGGACGCCGCGGGTCCCGGGGAGGCACCGCTCAGGCGGCCTTCGCGGCGGGCCCGCTCACTCCGCCGGCCGCACGGGCTCGTTCAGGCCCTTCTCCAGGAGGGCGAACGCCTGGTCGACCGCCTCGGAGAGCGAGCCGAACGTGCCGCCCATGCGGTCGGCGGCGTCGGCGGCGGCCTGGAAACCGCAGTGGGCCGCGGCGGCGACGACGTGCGGGCGCAGGTCGGCGTCGGGGTCGAGGCCCATCCGCCGCGCGACGACCTCGGTCAGCAGCGCCTGCTTGCGCTGCGCGTGCTCCAGGCTGCCCGCCAGCAGGGTGGGGCTGTCCTTCACCATGGACAGCATGCACTGGAAGCGGCCGGGGTCGAAGCCGAGCTCGCCCGCCTCGCAGGCGCGGGCGATCTCCACCACGGTGCGGCGCAGCGCGGTCATGATCGGCTCGTCGGGCGGCCGGGCGGCCAGCATCTCCGTCACGGCCCGGACCTGCTCCTCCTGGAAGGTGAGGGCGACGTCCTCCTTCGAGGCGAAGTAGCGGAAGAACGTGCGGGACGAGACGTCCACGGCGTCGGCGATCTCCTCGACGGTGGTCGCGTCGAACCCCTTCTCGGCGAAGAGGGTGAACGCGGCGTCGATGAGCGCCTCACGGGTGCGCTGCTTCTTGCGTTCGCGCCTGCCCGGGGGCTGGGGTCCGGGACCGGACGTGCCGGTCTCGGGGGCGGTCGCGGTCATGGGCGCAGTGTAACCACCGGGTGAACGCGCGCCAAGTGGCAGCGGATGAATTCCGTCATAAGCTGAATCCTGTCTCCGGATGACCTCAGGCAGTTGACGACAAGTGTCATCACATGACACTTTGAAGCCCTGCCAATTCGGAGGTTCGAAAACATGAGTCATTCGCAGGGCGCCGACATCCTCGAACCCGGCGCCGTCAACGTCCCGCCGCGCGGCAAGGCGCGCGGGCGGCCGTCGAGACCGGGCCACGGGCATCCCTGGCTCACCCTCGTCGCCGTCGCGCTCGGCGTGATGATGGTCGGCCTGGACGCGACCGTCGTGTCCATCGCCAACCCCGCGATCGCCGCGGACCTCGGCGCGAGCCTGTCCGGCCTGCAGTGGGTGACCAACGCCTACCTGCTGGCGCTGGCCGTCACGCTGATCCCCGCCGGGAAGATCGCCGACCGGTTCGGGCGCAAGCGCACGTTCCTCGCCGGCGTGCTCGGGTTCGCCGTGTCGTCGCTGCTCATCGGGCTGTCCGGCGGGCTCGGCATGGTGATCTTCTGGCGCGTGCTGCAGGGCTTCGCGGGCGCGCTGCTGCAGCCCGCCAGCCTCGCCATCCTGCGCAACACCTTCCCCGCCGAGCGGCTGAACGCCGCGATCGGCATCTGGGGCTCCACGGTCGGCATCTCGATCGCGGGCGGGCCGATCGTCGCCGGGCTGCTGGTCGAGAACGTCAACTGGGAGTCGGTGTTCTTCCTCAACGCCCCGCTCGGCGTGGTCGCGCTGCTGGTCGGCCTGTGGGTGATCCGCGAGTCGCGCGACGAGGAGGGCGCCGGCTCGTTCGACCTGCCCGGCGTCGCGCTGCTCACCGGCGCGCTGTTCGCCCTGGTCTGGGGCCTCATCAAGGCCGGCGAGGACGGGTTCGGGGACGCCGTCCCGCTGGTGTCGTTCGCCGTGTCCGCCGTGCTGTTCGCCGCGTTCGTGCGAAACGAGCTGCGGGTCGAGCGCCCGCTGCTGCCGCTCGGGCTGTTCCGCTCGGTGTCGCTGTCGGCGGCGACCGGGCTCATCGTCCTCGGCTTCTTCGCGATGTTCGGGACGATCTTCTTCATCACCCTCTACCTGCAGCAGGTCCACGGGATGAGCCCGGTGGACGCCGGCGTCCGGATGCTGCCGATGACCGGCGTGTTCATCGTCGCGTCCCCGATCGCGGGCGCGCTGACCAGCCGGTTCGGCCCGCGTCCGCCGCTCGTCCTCGGGATGGTGTTCACCGCGGTCGCCATGTTCGGCCTGTCCCGCATCGGGGTGGAGGCCCCCTACGTGCAGCTCTGGCCGTGGTTCGTGCTGGTCGGCCTGGCGTTCGGGATGATCATCGTCGCCGGGACGGAGGCCATCGTGGGCAACGCGCCCGCGCACCTCGCGGGCGTCGCGGGCGGCCTGCAGCAGACCGCCTCGCAGGTCGGCGGCGTCCTCGGCACCTCGGTGCTCGGCGTGCTGCTGTCCACCAAGGTCGGCGACGTGCTGTTCGGGCGGCTGACCGACGCGGGGGTCCCGGCGCCGGCGGCGCATCGGCTCGAAGGCGCGGGCGGGCTCGTGTCGCAGGGCGTCGCGCCCGTCCCGCCCGGCACGCCGGACCCGGCCGCGGACGCCATCACCACCGGAAGCCACCTCGCGTTCATGGACGGCTTCCAGGAGTCCCTCACCGTCGCGGCGGCGGTCGCGCTCGCCGCGGTCCTCGCGGCCCTGCTCGTGCGGCGCGGCAACACCCCGGTGGACGGAGCCGCGGCCGCCTGACCGGGCCGGGTTAGGCTGCCGGTGTGATGGGCGCGTTCGCGAAGCGGTACGCGATGCCGCTGACGTTCCTGGGGCTGTTCGCGGTCGTGTGGCTGGTGCAGGTCCTCGTGCTGCCGCCGGGCGCCCGGCACGCCCTGATCGCCTGGGCCAGCACGAACCTGTCCAACCTCGCGGTCAACCCCGTCGGGACGATGGTCGCGTCGGCGTTCGTCGCCGAAGGGGCGCAGGGCGTGCTGCTGGTCGCGGCGGCGGTCGGGCTGTTCCCGCTCACCCGGCGGTTCGGGAACCTGCGGGCCGTCGTGCTCGTCGCCGCCTCGCACGTCCTCGGCACCCTCGTCAGCCAGGGCATCGCGCTCGTGCGGCTGGAGGCCGGCCTCCTGTCGGACTCCATCCGCACGATCCCCGACGTCGGCCCGTCCTACGTGCTGTGCGCGGCGCTCGTCGCGGCGTTCCTGTACGGGCGCGGGCGGGTGCGCCGGCTGCTCGCGCTCGCCGGCCTGTGCGCGCTCGCGCCCGTGCTGCTGGACGGCCTGCTCGCGCTGCAGATCGCCGCCGTCGGACACCTGACCGCGATGCTCGCCGGCGCGCTGATCGGCGGGCTGCTCCTGCTGCTGGAGCGCCGCCGCGGCGGCGTGCCCGCTGCCCCGGAGATCGGCCTGCCGGGACCGGCCGCGGAGACCTGACCCCGGTCAGCCCTGCCCCGGCTCCGGGGCCGGGTTCGCGGTGGGGCTGGGGCTCGGCGTCCCGGAGTCCTCCACCGGAGGGGACGACGGGGTGTCCGTCGGCGGTGCCGTGGGCGACGCCGAACCGTCGTCCGGCGGCGTCGCGGGGTCGGACGGCGACGCCGTCGCCGGGGGAGCGGTCGGCGACTCGTCCGGCGGAGCGGTCGGCTCCTGCGGCCGCGTCGGCGTGTCCGTCGCGGGCTTCTTCTCCGGCGACGGGGTGCCCGGTGCGGTGGACGCGGGCGGGGCGGGCCGCGCCGGGGAGCCGCCCGCCGGCTGCGGCGGGTCGTCGAAGGCGCTGCCGACCGGGTTCTCGGACGCGGTCGGCGAGCCGCCCGCCCGCTCGGAGCCGGTGAGGCCGGGCAGCGGGTTCCGCGGCACGCCGGTGGTCTTCGCGGACGCCGGGTGCGTCTGGCCCTCGCTCGCCGACGGGACCATCGAGGCGCTGCCGCCGCCCTTGGCCGCCGGCCAGGTGGCGAGCAGGCCGATGACGGCGGCCGCCGACGCGGCGACGCCCGCGGCGGCGCCGAGGCCCTTGGACAGGCCGCCCGAGACGCCGCGCTTCGGGCGCTCGCGCCGCTCGGAGCCGATCACCACGAGCGGGCTCGGCGCGATGACGCTGGGCAGCTCCCGGGTGGCCTCCTGCGCGCAGGCGGCGAGCACGCGGTCGCGCAGCCAGCCGGGCGCGTGCGCGGGCGCGCGGCGGGCCAGCAGCTGCGGCAGCCGGCCCTTCTCGAACGCGGCGATCACCTCGGGCTGCGGCCCGGCCGTGCCGCGCATGAGGATGTCGATGACGGCCCGCTCCAGCCGCGTCCGCGCGGCGGCGACCAGCTGCGCGACCGTGTCGGGCGCGATGCCGAGGACCCGGGCGATGTCGTGGGGTTCGAGCCATTCGCCCGCCCACAGCAGCAGGACCTCGCGGTGGTCGGAGCGCAGCGCGGCGGCGGCGCGCAGCATCGGGTCGGCGCCCGTGAACAGCGTCCCGCCGCGGGCGGCGAGCTCCCCGGTGAAGGCGCCCCGCTCGGCGCAGGCCGTCCGGGAGAGCGAGTACAGCCACAGCACGCTGTCGCCGCGCGGCGGCTGGTGCACCGCCGCGGTGAACGTGTCGCCGACGGCCGCCGCCGCGAGCTGGTCGCCGACGAGCGACCAGCAGTACGCGTACAGGCGGTCGGCGTGCGCGTCGTAGAGCGAGCCCAGGTCCCCGCGCATGTGCCCTCCGTTCCCGTCCGGCTCGTCCGCCCCACTGCTCGGCTGACAAATCGTGCATATCGCTGATCAACCGGACTCTAGCGCCTCGGGTCCGCGGCTGAGAAGTCCGAGGTCGGACGGCCCGTCGAATAGCACGGAAGGTAGTCGGGACATCTGCGAACGGTGATGTTCACGGAGATTCGGCGAAGTTCCTGAAAATCGGCGGATTCCTGATGCGGTTCAGCAGGGAAGGATTCGAACTCGCTGTCGATTTACGCGAGGAGTCAACGGTGACCCGTCTGACGGTTGATGGTGTCTACCAGCACATTCGCGGTGTCTGCTTCAAGACCGGCCCGCCCGGGACGGTGGGCGCGGAGACCGAGTGGTTCGTGGTCGACACCGCCGACAGCGCCGCGCACGTCCCCGCCGGGCGGGTGCGCGCGCTGGTCGAGTCCGCCGGCCCGCCGGCCGGCGGCAGCAAGATCACCTATGAGCCGGGCGGGCAGCTGGAGCTCAGCTCCGCGCCGTTCCGCGGGCTCGGCGCGCTGCACGCCGCGCTCGGCCGGGACATCGCGCACGTCCGCGCGGTGCTCGGCGCGGACGGGCTCGCGCTCGCCGGGCACGGGGTCGACCCGGTCCGCGGCCCCCGGTTCCAGGCCGACCACCCCCGCTACGCGTGCATGCGCGACTACTTCCGCGCCGGCGGCTTCCCGGACGCGGGCCTCGCGATGATGTGCTCGACCGCGTCCGTCCAGGTGAACCTGGACATCGGCGCCGACGACCCGGACGCGTCCCGCCGCTGGCGGCTGGCGCACGCGCTCGGGCCGGTGCTGGTCGCCGCGTTCGCCAACTCGCCGCTGCGGGCCGGCCGCCGCACCGGGTCGCGCTCGTCCCGCCAGGCGATCTGGACCGAGCTGGACCCGTGCCGCACGCTGCCGGTCCTGCGGGACGGCGCGGACGGCGACCCGGCGGAGGCGTGGACGCGGTACGCGCTCGACGCCAAGGTCATGCTCGTCCAGACGGCGGAGGGCGAGTGGGTGTCCGACCCGGGCATGTCGTTCCTGGAATGGCTCGACAAGGGCGAGCCCGGCGAGGACGACCTCGCCTACCACCTGTCCACGCTGTTCCCGCCGGTGCGGCCGCGCGGCTGGCTGGAGCTGCGGATGATCGACGCGCCGCCGGGCCGGTACTGGCCGGTCCCCGTCGCCGTCGCGACCGCGCTGCTGGACGACCCGGCCGCGTCCCGGGCCGCCGAGGCGGCCGCCGAACCGGTCGCCGGCCGGTGGGCCGAGGCCGCCCGCGACGGGCTGTCCGACGCGCCGCTCGCCGCCGCCGCGCTGGCCTGCTTCACCGCCGCGCTCGACGCGCTGCCGCGGCTCGCCGGGGCCGGGCTCGTCCCGCTCGTCGAGGAGTACGTCCACCGGTACGTCGCGCGGGGCCGCAGCCCGGCCGACGATCCCCCATCTCCGATTCCCTCCCAGGAGGACCCGACATGGCCCTGACGAACTCCCCGGGCCCGCTCGACGTGCACGACGAGGACGCGCTGAAGGAGCTGATCGCCGGCGAGCTGGGCGCGGTGCGCGACCGCAGCCTCGGCCTCACCACCGACGTCCTCGCCGAGAACGACCTCACCGCCCAGGTGTCGCCGCTGATGTCGCCGCTCGTGTGGGACCTCGCCCACGTCGGCAACTACGAGGAGCTGTGGCTGCTGCGCGCGGCGGCGGGCCAGGAGGCGATGCGCCCGGAGATAGACGGCCTGTACGACGCGTTCGAGCATCCGCGCTCCGAGCGGCCGTCGCTGCCGCTGCTGCCGCCGGACGAGGCCCGCTCCTACATCGGGACGGTCCGCGCCAAGGTGCTCGACGCGCTGGCGTCGGCGCGGTTCGACACGGCGGATCCGCTGACCTCGGGCGGGTTCGTGTACGGGATGGTCGTGCAGCACGAGCACATGCACGACGAGACCATGCTCGCCACGCATCAGCTGCGGAAGGGCGCCCCCGCTCTGCTCGACCCGGTGGCCGAGCCCATGCAGAAGCCCGCCGGGGCACTCGGGGCCGACGAGGTGCTGATCGAGGCGGGTCCGTTCCAGATGGGCACATCGGACGACCCATGGGCGTACGACAACGAGCGTCCTGTGCACCTCGTCGACCTGCCCGCGTACTACATCGACGTGGAGCCGGTGTCCAACGCCGCCTACCTCGCCTTCATGGAGGCCGGCGGCTACGACGACCCTCGTTGGTGGGGCCCGGCCGGGTGGGAGTGGCGCACCAGCACGGGCAAGCGCGCCCCCGCCTTCTGGACTCGGGAAGGGAACCAGTGGGTACGGCGCCGCTTCGGACGGACCGAACCCGTCCCGCCCCGCGAACCCGTCCAGCACGTGTGCTGGTACGAAGCCGACGCCTACGCGCGGTGGGCCGGCAAGCGGCTGCCGACCGAGGCCGAATGGGAGAAGGCCGCCCGCTGGGATCCGGACGCGCAGCGCTCAAGGCGCTACCCGTGGGGCGAGGTGTACGAGGAGGGCCGCGCCAATCTCGGGCAGCGCATGCTGCGTCCCTCCGAGGCCGGCTCCTACCCGTCGGGTGCGTCCGCCTACGGGGTCAGGCGCCTCCTGGGGGACGTGTGGGAGTGGACTTCGTCCGACTTCCGCGGCTACCCCGGCTTCCGCTCGTTCCCGTACCGGGAGTACTCGGAGGTCTTCTTCGGCCCCGACTACAAGGTGCTGAGGGGCGGTTCGTGGGCGACGCACCCGCTCGCCATCCGCGGATCGTTCCGCAACTGGGACTACCCCATCCGCAGGCAGATCTTCTCCGGGTTCCGCTGCGCGCGGTCGGCGGGGGAGGAGCGCTGAATGTGCCGCCACCTCGGCTACCTGGGGCCTGAGCAGACCCTTCACTCGCTCATCTACGACGGCGAGCACTCGCTGGAGACCCAGGCGTACGCGCCCCGCATGACGCAGGGCAACCTGCTGAACGCGGACGGGTTCGGCGTCGGCTGGTACCACGGCGGCGAGCCCGTCCGCTTCCGCCGCGCCCAGCCGATCTGGACCGACCAGTCGTTCCGCGAGGTCGCCGGAGCCGTCCGCGCCTCCTGCGCGGTCGCGGCGATCCGGTCGGCGACGCCCGGGTTCCCCGTGGACGAGTCGTGCGCCCAGCCGTTCCGCGCCGGCCGCCGGCTGTTCAGCCACAACGGCAGGATCGAGGGCTACGCCGGCATCGAGGCCAAGCTCCGCGAACTCGCCGGGGACATCGCGGAGACGCCGGACGCCCGCGCGCCCGTCGACTCGGCGCCGCTGTTCGCGCTCGCCGCCCGGTACTGGCGGGACGGCCTGCCGCTCGGCGACGGCCTCGCCGCCGCCGTCGCCGCGGTCACCGCGCTCGCCCCCGGCCGCTACAACCTGCTCGCCTCCGACGGCGCGTCGCTGGCCGCCACCACCTGGGGGGACTCCCTGTTCGTCCGGGAGGACGCCGGCGCCGTCCGGATCGCGTCCGAGCCGCTCGACGACGCCCCCGGCTGGCGGCGCGTACCCGACCGCTCCCTCGTCACCGCCGGGCCCGGCCCCGGCGTCCGCATCGATCCCCTGTGACGACCGAAACCGCTGAGGAGAACCACGTGGACCGGTTCCTGACCGCCGACGACCTCGCCAAGACGCTCCGCCGGGACGTCCGGGAGGGGCTCGCCGGCACCCCGAAGACCCTGCCGCCCAAGTGGTTCTACGACGAGCGCGGCAGCGCGCTCTTCGAGAAGATCACCAAGCTGGAGGAGTACTACCCGACCCGGCGCGAGCGGGAGATCCTCGCCGCGCACGCGCCGGACGTCGCCGCGGCCACCGGCGCGCGGACGCTCCTGGAACTGGGCGCCGGGTCGGGGGAGAAGACCCGCCTGCTGCTCGACGCCCTCTCCGGCACCCTCCGCACGTACGTGCCGGTGGACGTGAGCGGCGACTTCCTCGACGAGGCCGCCGCCGGGATCGCCGCCGACCACCCGGGCCTCGCCGTGCGCGCCGTCGTCGCCGACTACGAGCAGCACCTGCCGCTCCTGCCCGGCGGCGAGCGGCGGCTCGTCGCCTTCCTCGGCGGGACGATCGGCAACATGCCGCCCGCCGAGCGGATCGGCTTCCTCGGCGGCGTCCGCGCCACGATGGACGACGGCGGCTTCCTCCTGCTCGGCGCCGACCTGGTCAAGGACGCCGGGCGCCTCGTCCGCGCCTACGACGACGCGGCGGGGATCACCGCCGAGTTCAACCGCAACGTCCTGTACGTCATCAACCGCGAGCTGGGCGCCGACTTCGACCCGGACGCGTTCGAGCACGTCGCCGTCTGGAACGAGGCGGAGGAGTGGATCGAGATGCGGCTGCGGTCCGTCCGCGACCAGGACGTCCGCGTCGGCGGGCTCGACCTGGAGGTGTCGTTCGCGGCGGGGGAGGAGATGCGCACCGAGATCTCCGCCAAGTTCCGCCGGGACCGCCTCGGCGCCGAGCTCGCCGCCGCCGGCATGGAGATCGCCGAGTTCTGGACCGACCGGGCCGGGGACTTCTCCCTGACCCTCGCCCGGCCCGCCGGCTGACGCTCAGCCCTTCCGGACCGGGTGGGCGAGGCCCAGCCGCTTCACGTCCGCGGCCAGGCGGGTCGCCACGTACCGGTGGCCCGCCGGGTTCGGATGGGTGCGGTCCTTCTTGATGAGCCGCGCCGCGTTGCCGGTGCCCGTCAGCCGGTCACCGGTGATCCACTGCTCGCCGATCGGGTCGACGAACGGGATGGCGAGCTGACCGGCGAGATTCTTCAGCGCGTCCCGCACGGCGATCGCCCCGGGAACCGGGGCGCCCGTCCCCCACAGCGGCCCGAGCAGCACGATGTGGGTGCCGGGCCAGCGCTGCCGGACGCGTTCCAGCAGCAGGTGCGCCGCCGCCGCGACCTGCGGCGCCGGGTAGCGCCAGTCGTTGTGGCCGCCGGACACGATCAGCATGTCGGGCGCGGGCCGCCAGCCGAGCTGGCTCTCGAACAGCCGGAGGAACGGCTCCCTCCCGCGGCCCTGCGCGACGAACCCGGTGCCCGCGCGCCCGCCGATGACGACCTGCCAGCCGAGCAGCCGCGCCGTCGCGGCCGCGTACGTCGTCTCCGGCTGGACGCCCCGGTCGCCGACGGTGTAGCTGTCGCCGAGGAACATCACCACGGACGGCGCCTTGCGGGACCCGCCGTCCCCGCCCGCGCCGCTCCCCGGGCCGTCCGCCGCGGCCGGCTTGTGCACCGAGCCCGCGAGCACGGAGCAGCCGGTGGCCGTGAGGACCGCCACCAGGCTCAGGCACAGCACCAGAGTCGCCGCGCCGCGTCGGGCGCGGCAAGATCTCATGGAAGACCACCCAAACGTTCCAGGGGATGCACCCCGCATCTTACTGATCCGCCGCCCGTGACGGGTGCGCGACGCGTTTTACGTCCCGCGCCCGTGCGCGCCGCACGGAGCCGCTGCGGGCGCGGGGCGCGAACCGCTATTTTTGGCGATCATGGTCAACGGTGCGGTCCTGGTCTCGACACTGCTGAGCCTCGCGGCCGCACCGCGGGCGGCGCGGCGCGCGACCGGACCGGGTGCGGGCCGCCGGGCGCGTCGCTGGGCACGCCCGGAGACGTTCCTGGCGCTGATCGTCGGCCTCGTGTACGTGAACCAGGTGCTCTTCACCGTGTACATACTGCGCGTCCACGGCGGGGACACATCCTTCATCGCGAAGTACCTGCCGGAGGGGTATTTCGCGCTGGCGGACGGCCGGGCCATGCGCGACCTGGCCGGGCACTTCCCGATGCCCGGACTGCACGCGCCGTCCCTCCTGCGGGTGCAGGCCCTCTTTGAACTGCCGTTCGGCCTGCTCGCCTACGTGACGGTCCTCCGCTGGCTGGATCGCGGCCTGTACCGGCGCCTGGCGACCTCATGGCTGGTGTGGGCGGCGTCGTTCTCCTACACGTTCGTCTTCTGCGCGGTCGAGTGGGACCTGCGCAACCCCTACACGGTGGACGACATCGTGATCCGGGCCTGCTCCGCCGTGCTCACTCCTCTGCTCCTCCAGTGGCTGGCCAGGCAGGAGGACGACGGCCCCGTGCGCGCCTCGTTCGCGCAGATGCTCCTCTTCGCCGTGTCCGTGTGGGCGCTGGGGCACCTCGTCCTGTTCGTCTACGACACCGCCCTGCTCTACAACCTGGGCCATGTCGGCGGACGCCTGCCGGGCGCGGTCGTGGCCCTGTGCGCTCTCGTGGGCGCGCGCGCCGCCTCGTCCCGCCTGCCGAACGGCGAAGCAGGCGCCGCGCTCTCGTCGGTCGTCAGCGGCTTGAGATGGGCGCTGCTCCTGTTCTTCGTCCCGGCGCTGGCCGTCCGCTACGGGGTCAACTTCGGCATCCCGCTCCTCGCGGCGGCGGCGGCCTTCGCCGTCCTTCTCGGCGCCGCCGCGTGCGCCCTCCGCGAGGCGCTCTTCGGCCTCGGGCGGGCCCGCCTCGCCCTGTGGGCCGCCCAGGCCCTCCTCGCCCTGCTCGCCGGAGGCGCGGCGGGTTACGCGGCACTCCGCCTGCTGACGGACGAGTACTACGAAGCGGGCCTCCTGCGGGGCCTGAGCGTCTGCTTCGCCGTCATCATCGCCGTATGCGCCGTGAGCGACCACTGGCTGGCCCGCCGCTCCGGGACCGCCGCGCAGGCATCACGGTGTGACGCTCCGGGGAGCGGGGGCGCTGAAGGGAGTGTGGGCGTCCGGCCGGTGTGAGCGGGCTCCGGCCGGACCCGTCCCTCTGCCGGGCCCGGATCCCCCGGCCGGGCCCGGCAGAGCGCTCAAGCCCGGAACGCCCCGTCAGGCCGGGTCCTCCGGCGGCCGCAGCTCGTCGGTGTAGCTGACCGGCATGCGGCGCATCACTCCCGACTCGTCGACGGAGTACTGGCCGAGGCGCCACAGCGGCGGCGAGTAGGCGTGGATCGACACGCTCGCGTCCTCCACCCCGGTGAGCCGGTGGATGTGGTCGGGGCCGAAGCAGAACGACTCGCCCTCCTTGACCACGGTGCGCACGGGGTCGCCGCCCATGCGCGGGTTGCTCTCCTCGATCGCGCCGGCGACGACGCGGACGGCGCCCGACGAGATGTCGTGGTCGTGCCATCCGGTGTCGTTGTCCGGCGTCCAGCAGAGCAGCCATACGTCGACGTGCTCGTCCCGGTGGAGGGAGGCGTAGTGGCGGCGGCCCTCGGGGAACGCGACGTGCGGGCGCCACAGCCCGGGGCGCTCGGCGAGGTCGTCGACCAGCTCCCGCAGCTCGCGCTTGTCGAGGGTGCGGCCGGGCAGGCCGGGCAGTTCCGCGGTGCGGGGCAGGACCTCGGAGGACACGGGTTCGCTCCTTTCCGTTCTGTCGTCGGGTGCGGCGGAAAACCGCTGTACGCGGCTACTGAACCGCATCAGTTAATCGCTTCAGTGAACCGCTTCAGTGGCCGGACCGTCAAGTGCGCGTCCATTGCTCTGTCGGCGGCGGCATCTAGGGTTGGGGGGATGTCGGACAAGCGCAAGCGCGCGACCATCCGGGAAGTGGCGCAGGCGACCGGGCTGTCGCCTGCGGCCGTGTCGTACGCGCTGCGCGGCATCCAGACCTCGGAGGAGACGCAGGAGCGGGTCCGCGCGGCGGCGCAGGAGCTCGGCTACGAGGCCCATCCGATCGCGCGCGCCCTGGCCAGCGGCCGCACCGACCAGGTCGGGCTGCTGTGCGGCTCCCTGGAGGACTACTGGCAGCAGTCCCTCGCGGTCGGCATCGGCCGCGCGCTGCTCGCCCGCGACCGCTACGCCCTCATCGTGGACGCGGGCGGCGACCCCGAGCGGGAGCTCGCCCTCGCCCGCCGGCTCCGCGACCAGCGGGTCGACGGCCTGATCGTCCAGCCGCTCGACCCGTCCGCCTCGTTCTGGTCGGAGCTGGCCGGCACGATCCCGGTCGTGTCCATCGGCGACGCGCTGCACGGGGGCCAGGCCCAGGGCGAGGTCGTGTTCGACAACCGGCGCGGCGTCACGCTGGCGCTGGAGCACCTGCGCGGCCTCGGGCACCAGCGCGTCACCGTGTTCACGCCGACGCGCGCGAGCACCCCCGACCGCCCCGCCGACGTCCACGTCAACGCCGAGGCCGAGCGGCTCGGCCTGCGGGTGGACGTGGTCGTCGTGCCGCAGGCCCTCGGCGAGGCCACCGACGTCGCGCTGCGGGTGCTCGGCGGCCCCGACCGCCCGTCCGCCGTCTTCTGCTTCGCCGACTCCATCGCCTACGGCGTCTACGCCGCCACGCGCGAGCTCGGGCTCGCGGTGCCCGGCGACGTCGCGGTCTGCGGGTACGACAACCATCCGATGTCGGCGCTGCTCACCCCGCCGCTCACCACCGTCGACTGGGACATCGACGGCATCGTCCACAGCGCCGTCCGGCTCGTCGTGGACGTCATCGACGGGAAGCCGCGCAAGCGCCGCGTGGTGCGCGAGCCGTCGCTCCGCGTGCGCGCGTCCACGGGCGGGCGGCCGGAGTAGGGGGCGCTAGGGATGAAGCCGGGCCAGCCGGGGCAGGAGGTCGGCCGCCGCCGCGATGTCGGTGTCGAGCGGCCGGTCCTCGACGCGCGGGTCCAGGACGGAGCCGGCGAGGTCGGCCGCCGCCCGCAGCGGCCCGCCGGACGGCGCGCGCCCCTGCATCCGCAGCGCCCGGACGGCGGCCACCAGCTCGCAGCCGAGGCCCAGCCGGTAGGCGGCGACGGCGTCGGTCGTCGCGCGCGCCGACTGCGTCGAGAAGCCCGCGTGCTCCTCGACGCCGCGCGACAGCACCGCGCTGCCGAGCGCCGCCGGGGTCGCCAGGCGGCGGACGTCCGCGAGGCACGAGTGCGCCACGTACTCCAGGATCATGATCCCGGACGACGCCTCCGTGGCGGCCTGGAACGGGTAGAGGCCGGTGAACGCCGGCTCGGCGAGCGTCCCGAGGCGCGCGGCGGCGAGCGCCATCGTCTGGAACAGCGCGGCGCGGGCCGAGTCGAGGGCGAGGCCGACGTAGGCGGTGTGGAAGTTGCCGTTGTGCCAGACCGTCCGGCCGGGGACGTCCACCAGCGGGTTCTCGGCGGCGGCGTTGATCTCGCGGGTGACGACCTCCTCGGCGTACCGGGCCGCCTCCAGCGCCGGCCCGTGCACCTGCGGGAACGCCCGGTACCCGTACGGGTCCTGGATGCGCATCGGCGCGGGCTGGTCGAAGGCGAGCAGCGCCCGCATCGCCGCCGCCGCGTCCTGCTGGCCGGGGTGCGGGCACGCGTCCTGTACCGGCTGGGCGTACGGCTCGCCCGAGGCCCGGACGGCGAAGTGCGACAGCGCCGCGACGACCGTGGACGCGCGGAGCAGCTCCCGCAGGTCGGCGACGGCGAGCGCCGCCTCCCCGAGCGTGGCGGCGTTGGAACTGATGAACGCGAGCGCGTCGGCCGAGCGCAGCCGGTACCCCGGGCCGCGCGGCGCCGCCCCGTCCGGGTCGGCGAGCCACGGCCGCTCGCCGAGCAGGCACAGCGCGGTCGACGCGAGTGCCGTGAGGTCGCCGGTGCCGATGGCCCCGTACACCGGCACCGGAGGAAGGAGGCCCAGGTTGAGAACGTCCGCGAGGGCCTGCAGCACGCCGGGCTCCACCCCCGAGCCGCCCGCCGCGATCTGGTTCAGCCGGACCGTCAGCATCGCCCGGACGATCTCCGGCGCGACCAGCGGCCCGGCCCCGGCGGCGTGGCTGCGCAGGAGGCGGAGGCCGTGCGCGTCCGCGTCCTCCCACTCCACGTCCACGACGCGGTTCGCGCCGACGCCGGTCGTCCGCCCGTACACCGGTTGCGACCCGGCGACCTCGCGGGCGACCCGCCACGCGGCGCGGGCCCGCTCGACGCCGTCCGGGCCGATGGCGACCGTCACGTCCTCGCGGGCGGCGCGGACCACCTGCGCGCAGGTGAGCGCGGTCCCGTCGATAACGATTCGGCTGTTCTCCACGCGGCGGCGCTACTTTCCCCGTTTTACCGGTAGATATCCTCAAGATCTGACGTTCCGGACAAGCCGGGACACCGAGGTGACCGTACCCATTGGTTACGGTTGTGGAGAAGGCCGAAATCGATCATCGGCGTCGCGGGCGCCCAACGAGGACGTGAATCGTTGATCACCTTTGAGGGCGTGACCAAGCGCTACCCGGGCGGCACCGTCGCGCTGGACGACGTCAGCCTCGACTGCCCCACGGGCCGCATCACCGTGTTCGTCGGCACGTCCGGCGGCGGCAAGACCACGGCGCTGCGCACCATCAACCGCATGGTCGACCCGACGTCCGGGCGGGTCCTCATCGACGGGCGGGACGTCCGCGAGCGCAAGCCCGCCGAGCTGCGCCGCGGCATCGGCTACGTCATCCAGCACGCGGGGCTGTTCCCGCACCGCACCGTCCAGGACAACATCGCCACCGTCCCGTACCTCGTCGGGTGGAACAAGAAGAAGGCGCGGGCGCGGGCGCTGGAGCTGATGGAGCGGGTCGGCCTCGACCCGTCGATGGCCAGGCGCTACCCGTTCCAGCTGTCCGGCGGCCAGCAGCAGCGCGTCGGCGTCGCGCGGGCGCTCGCCGCCGACCCGCCGATCATGCTGATGGACGAGCCGTTCAGCGCCGTCGACCCCGTCGTCCGCGCCGAACTGCAGGACGAGTTCCTCCGCCTGCAGGACGAGCTGCACAAGACGATCGTGTTCGTCACCCACGACATCGACGAGGCCATCAAGCTCGGCGACCGCATCGCGGTGTTCCAGACCGGCGGCAAGCTCGTCCAGCTCGACACCCCCGAGAACCTGCTCGCCCACCCCGCCGACCCGTTCGTCGCCGGGTTCATCGGCCAGAACCGCGGCATCCGCACCCTGTCCTTCGCGGCGACGGACGGCCTGCGGCTGAGCGGGCACGCGGTCCGGCGGGCGACCGAGGACGCCGCGGGCGCGGCCGGGCTGGAGTGGGCGCTCGTCGTCGACGATGACCGCAGGCCGCTCGGCTGGGTCCGCCCCGGCGGGGTGACGGGCCCGCTGGGGGAGGC
Source organism: Spirillospora sp. NPDC127506 (assembly GCF_040302145.1). Lineage (NCBI taxonomy): Bacteria > Bacillati > Actinomycetota > Actinomycetes > Streptosporangiales > Thermomonosporaceae > Spirillospora > Spirillospora sp. NPDC127506. The sequence goes on along the minus strand of NZ_JBEORG010000038.1, from coordinate 23,460 downwards.
GCGGCTCACGCCGGTCGGGCCCACCTTCCTGGTCGGAACCGATTCCGTGCGGGTGGCGCTCGACGCCGCGGTCCTCTCCCCGTCCGGTCTGGCGGTCGGCGTCGACGAGGCCGGCGCGGTCGTCGGCACGGCCGGCGGGACCGACCTGCTCGCCGTCTCCGCCCGCGGCGCCCGCGACCTGTCCGGCGGCCCCGCCGGCCCCGCGGGCGACGCGGCCGGCGGCACACCGGACGACGGGCCGGACGACTCCCGGGAGGCCGCTCCGGACGAGGCCCGCGCCGACGCCGGAGGCGGCGGCTGATGGACATCGACTGGGGCTGGATCGGCGAGCACACCGACTCGCTGGGCGAGAACGCCCTCCTGCACCTGCGGCTCGCGCTGCTGCCGGTGCTGTTCGGGCTGCTCATCTCGCTGCCGCTCGGCGTGCTGTGCCGCCGCTGGGGCTGGCTCTACCCGCCCGCGCTGACGCTCGCGAACGTGCTGTACGCCATCCCGTCGCTCGCGCTGTTCATGCTGTTCATCGACTACACCGGCCTCAACCCGGCCACGGTGATGATCCCGCTGACCCTCTACAGCCTGTCGGTGCTCGTCCCGAACGTGGTGGACGGGCTGGCGTCGGTGTCCGAACCCGTCCGGCAGGCGGCCACCGCGATGGGCTTCGGACCGCTGCGCCGGCTGCTGCAGGTCGAACTGCCGATCGCGGTGCCGATCGTCATCGCCGGGACGCGCGTCGCCGCCGTCTCGTCCATCAGCCTCGTCGCCGTCGGGCAGCTGATCGGGCAGGGCGGGCTCGGCGCCGACATCATCCGCGGCTACCAGCTGCAGTTCCAGACGCAGATCATCGCCGCGACCGTCCTGATCATCCTGCTCGCCCTGGTGACGGACGCGGTCCTGGTCCTGGTCCAGCGCCTGCTCACCCCGTGGGCCCGAGCGCGGGGGGCGTCCTCGTGAACGACGTGTGGAACCAGATCGACCTGTTCTGGTCGTGGCTGACCGCCTCGTCCCAGTGGCACGGCGCGGACGGCATCCCGCACCGGCTGCTCCAGCACCTCTACTACAGCGGCGTGTCGCTGGCGGCCGCGGCGGTGATCGGGCTGGCGCTCGGCCTCCTCATCGGGCACACCGGGCGCGGCGGCTTCCTGGCGATCACACTCGCGAACTTCGCCCGCGCGATCCCCACCTTCGGGCTCATCCTGTTCATCGTCGTGATCGAGTACAGCATCACGCCGGTGCTGGTCGCCCTGGTGGCGCTGGCCGTCCCGCCGATCCTGGTGAACACCTACGAGGGCGTCCGCGGGGTCGACGCCGACGCCAAGGACGCGGCCCGCGGCATGGGCATGACCGGCTGGGGCGTCCTGTGGCGCGCGGAGCTGCCGATGGCGCTGCCGCTGATCCTGCTGGGCCTCCGCACGTCCGCGATCCAGGTCGTCGCCACCGCGACCATCGCCGCCTACCCGGGCTTCGGCGGACTCGGCCGGTACATCATCGACGGGCTCGCCCGCAACGACTACCAGCTCGTCCTCGGCGGCACCGTGCTCGTCGTCCTGCTCGCCCTGATCGTCCAGCTCGTCTTCGCGGCGCTGCGCCGCATCGTGATCTCGCCGGGCCTGCTCGGCTCCCCCCGTTCCTCCTGACCGAAGGACTATGGACATGAAGAAACTCATCCGTGGCGCGGCAATCGGGCTCGTGGCCGCCCTGGCGCTGTCGGCCTGCGGCGGCGGGGACTCGTCCGGCGACGACAAGAACCCCCTCGCCGGCGGCGGTAACAGCGGCACGATCACCGTCGGCGGCGCCAACTTCCCCGAGAGCAACCTGCTCGCCGAGATCTACGCCCAGGTCCTGGAGGGCAAGGGCCTCAAGGTCACCCGCAAGTTCAACATCGGCGCCCGCGAGATCTACTACGACCAGGTCGTCAAGGGCGGCATCAGCGTGATGCCGGAGTACAACGGCGCGCTGCTCACCACCTCGGTCGACAAGAACAGCAAGGCCGCGAGCACCGAGGAGATCAACGCCGAGCTGAAGGCGAAGCTGCCGCCGTCGGTCGAGATCCTGAACTCGGCCGAGGCGCAGGACAAGGACTCCGTCACCGTCAACCCGCAGACGGCCGCGAAGTACGACCTGAAGTCCATCGCCGACCTGAAGCCGGTCGCGAAGGACCTCGTCATCGCCGGCCCGTCGGAGTTCAAGACCCGGCAGCAGGGCCTCGTCGGCCTGAAGGAGGTCTACGGCCTCGACTTCAAGAAGTTCCAGCCGTTCGACGCCGGCGCGCAGGCCACCCTGGTGAAGCTCCTCACCGAGAACAAGATCCAGGCCGCGGACCTGTTCACCACCGATCCGACCATCCAGGAGAACAAGCTGGTCGTCCTCGAAGACCCGGAGAACGTCTTCAGCGCCCAGAACGTGACGCCGCTCGTGCACAAGGCGTCGGTGAACGACGAGGCGAAGGCGGCCCTGAACGCCGTCTCCGCCAAGCTCACCACACAGGACCTCCTGGACATGATGAAGCGCATCGCCATCGACAAGGACGACCAGGAGAAGGTCGCCGAAGACTGGCTCAAGAAGTCCGGTCTGGCCTAGCAGGGAAGGCCGCCCGGCGGCCGGGCCTCCTCAGCGGGGGCCCGGCCGTCCGCGTCTCAGCGGGTCCCGAGTTTCAGGTGGGCGATGACGGGGTCGTGGTCGGACGGGTAGACCTCGCCGTCCCGGTAGGGGTCGATCTCGGCCCAGACGGTGCGGACGGCGCCGCGGGCGAGGATCCAGTCGATCCGCTTGCCGTCGCGTTCCGGCGGGAGCCAGTGGTTCTCCGTGCGGTACTGCGGGCCGCGCCGGGCGGCGGTCGTCCACGTGTCGCGGAACCCGTCGGCGCCGGTGAGGATCGAGTACACCGGGGAGGCGCCCGCCGCGGAATTGAAATCGCCGGTGAGGACGACGGGCACGCCCGCCTGGAATTCGCGGACGCGGTCGAGGATCAGCCGGGCGCTTTTCACCCGCGAGTCCGCCGACATGTTGTCGAGATGGGTGTTCGCCTGGTAGAGCACCCGGCCGGTGCGCCGGTCGCGGAACTTGCCCCACGTCACCATCCGGACGTAGCCGTTCCCCCAGGTGGCCGAGCCGATGACGGACGGGGTGTCGGAGAGCCAGAAGTGGTCGAAGTCCAGGACCTCGAACCGCTGCTTCCGGTAGAAGATCGACAGGAACTGGTCGCGGGTGCCGCCCTGCGTCCCCAGGCCGATCCAGCCGTAGTCGGGCAGCGCCCGCGCCAGGTCGCGGACCTGGTACCAGCGCGCCTCCTGCACGCCCAGCAGGTCGGGGTCGTGCTCGTCCAGCAGGTGCTCGACGAGCGGCAGCCGGGTCTTCCAGTCCCTGGGCGGGGGGTCGTTCACGCCCCGCAGGTTGTACGTCATGACGCGGACCGTGCCGTCGTCGTCCGCCCGCGGTTCGGCGAGCACGAACCCGGAGACGAGGAGCGCCACGCCGGCGGCGAGAGCCGGCCAGAACCAGCGACGACGTAGGACGCGTCCGAGCATCTTCCCCCTCCCGCCGCATTAAGAATATATCTTCTTTATCAACTTGTCTATTTTCAATATTCCATCGCTCAATAATCCGGAAGGCGGCAAGAATTCCGGCAATGGCCGTTATCGCCTTCCGTTGAAAGAAGTGGTAGCCCCGATGACCGGCCTCGTGGCCGTCCGCGCGGCCGGGGGAAACGAGCGCTCCGGCTCGATGCCGGCCTGCCGCGCTCGGCGCGGACGGCCCCGCGTGCGGAACCTGCGGCAGGCCGGTGGTCCCGTTGATTCAGCGGGCGGGCGGGTGATCCGCGACGTCCACGGCAAGGTCACCGGAGGCGCCGGCTCCACGCGGCACCCAGAACGACGACTTCCCCTCGCCCCGAGGTGGCGCGACCATCCCGACTCCCCTTTTGGGTTGATCTTGCGCTGTCTACGCTGTGAGTGACCGTGGCGCGGGTGAGGAGACGGGTTGCGCGCGATAGCCGAGCATCACTCTGTGAAGCTGCACCATTTCGTGAAGGCGCGCAGGTTCGGCGACACGAGCGTGGTCACTTACAAGGTGTCGACGATAGAACTCCGACGGCCCGGCCAGGGAAGCAGCGTCACGGAAGTGCGCTGCGGCGCATGCGGCGATGTGGTCGGGCTGCGGGTTCATTCCGTCCGGCGCACCAAGAGGGCACGGCGCCGCCGGCTGGGCATGGTCGCGCTGGCACTGCTGGCCGTTGCTGCGGGGGCGTTCAGCGGGTGGTGCACACCCAGGTGATCGAGCGGCCGCCGCCCGCGTTCGATATCGCGTTCCGCTTGGCGGCGGACTTCGTGGACCCGCGGCCGCCCCAGTACCTGTTGGTCTTGGAGTTGTAGGCGACCGCGCCGCACCCGTTGACGAACGTGGTGAGGACCTTGCAGCCGGAGCCGCACTCCTTCAGCGCCCGCCGCTTGGCGGCGGCCGGGGTGTCGTAGTCCCACGCCTTGCCGATGGCGCCCCTCGGGCTCACGGCGATGGCCCCGTAGTTCATCGGAGGCGGCGAGTACGTGGGCTCCGGGGTGGACGGCTCCGGGGTCGGCAGCGACGGCGGGCTGTAGGTGGGCGGGCTGTAGGTGGGGGTCGGGAAGTCGGAGATCGTGGGCGTCGCGGCCAGCGGCTTGATCTCCGGGTCGTCGGAGTCGCCCCCCGCGAACACGTAGACCCCGCCGCCGATCAGCACCAGGAAGGCGACGACGGCGACGATGACGATGACCGGTCCGTTGCCGCCCTTCGGCCGCTGCGGGCCGGACGGCCCCCATCCCGGCGGGCCCGGCGGCGGCGACCCCCAGCCGGGAGGGCCGGACGGGCCGCCCGGAGGGCCGTAGGCGGGTGGACGGCCGCCATGCGGCGGTTGTGGAGGTTGCACTGGACCGCTCCCCGAACTGTGCTGATATCCGGAGATCATAGCGATTCCCCGGTACGTCATCTGTTCGGCGGAACGCGCTGGACTTCCCGCCGGCGATCACGCCGTTCGGACACGCGGAACGGAATCCGGTCGGCCGAGGCTGCCGACCTGGGTCTTTCCCGCCGTCCACGGAGGCCGGGGCGGCGCCGCCGCCGGGAGGCGGCCGGTGCGGGTTGGCCCAGCCCGGTCAGGGCGCCGGCGGGGAGCCGGCCGGCGGGCGGCCGGTCAGCCGGGCGGTCAGGGACGCCGCCGAGGCGCGGACGCGGGCCGCCAGCGAGGGCCAGGTCTCCGGCGGGTGGTCCCCGCGGCGGAACGTGACGGTGATCGCGGCCGTGGGGTGGCCGGTGTGGTCGAAGGCGCAGGCGGCGATGCTGGCGAAGCCCTCGGTGACGTGCCCGTCCTCCACGGACCAGCCCCGGCGGGCGTCGTCGGCGAGGGTGCGGCGCAGCTCGCGCAGGGACGCGGGGCCCCTGCCCGTGCGGTTCACGAAGCGGCCGGGGAACAGGGCGCGCACCTGGGCGGGCGGCAGGTGCGCGAGGAGGGAGCGGCCGCTCGCGGTCAGGTGCGCGGGCATGCGGACGCCGACGTCGGTCACCAGGGTCGCGTGCCGGGGCGGCTGCTCCTTGAGGAGGTAGAGGGTCTCGGCGCCGTGCAGGACGCCCAGCTGGGCGATCTCCCCCACCTGGTCGACCAGGCGGCGGAGGAGGGGGCGGGCCAGCCGCTCCAGCGGTTCGTGGCGCAGGTAGGCGGAGCCGATCTCGAAGGCCGCGACGCCCAGGCCCCAGCGGCGCTCCTCCGGGACGTAGGAGACGAAGCCGTCCTCCGACATCGCGGTGAGCAGGTGGTACGTGCTGGAGCGGGGGAGTCCCAGCGCGCGGGCGATGGACGACGCGGGGAGCGGGCCGGGCGCGGCGGCGAGGAGGCGCAGCACCGCCAGCGCGCGGCGGGCGGCGGGTACCTGGGGCATGGCCGCATTGTCTCGTATCTGAGACAGATGACGGTCTTCCGGGGTGGGACGGGCGCCGGCGAGCGGCTCCAATGGTGGGTATGGGTGTTCCTATGGTTGAGGTCGGGCCCGAGGCGCTGACGTTCGCGCAGGTCGTCGCCGTCGCGCGGGACGGCGCCCGGGTCGCGCTGACCGACGGGGCGCTGAAGCTGATCGGCGAGGCGCGGGCCCACATCGAGGAGCTGTCGGCCCGCCCGACGCCCGTCTACGGGGTGTCCACCGGTTTCGGGGCGCTCGCCACGCGGCACATCGCTCCGGAACTGCGCGACCAGCTGCAGCTCAACATCGTCCGGTCGCACGCCGCGGGCTCCGGGCCCGAGGTCGAGCGCGAGGTCGTCCGGGCGCTGATGCTGCTGAGGCTGCGGACGCTGGCCACCGGCCGGACGGGGGTCCAGCCGGCGACGGCGCGCACCCTCGCCGAACTGCTCAACGCGGGCATCACCCCGCAGGTCTTCGAGTACGGCAGCCTCGGGTGCTCCGGGGATCTCGCGCCGCTCGCCCATGTCGCGCTCGCGCTCATCGGCGAAGGGTCCGTCCGGGACGCGGACGGCGTCCTGAGACCGGCGGCGGAGGCGCTCGCCGCGGCCGGGATCGCGCCGGTCAGGCTCGCGGCCAAGGAGGGGCTGGCCCTCCTGAACGGGACGGACGGCATGCTCGGCATGCTCGTCATGGCCATCGAGGACCTGCGGAGGCTGCTCACCGCGGCCGACGTCGCCGCCGCCATGACCGTCGAGGCCCTGCTCGGGACGGACCGCGTGTTCGCCGCCGACCTGCAGGCGCTCCGGCCCCATCCCGGGCAGGCCGCCAGCGCCGCCAACCTGCGCGCGCTGCTCGCCGCGTCCGAGATCATGGAGTCGCACCGCGGGCCCGACTGCACCCGCGTCCAGGACGCCTACTCGCTGCGCTGCGCGCCGCAGGTGAACGGCGCGGCGCGCGACACGCTCGCGCACGCCGAGCTGGTCGCGGGCAGGGAGATGGCGTCCGCCATCGACAACCCCGTGGTGCTCCCGGACGGGCGGGTCGAGTCGAACGGGAACTTCCACGGGGCGCCCATCGCGTACGTGCTCGACTTCCTCGCCGTGCCGGTCGCCGACGTCGCGTCCATGTCCGAGCGGCGCACCGACCGGATGCTCGACCGGGGGCGCTCCTCCGGGCTGCCCGCCTTCCTCGCCGACGACCCCGGCGTCGACTCCGGGCACATGATCGCCCAGTACACCCAGGCCGGGATCGTGTCGGAGCTGAAGCGGCTCGCGGCCCCGGCGAGCGCCGACTCGATCCCGAGCTCGGCCATGCAGGAGGACCACGTCTCGATGGGCTGGACCGCGGCCCGCAAGCTGCGCCGGGCGGTGGACGGGCTGGCCCAGGTGATCGCCGTCGAGATCCTCACCGCCGCGCGGGCCCTGGACCTGCGCACCCCGCTGCGCCCCGGCCCGGCCACCGGCGCCGTCGTCGCGAAGCTGCGCGAGGCCGTCCCGCCGCCCGGCCCGGACCGCTACCTCGCCCCCGAGATCGCCGCCGCCACCGCGCTGGTGCGGGACGGCTCCCTGATCGCCGCCGCCGAAGCCGTCACCGGCCCCCTTTCGTAAGGAGCCCGACATGTCCGGACCTCGTCCTGTCCGCGCGCCGCGCGGCACCGCGCTGACCGCCGCCAAGGGCTGGCCGCAGGAGGCCGCCCTCCGCATGATCCAGAACAACCTCGATCCCGAGGTCGCCGAGCACCCCGACGAGCTGGTCGTCTACGGGGGCTCCGGGAAGGCGGCCCGGAACTGGGACGCCTTCGACGGCATCGTCCGGTCGCTCGCCGATCTGGAGGGGGACGAGACGCTGCTCGTCCAGTCCGGCAAGCCGGTCGGGATCTTCCGCACGCACGAGTGGGCGCCCCGCGTGCTGATCGCCAACTCCAACCTCGTCCCGCAGTGGGCGACCTGGGAGGAGTTCCGCCGGCTGGAGTCGCTCGGCCTGACGATGTTCGGGCAGATGACCGCCGGGTCGTGGATCTACATCGGGACGCAGGGCATCCTGCAGGGCACCTACGAGACGTTCGCGGCGGTCGCCGCGAAGCGGTTCGGCGGCAGCCTCGCCGGTACGATCACGCTGACCGCCGGCCTCGGCGGGATGGGCGGCGCGCAGCCGCTCGCCGTGACGATGAACGGCGGCGTCGCGATCTGCGTCGAGTGCGACCCGTCCCGCATCGAGCGGCGCGTCGAGCACCGCTACTGCGACGTGAAGGCGGGCTCCCTGGACGAGGCGCTGCGGCTCGCCGAGGAGGCGAAGGCCGAGCGGCGCCCGCTGTCGATCGCCGTGCTCGGCAACGCCGCCGACATCGTCCCCGAGCTGCTGCGCCGCGGCGCGCCGATCGACGTCGTCACCGACCAGACCAGCGCCCACGACCCGCTGATGTACCTGCCGCGCGGCATCGCGTTCGAGGACATGGCCGCCGAGCGCGACAAGGACCGCGACGGCTTCATCGCCAAGGCCCGCGCCTCGATGGCCGCGCACGTCGAGGCGATGGTCGGGTTCCAGGACGCCGGAGCCGAGGTCTTCGACTACGGGAACTCCATCCGCGGTGAGGCGCAGCTCGCCGGCTACGCGCGCGCGTTCGAGTTCCCCGGGTTCGTGCCCGCCTACATCCGGCCGCTGTTCTGCGAAGGCAAGGGCCCGTTCCGCTGGGCGGCGCTGTCCGGCGACCCGAAGGACATCGCCCGCACCGACAAGGCGATCCTCGACCTGTTCCCCGACAACGAGCCGCTGACCCGCTGGATCAGGATGGCGGGGGAGAAGGTGCACTTCCAGGGCCTGCCGTCGCGGATCTGCTGGCTCGGCTACGGCGAGCGCGACCGGGCCGGCGAGGCGTTCAACGAGCTGGTCGCGCGCGGCGAGATCAGCGCGCCGATCGTGCTCGGCCGCGACCACCTCGACTGCGGCTCGGTCGCCAGCCCGTACCGGGAGACCGAGGGCATGAAGGACGGCTCGGACGCGATCGCCGACTGGCCGCTGCTGAACGCCATGCTCAACACCGCGTCCGGCGCGACCTGGGTGTCCGTCCACCACGGCGGCGGCGTCGGCATCGGCCGGTCCATCCACGCGGGCCAGGTCTGCGTCGCGGACGGGACGGCGCTCGCCGGCGAGAAGCTCCGGCGCGTCCTCACCAACGACCCCGGCACCGGCGTCATGCGGCACGTCGACGCGGGCTACGACCGCGCCGCCGAGGTCGCCGCCGAGCGCGGCGTCCGGATCCCGATGCGTTGACCGGCTCAGGAGGAGGGGCATGGGCTTCGAGGAGATGTGGGCGGCGCTGCTGCCCATCGGGCGGGACGAGGCGACCGGGGGCTACCACCGGTTCGCCTGGACGCCGCCCGAGCTGGAGTGCCGTGCCTGGTTCCTGGACGAGGCGCGCCGCCGCGGCCTCGCCGTGGAGCACGACGCCAACGGCAACATGTTCGCCTGGTGGCTCCCGGAGGACGGGACGAGGGACGGCGCGGTCCTGACCGGCAGCCACCTCGACTCCGTCCCCGGCGGGGGAGCGTTCGACGGGCCGCTCGGCATCGTGTCCGCGTTCGCGGCGGTCGACGCGCTCCGGGAGCGCGGCTCCGCGCCCGCGCGGCCGATCGGGATCGCCGCGTTCGCCGAAGAGGAGGGCGCCCGGTTCGGCGTCGCCTGCCTGGGGTCGCGCCTCCTCACCGGGGCGATCGACCCGGCGCGGGCGCGCGCGCTGACCGACGGCGGCGGCCGCACGTTCGCCGAGGTCATGCACAAGGCCGGGCTCGACCCGGAGGCGATCGGCCCGGACGACGGCCTCCTCGGCCGCATCGCCTGCTTCGTGGAGCTCCACGTCGAACAGGGGAGGGCCCTGGACCGGCCGGTCGGGGTCGCGAGTTCGATCGTCCCGCACGGCCGGTGGCGGTTCGGGTTCACCGGCGAGGGCAACCACGCGGGGACCACCGCCCTCGCCGACCGCCGCGACCCGATGCTGCCGTTCGCCCGGATGGTCATCGCCGCCCGCGAGGCCGCCGAGCGCAACGGCACGGTCGCGACCGTCGGGAAGGCCGACGTCGTGCCGGGCGGGGTGAACGCGATCGCCTCGTCCGTCACCGCCTGGCTGGACGCCCGCGGCCCCGCCGACGACGCCGTCCGCCGCACCGTGCGGGAGACCGGCGAGGCCGCCCGCGCCGCCGCGCGCCCGCACCGGGTGAGCGTCGACATCGCCGAGGAGTCCTACACCGAGATCGTCGAGTTCAACCTCGCCCTGCGCGACCGGGTCGCCGCGGTGCTGGGCGGCGCGCCCGTGCTGCCGACGGGGGCGGGCCACGACGCGGGCGTCCTGTCCGCCCGGCTCCCTGCCGCGATGCTGTTCGTCCGGAACCCGACCGGGGTGTCGCACGCGCCCGCCGAGTCCGCCGAGCCCGCGGACTGCCTCGCCGGCGTGGAGGCCCTCACCGCGGTACTGGACGACCTGGCGCGCGGGTAGGGATTCCGGTATGCAGTGGCATGCGCAGTTCGCCTGGCTTGGCGACGGTGTGGCCGCCGACGTGCTGATCGAGGCCGACGGCGAGCGGATCACCGGCATCGCGGCCGGCGTCCCCTCCGCCCCCCACGCCCAGCGGCTGCCCGGCCTGACGCTCCCGGGCCTCGCCAACGCCCACTCCCACGCCTTCCACCGCGCCCTGCGCTCCCGCGTCCAGGCGCACTCCGGCACGTTCTGGACGTGGCGCGAGCAGATGTACAAGGTCGCCGACCGGCTCGACCCAGAGTCGTACCGCGCCCTCGCCACCGCCGTGTTCGCCGAGATGGCCCTCGCCGGCGTCAGCTGCGTCGGCGAGTTCCACTACCTGCACCACCGGCCCGGCGGCACGCCCTACGCCGACCCCAACGCGATGGGCGAGGCGCTGATCGCCGCCGCGGCCGACGCGGGCATCCGGATCACCCTGCTCGACGCCTGCTACCTCACCGGCGGCATCGGCCGCCCGCTCAAGGGGCCGCAGCTGCGCTTCGGCGACGGCACCGCCGGCAACTGGGCGCGGCGCGTCGACAGCCTCTACGAGGCGACGGACAAGGCGGGCCGGCGGCACGCCCGCGTCGGCGCCGCGATCCACTCCGTCCGCGCGGTGCCCCGCGAGCAGCTCCGCGCCGTCGCGGCCTGGGCGAAGGAGCGCCGCGCGCCGCTGCACGTCCACCTGTCCGAGCAGCCCGCCGAGAACGAGGCGTGCCGGGACGCCTACGGCATGACCCCCACCCGCCTGCTCGCCGAGGCGGGGGCGCTCGGCGCGCTCACCACCGCCGTCCACGCGACGCACCTCGCCGACGACGACATCGGCCTCCTCGGGACGACGATGACCGGCGTGTGCATGTGCCCGACCACCGAACGCGACCTCGCCGACGGCATCGGCCCCGCCCGCGCCCTCGCCGACGCGGGCGCCCCCATCTGCCTCGGCTCCGACCAGCACGCCGTCATCGACCTGTTCGAGGAGGCCCGCGCGGTCGAGCTGGACGAGCGGCTCCGCACCCGCGCCCGCGGCCACTGGACGGCCGGGGAGCTGCTCGCCGCCGCCACGTCCAACGGCCACTACGGGCTCGGCTGGCCCGAGGCGGGACGCCTGGAACCCGGCGCGTACGCCGACCTGGTCACCGTCGACCTCGGCTCCGTCCGCACCGCCGGCGCCGCGCCCGGCTACGCCGCCGAGGCCGCGGTCTTCGCCGCGACCTCCGCGGACGTCCGGCACGTCGTCGTCTCCGGCCGCCCCGTCGTCCACGACGGCCGCCACCTGCTGGTCGACGACGTCCCCGCCGCGCTCGCCGAGGCCGTCGCCGCCGCCACGCACGAGGAGCCCGCTTGAGCACGGTCATCACGAACATCGGGGAGCTGGTCACCAACGATCCCGCCGCCGGGGACGGCCTGGGCGTCCAGCGCGACGCCGCCCTCGTGGTCGAGGACGGCCGGGTCGCGTGGACGGGGCCGGCCTCGGCCGCGCCCGCCGCCGACGAGTCGTTCGACGCCGCCGGCCGCGCCGTCCTCCCCGGATTCGTGGACTCCCACGCGCATCTGGTCTTCGCCGGCGAGCGCGCCGAGGAGTTCGCCGCCCGCATGAGCGGCCGCAAGTACGCGGCGGGCGGCATCCGCACCACCGTCGAGCGCACCCGCGCCGCGTCCGACGACGACCTGCGCGCGAACCTGCGCCGCCTCATCGGCGAGATGGCCCGGCAGGGCACGACGACCGTCGAGTGCAAGTCGGGCTACGGGCTCACGGTCGGGCAGGAGGAGCGCGCCGTCCGCATCGCCGCCGAACTCGCGGACGAGGTCACCTACCTCGGGGCGCACGTCGTCCCCGCCGAGTACCAGGACGATCCCGCGGGCTACGCGCGGCTCGCCGCCACCGACATGCTCGCGGCCTGCGCACCGCACGCCCGCTGGGTGGACGTCTTCTGCGAGGAGGGCGCGTTCGACGCGGACCAGACCCGCGAGATCCTCCAGGCGGGCGTCAAGGCGGGCCTGAGCCCCCGCCTCCACGCGAACCAGCTCACCCAGGGCCCGGCGGTGCAACTCGCCGTCGAACTCGACGCCGCGTCCGCCGACCACTGCACCTTCCTGAGCGACGCCGACGTGGACGCCCTGGCCTCGTCCCGAACGGTCGCGACCCTGCTGCCCGGCGTCGAGTTCTCCACCCGCCAGCCCTACCCCGACGCCCGCCGCCTCCTGGACGCCGGAGCCACCGTCGCCCTGGCCACCGACTGCAACCCGGGGTCCTGCTACAGCTCCAGCATGGCGTTCTGCGTCGCCGTGGCCGTCCGCGACATGCACATGACCCCGGCCGAGGCCGTCTGGTCCGCCACCGCCGGCGGCGCCCGCGCCCTCCGCCGCACCGACGTCGGCCTCCTCGCCCCGGGCGCCCGCGCCGACGTCCACGTGCTGGACGCCCCGTCCCACATCCACCTCGCCTACCGGCCCGGCGTCCCCCAGACGGCCGCGGTCTGGAAGCACGGCCGCCGGGTCGTCTGACGCCCGCGGGCCGTGTGGAGGGCGGGGCGCCGGGTAGAGGGTCCGCAGCGACCGACTGTGGAGGCCCCCGATGGCGGAGTTCCTGACGGACATCAAGACCCTGCGCGAGCGCGCCCGGCAGGAGATCGACAAAGGCCCGATCACCGAGGCGTACGGCGCGGACGCCGACCGGGTGATCCAGGTGTGCAACGAGGCCCTCGCCACCGAGATCGTCTGCACGCTGCGCTACAAGCGCCACTACTACACGGCGACCGGCATCCACGCCGAGGCCGTCGCGGGGGAGTTCCTCCAGCACGCGGCCGAGGAGCAGCAGCACGCCGACATGCTGGCGGAGCGGATCGTCCAGCTCGGCGGCGAGCCCGACTTCTCGCCCGACACGCTCACCACCCGCGCGCACGCCGAGTACGACGCCAGCCTCGACCTCGTCGAGATGATCAAGGAGGATCTGATCGCCGAGCGGATCGCCATCGCCTCCTACACCGAGATCGTCCAGTGGCTCGGCGACGGCGACCCGACGACCAAGCGCGTCTTCGAGCGCATCCTGGAGCAGGAGGAGGAGCACGCCGACGACCTCCGCGGTTTCCTGGAGCGCCTCCCGAAGTCCTGACCCGGCGGCCCCGCTCTCCTCGGCGGCCGCCGCGGGCTCGCCGCCGTCGCCGGGCCCGGGGCGGTCAGTCCGGGGAGAGGTAGCGGCGGTTGACTCTGATCAGGGGTTTCTGCCCGCGGGTGATGTAGTCCGTCGAGAGGGCCTCGGCGACGAAGAGGGTGTGGTCGCCCGCCTCGATGGTCTGGCGGGTCTCGCATTCCAGGGCGGAGACCCCGGTCTCGGGGATCAGCGCGTCCGAATGCCCGCCGCGGTGGTGCGGTTCGGCGGCCAGGAGGATGCGGGCGCTCGGGCGGCCCTCGGCGGCGAAGCGGCCCGCCAGGGCGCGCTGGGACGACGACAGGATCGTCGCGGCCCAGCGGGGGCGGCGGTTCAGGACCTCCGAGAGGTAGGACGAGGACGCCACGCTCGCCAGCACCATCGGCGGGTCCAGGGACACGGACATGAACGAGGACACCGTCGTGCCGAGGTCGTCGCGGCCGTCCCGCACGGTCAGGACGACGACGCCCGTGGCGAAGCCCGCGACCGCCTCGACGAAGTCGGCGCTCAGCGGATCTCCCAGGCGCCCGGGAGGGTGAGCGGGCCCGCGGCGGGCAGGCCCAGGCGGGCGGCGAGGCCGCCGAGGGAGCCCCAGCCGTCGAAGCGGGCCGACGCGGCGGTGCGGTCCTCGCTGGACTCCGGCGGGCGGAGCCGCTCCAGCGGCGAGGTGTGCGGGTAGACCCGGATCGGCGCGTCGGAGGCGAGGCCGGCCTTCTTGCGCGCCAGGTCGAGCGCGGTGTCGATGCCGCCCAGTTCGTCGACGAGGCCGTTGTCCTTGGCGTCGGCGCCGGTCCAGACGCGGCCCCGGGCCAGCTCGTGGACCCGTTCGCGGGGCAGGTCGCGGCCCTCGGCGACCTTCGCGGTGAAGTCGTCGTAGATCCGGTCGAGGGAGGCGTTGACGCGCTCCCACTCGGAGTCGCTGAAGTCCTTGGTGGCGCTGAGCATGCGGGCGTGGTCGCCGTCGGCGACGGCGCCGAGCCCGATGCCGACCCGGTCGAGCAGGCCGCTCACCACGGCCTTGCCGACGACGACGCCGATCGAGCCGGTGAGCGTGCCGGGCTGCGCGACGATGGTGTCCGCGGCCATCGACACGTAGTAGCCGCCGGACGCGGCGACGTTGCCCATGGAGACGATCACCGGCTTGCCGGCGCGGCGCGCGAGGACCACCTCGCGCCAGATCGCGTCGGACGCGACGGCGGAGCCGCCGGGGCTGTTCACCCGGAACACGATGGCCTTGACGCGGTCGTCCCGCACGGCGGCGCGGAACGCGGCGCCGATCGTGTCGGAGCCCATCGCGGGGCCGGAGCCCGGCAGCGGGCCGCCCCGGCCGCTGCGGCCGAGCCGGATGGGGCCGTGCCCGTTGATCAGCGCGACCATGTCCTGCCTGCCGGGCTGCGGGAGGCGGCTCGCGAGGCCGTGCGCGCGGTTGTAGCGGGAGACGAAGCGGAGCTGCGCGTCCTCGCCGAACTCCTCGCGGAGGGCCGCGTAGACCTCGTCGCGGTAGGCGAGGCGGTCGACGAGCTTCTCCGCCAGGGCCTCGTCGGCGAGGAACGGGCCGCGGTCGATCAGCTCGCGGACCTTCTCCTCGGGCAGGCCGCGGGCGGCGGCGACCCCGGCGGTGATCTGCTCGCCGAGCGAGGTGACGAGCCGCCGGGACGACTCCTCGTGCTCGGGCGTGTAGGTCTTCTCCATGAACGTGTTCGCCATGGTCTTGTACTCGTGGCGCTTGCCGAACCGCGGCTGGATGCCCGCCTTCTCCAGGGCGCCCGCGAAGAACGGCTCCTCCAGCGCGATGCCGGTCAGCCCGACCTCGCCCGTGGGCTGCAGGTAGATCTTGTCGAAGGCGGTGGCGAGGTAGTACGGCACGGTGCCGCGCCCGCCCTCGCCGTACGTCTCGGCCCACGCGACGGTGAGCTTGCCCGCCTCCCGCAGCGCCTGGACGGCCTCGCGCAGCTCCTGGACGAGCGCCAGCCCGATCCCGCCGGAGACCTTCACGACCAGGGCGCGCACCCGGCTGTCGGAGCGTGCGCGGCGCAGCCCGTCCAGGACGTCCCGCAGGTTCGTCCGGCGCATGGACAGGATCGCCGAGACCGGGTCGGCCGGCGGGGTCTCCACGATGCCCTCGGTGAGGTCGAGTTCGAGGATCAGCGGGGCCGTCCGCCGGTCGCGGGCCTGCTTGATCACGTTGACGACTGTGCCGGGATCCACCATGGCACCAGCCTATGCGTTCGCCCGCGGCCCTTCCCGCGCCCCGGGTCCGGCCGGATCCCGCCGGACGCGGGGGTCAGCGCGCGAACGCCTTGTTGGGGATCACGCTCGCGGACGCCTGCGCGACGGGGCGGCCGTCCGCGTCCGTGATCAGCGCGTTGGAGACCATGCGGGTGCCGCCGGGGTGCAGGCACGTCCCGGTGACCGTGTACGCGCGGCCGGCCCGGACGCTGCGCAGGTAGTCCACGTTCAGGTTGAGCGTGAGCATCGGCATGAAGCGGTCGCACGTGCTGCTCGCCGCCATGCAGACCGCGTTGTCGAGGATCATCGCGATGTAGCCGCCGTGGACGACGCCGCCGGGGTTGCAGAGCTTGTCCTCGGGCGTCCACGCGATCTCCACCCGGCCCGGCTCGGCGGACCGCACCGCCTGCCCGATGTAGTCGCCGATGTCGGAGAACTCCGGGACCCTCCCGTCCGCGATCGCCTGGATGAATCCGGCGCCGGACAGCGTGTCCCACAGTTCGGCGGCCTCATGCAGAGCCTCCGCGCTCGCGTCGACGCTCAACTCGATCTCCCTGGTCACGGTGATCTTCGAATGGTATTCGGTGGCCGCGGGGGCGGCACTGTGCCGTTCATCACGGGCATCCGGCGCGGGCCCGTCCGGCGCTAACCTCGGACGCATGGGAGACGGCGACGGCTGGGCGGGCTGCGGGCAGGGCCACACGCACTGGGGGCGGTTCGGCGCGGCGGGCCTGCTGGCCTACCACCGCGACCCCGGCGGCCAGGTGTGGATCCTGCTGCAGCAGCGCGCGTGGTGGGGCATCGGCGGCGGGACGTGGGGCATGTTCGGCGGCGCGCTGCACAGCCACGAGGACGCCGTCACGGGCGCGCTCCGCGAGACCGCCGAGGAGTGCACGCTCGACACCGCGGTGGTGAACGTGCACGGCACCCGCGTCGAGGACCACGGCGGCTGGTCGTACACGTCCGTCCTCGGGTCGCTGCCCGAGCGCATCCCCGTCGGGCCCGCGTCGCGGGAGACGCGCCGGGCGGAGTGGGTGCGGCTCGAAGAGGTCCCCGGCCGCAAGCTGTTCGAGCCGTTCGCCCGGTCGTGGCCCCGCCTGCAGGACGCGATGAAGGGCCTCGTCCTCGTCGTGGACGCGGCGAACGTCGTGGGCGCCCGCGCCGACGGCTGGTGGAAGGACCGCGCGGCGGCGAACGCACGGCTCCGCGACGACCTGAAGGCGCTGGGCGGCGGCGTGCGGGGCCTGCCCGCGGGCGCCGTCCCGTTCGACCGCTGCTTCCCCGAGGTCGTCATGGTCGTGGAGGGCGCGGCGCGGCGGATCGCGGACGAGCCGTCCGACGGGGTGAGGGTCGTGGCGGCGCCCGGCAGCGGCGACGACCGGATCGTGGACCTCGTCCGGGAGGCGGGCCCCGACACCGCGCACCTGGTGGTCACCGCCGACCGGGAGCTGCGCGCCCGCTGCGAGGAGGCCGGCGCCGCCGTCACCGGCCCGCGCTGGCTCCTCGAACGCCTGTAGAAGAGGGCGCCCGTGGAAGAGGGCGCCTGCGGAAGAGGGGCGGCTAGACCTCGACGCGGTGGCCGGCGTCACGGAGCGCCGCCGTCGCCTCCTTCAGCCGGTGCTCCGGGACGAGCACCAGATCGGCGTGGTAGGTCGACGCGACGAAGACGGGCACCTCGGCGTCCGCGAGCGGCCCCACGATCGCGGCCAGCATGCCCGGCGCGTCCAGGCCGTGCGCGGCGTCGCCGTAGAAGCCGGCCCAGCGCTCGGTCTCCGCGTACGGCGACGCGTCCCGCACGACGGTGAGCCCCTCCGGGGCCCGCACCAGCGCGATCCACTCGTCGTCCTCGGGGAACGTCGCGTGCGGCAGGTGCTCCACCGTGAACTGGCCGGGGACGATGTGCAGGCGCTGCATGCGCCCACCCTATTCACGCGAGGCTACTCGGGCACCAGCCAGACGGCCCCGAGCGGCGGGACGCGCAGCACCGCCGACGCGGGCAGCCCGTGGCACGGGTCGCCGGCCGCCTCGACGCGGCCCATGTTGCCGACCCCGCTGCCGCCGTACTCGTAGGCGTCGGTGTTGATCACCTCGCGCCAGCCGCCCGCGCGGGGGAGGCCCAGCCGGTAGCCCTCGTGCGGGTTCCCGGCGAAGTTGACGACGCACGCGATGACCGGCGGGTCGCCGCCGTCCCGCGGCGTCCCGTAGCGCAGGTAGGAGAGGGTGTTGCCGCCCGCGTCGTTGCCGTCGATCCAGCGGAACCCCTCGTGGTCGCTGTCGCGCGTCCACAGCGCGGGCTCGCCCCGGTAGGTGCGGTTCAAGTCGCGGACGAGCTTCTGCAGGCCGAGGTGGTTGGCGCCCTCGGCGGCGTTGTCGAGGAGCCACCAGTCCAGCGGGCGCTCCTCCGCCCATTCGGCGCCCTGCCCGAACTCCTGCCCCATGAACAGCAGCTGCTTGCCGGGATGCGACCACATGTAGGCGAGCAGGGCGCGCAGCCCGGCGAACTGCTGCCAGGCGTCGCCCGGCATCTTGCTCAGCAGCGACCCCTTGCCGTGGACGACCTCGTCGTGCGACAGCGGCAGGACGTAGTTCTCCGAGAACGCGTACACCAGCGAGAACGTGATCTCGTTGTGGTGGTAGTGCCGGAACACGGGCTCGTGGCGCAGGTATTCGAGCGTGTCGTGCATCCAGCCCATGTTCCACTTGAACCCGAAGCCGAGCCCGCCGAGGTGCGTCGGGCGCGACACGCCCGGCCACGCCGTCGACTCCTCCGCGATCGTCATGATGCCGGGGTTGCGCTTGTAGACCGTCGCGTTCATCTCCTGCAGGAAGGAGATGGCCTCCAGGTTCTCCCGGCCGCCGTAGATGTTCGGCGACCACTCGCCCTCGTTGCGCGAGTAGTCGAGGTACAGCATCGAGGCCACGGCGTCCACGCGCAGCCCGTCGATGTGGAACTCCTCCAGCCAGAACGACGCGTTCGCCACGAGGAAGTTGCGGACTTCGGCGCGCCCGAAGTTGAACACCAGCGTCCCCCAGTCGGGGTGCTCGCCGCGTGCCGGATCGTCGTGCTCGTACAGGGCGGTGCCGTCGAACCGCGCCAGCGCCCACTCGTCCTTGGGGAAGTGGGCCGGCACCCAGTCCATGATGACGCCGATACCCGCCTGGTGGAGGCGGTCGACCAGGTGGCGGAAGTCGTCCGGGTTCCCGAACCGCGCGGTCGGCGCGTAGTAGGACGTCACCTGGTAGCCCCACGAGGGCCCGTAGGGGTGCTCCGCGACCGGCAGCAGCTCGACGTGCGTGAACCCCATGTCGCGCACGTACTCGGTGAGTTCCTCGGCGAGCTCCCTGTAGCCGAGCCCGGGACGCCACGACCCGAGATGCACCTCGTACACGCTCATGGGCTCGTGCAGCCAGTCGCGGTCCTTGCGGCCGTCCATCCAGTCGCCGTCGGCCCACTCGTAGGACGAGGTGAACACGCGGGACGCCGTCGCCGGGGGGCGTTCCGCCCACTGCGCCATCGGGTCGGCCTTGGTGCGCCACACGCCGTCCGCGCCGAGGATCTCGTACTTGTAGCACATGCCGTCGCCGACGCCCGGGACGAACAGCTCCCAGACGCCGGTGGAGCCGAGCGACCGCATCGGGTGGGCGCGGCCGTCCCAGTGGTTGAAGTCGCCGACCACGCGCACGCCGCGCGCCGTCGGCGCCCACACCGCGAACCCCGTCCCGTGGACGGTGCCGAACGCGGACGCGTAGGAGCGGACCCGCGCGCCGAGCGCCCGCCACAGCTCCTCGTGCCGCCCCTCGCCGATCAGGTGCAGGTCGAGTTCGCCGAGCGTCGGCAGGTGCCGGTAGGGGTCGTCCTGGATCGTCTCGATGCCGTCCCCGTAGGTGACGGCGAGCCGGTAGTCGGGGACGGCCAGCGGCGCCTTGCTCTCGTCGCCGTCCGCGAACGAGGCGTCCGCCGGCAGCGTGGCGCGGAACAGCCCCTCGTGGAAGTGGCGCAGCGGATGCCGCTCCCCGTTCGGCAGGACGACCTCGACCTTCTCCGCGAGCGGCCGCAGCGCGCGCACCGTCACGCCGTCCTTGCCCGGATGCGCCCCGAGGACGCCGTGCGGATCGTGGTGGTCGCCGCCGACGAGCCGGTCGATCTCCGCGCGCGTCACCCGTGCCATGACCTCACGGCCTCCCGTCACTGAGCTTTCACCCCTGTAGAGGTGCCCCGAGAAGCGCCGGTCTCACATGCCGGGCCGACCTGTTTCCACGAGCTTGACGTTCATGATCGGGATGGCTCGGCGCGGGTCGGCGGCGGGCACTCGGCGGGGCTCGCGGCCGGGCTCCGGCCGGTTGCGGCCGCACGGGCGGCTCGACTCTTTCGTCGTGGGGTCGCGCCGGATGGCGCCGCCCGTGCGGCCACGTCCGCCGGGCCCGCGTCCTACCGGGCCCCGTCCTTCCGGGGAACGGCCGCCTCGCCCCAGGGGTGACACCGACCCCACCCCCCTGGGATCCACTCCTGTGTCACCTCAGCGACACAGGTACCTGCCGTATCGGCGCATCCCGGCCCGGTCCGCCCCCGCTCGCGGACCGGGCCGCGCTGCTCCCCATCGCGCACGTTCACGTGTCCCCGCGTCCCTGGCGGGTCTGCTCGGCGAGCAGGCCGCGCAGCCCCGCCGGGTCGTCCGCGGCCACCGTCATCGCACATCCCGCCTGGAGTTCGGCGTCGCTGAGGTCGCCGCTGCGGGTCGCGTACCAGCGTCCCGCGTCGCTGCGCCACACCTGCCAACCCGGGAACTCCTCCTCGATGGCCGCCTTCAACTCGTCGAAGTCGCCCATCAAGGTCGTCCCTTCCCCAAGGCCGTTCTTCTGTATACAAAAGTCTTACTTGGCCTAAGAGGTGTCAAGCTGTCCGTAAGCGGACCGTGCCCTCGCGGATAGCGCCCGCGGGGCAGGGATGGCAAGGAGGGACCAACCGGGATCGAACGTCAGGTCGAACGCGGTTCGAACGCGCGGCAACCGAGTTGGGAGGTGACGCCGGTGCCCGACCGCCCCGCCTACCTGCGCATCGCCGACACGCTGCGGGAGGGTATCCGGGACGGCAGCCTGCCGCCGGGGACCCGGCTGCCGACCATCGCGGAGCTGTGCGAGGCGCACGGCGTCTCGGAGATCGTCATCCGCCAGGCGGTCGCGCTGCTGCGCGGCGAGGGGCTCGTCGAGACCCGCCGCGGCGGCGGCACCCTCGTCAAGGTCGTCCCGCCGGCGCGCCGCGTCGCGATGGACCGGTACCGCGCGGTGACCCGCCCCCTGGCGGTCCCCGAGACCACCTTCACCCGCGACCAGAAGATCACCTGGGCGGAGTACCGGCTCGACAAGGAGTTCACCCGGGTGCGGGCGGACGGCGAGCTCGGCGCCCTGTTCGAGCTGCCGGCCGGCACCGAGCTGCTGCGCCGCCGGTTCGTGTTCTACGCGCGCGGCGAGCCGCAGCAGATCTCCGTCAACTACCTGCCGTGGGACCTCGTCGGCGGCACGCCGGTCTCCGACCCGGCGCGCGAGCCGTGGCCCGGCGGGACGCTCGCGCAGCTCGCCTACCTCGGGCATCCGCCGATCCGGGTGGAGGAGGCCGTCCGGTCCCGCATGCCGACCCCCGAGGAGGCCGAGACGCTCCGGATGAGCGGCGGCGTGCCGGTCCTCGGCATCACCCGCCGGATGCTGGCGCGCGCCGGCGTGATGGAGGTCTGCCGCGAGATCGTGCTGCCCGCCGACCGCGTCGTCCTCGACTACTCGATCGACCTGTGACGCCGGCCCGGAGCGTCCGGGGCGGAGCGTCCGGGGCGGAGCGTCCGGCCCGGAGCGTCCGGGGCGGTCAGCCCGCGAGCCGGCTCAGGGACTTCAGCGGGACGGGCAGCCAGGCGGGCCGGTTCCGCGCCTCGTACCGGACCTCGTAGACGGCCTTGTCGAACTCGAACGCCCGCACGAGCGCCTCGTGCGCGGCCGGGTCGGGCCCGCCGGCCGCCGCGTACCCGTCGCAGAACGCCGCCCGGTTCCGCTCCGCCCACGTCCGGGCCCGCTGCTCCAGCGCGTCGGCGCTGTCGCCGGGCAGGTCCGCCTCCCGCGCGAGCAGGAACCGCGCCGCGTACTCGAAGGAGCGCAGCATCCCGGCGACGTCGCGCAGCGGGTGCCCGAGGGCGCGGCGCGCCGCGGGGTCGCGGGCCGGTTCGCCCTCGAAGTCGAGCAGGTACCAGCCCGCGTCGGTGCGCATGACCTGGCCGAGGTGGTAGTCGCCGTGGATCCGCTGGAACGGCAGCGGCGCCGCCTCGGCCGCGACCCGGTCGAACACCTCGCGGATCGCGTGCGCGTGCGGGCGCAGCTCCGGGACGTCGGCGCAGACCTGGTCGAGCTGCTCGTTCATCCCGAAGACGATGTCCCGCAGCACCTCGGGCGGCGTCCACGTCACGCCGAACGCGGCGGCGAGGTCGCGGTGCACCTGCGCGGTGGCGGCGCCGAGCCGCTCGGCCTCGGCGGCGAAGTCGCCGCCGGCGCGGCCCGCGTCGCTCGGCGTCGGCTCGGCGGCCGGCCCCGGCGGCGCCGGCTGCGCGAACCAGTCGCGGACGCTGGTGAGGGCGAGCTGCCAGCCGTCCGTCCCGGTGCGCAGGAACTCCGACAGCAGCGCCAGCGTGACCGGCTCGCCGCCGCCGTCCGCGCCCGGGTCCAGCTCGATCCAGCCGTGCACGGCCGGGACGTGCTCGCAGCCGCGGCGGGTGAGCGCGAGGTTGACCTCCAGGTCGGGGTTGACGCCGGGGGACAGGCGGCGGAACAGCTTGCAGATGTAGGCGTCGCCGAAGATCAGCGAGGTGTTGCTCTGCTCGGCCGAGGACGGCAGGCCCTCCAGGCCGGTGCGGATGCCGGTGCCGGGGGCGCGGCGGAACCGCAGCGGCCCGACGGCCGTCTCGTCCGCCATGAAGTCGAGGAGGACGCCGGTGAGATCCGGGTCGTGGACGGCGTCGTAGACGTGCCCGGTGACCGCCGGGTCGCCGGACGTCCGCCCGATCACGCTGGACACCAGCCGGTCGGGCAGTTCGCGGCGGACGCCCAGCAGCAGCTGGTAGTGGTCGGTGGCGCCGTTCTGCCGGACGTCGAGGATCAGGTGGTGCAGGGCGGGATCGCCGGAGCGCAGCTCGGTGGCGGTGCCGATGGACAGCTCGTCGATGGGGAGGTCCTTGCCGCCGAACCACCGCTGCCGGGGCAGCCAGTCGGCCAGGAGCCGGACGAGGGAAGGATCGGGCGGCGGCACGGCTACATCACTCCTTCGCCCGGCTCGCTCTCCCCGGGCGCCCGTGGAAGCAGGAACCAGTAGAAACCGTGCCCGGGCAGGGTCAGCAGGTAGGGCAGGTCGCCGATCGCGGGGAACTGCACGCCGCCCATGCACTCGATCGGCGCGGAGCCCCGGAAGCGCCGCAGGTCCAGCTCGACCGGCTGCGGGAAACGGGAGAGGTTGTTCACGCAGAGGACGGTGTCCATGCCGCCCCACTGGTTGGTGTCCCCATTGTGGATCTCGCGGGTGAAGGCCAGGACGGAGGGGTTGGAGGCGGACAGTTCGACGTAGGAGCCGACGCCGAAGACGGGGTGGCGCTGCCGGATCTCGATCATTTTGCGGGTCCAGT
>NZ_JBEORG010000037.1:0-69988 GCF_040302145.1 Spirillospora sp. NPDC127506 | reverse complement strand
AACACCCGGTCCCATTCCGAACCCGGAAGTTAAGCCCTTCAGCGCCGATGGTACTGCATGGGAGACTGTGTGGGAGAGTAGGACGCCGCCGGACTTGAATTGGTCGAGGGTCGCCCCGATTTGCGGGGCGGCCCTCGACGCATGTCACGGCCCCGCCAAAGTAGGCTGCGGGTATCCACGAATCACCATCAAGAACAGTGACGGACGTGATGAGCGCGGAAGACGAGGGCCGCGGCGACGAGAGCCGCGAGCGGCGGGGCGATGGCGGGCGGCGGAACTCTCCGCCCCGTCGCGGGGGCGATGCCCGTGGCGGCCCGGGCGGTTCCGGCGACCGCGGCGGTGGCCGAAAGGATCGGGATTTCCGCGGTAAGCGCGACGACCGGAAACCGGGCCGCCCGTTCAAGCGCTCCGATGACCGGCGCCCCAAGTCCGGGGAGGGACGCTCCGACGATCGTCGCGAGCGCGGCGGCGGCCGGTTCGACGGTCCGCGCGGCGGCCGGGGCAAGCCCGGCGAACGGCGCTTCGACGGCCCCCGCGGCGGTCGGGGCAAGCCGGGCGAACGCCGGGAGGAGAGGTTCGGCGGAGCCCGCGGCCCCCGCCAGGGCCAGGGAGCGGGGCCGCGGCGCGATGGGCGTCCCGGCGGTCCGCAGGCCGGCGGCGGCCAGGGCGAGCGCCGGTTCGAGGGCCGGCGTCAGGACCGCCGGTTCAAGGACCGCGACGACCGTCCGGGAGGGCGGCGGTTCGAAGGCAAGCGCGAAGGACGTCCGGGAGACCGGGGCGGGCCCTTCAAGGGACGCGGGCCGAAGCGCCCGCAGGACGGCGGACGCCCCTACGGGCCGCCGCGCGACCGCCGGGACGCGCGGCCGCGCACCGAGGAGCGGGAGCGCCCCCGGTACGACGAGCCGCTGCTGCCGGACGACGTCACCGGCGAGGAGCTGGACGCGGACGCGCGGGTCGAGCTGCGCACGCTCCCGAAGGACCTGGCGGCCAAGGTCGCGCGCCACCTGGTGATGGCGGGGCGGCTGTCCGAAGACGAGCCGGAGCAGTCCTATAGGCACGCGAAGGCCGCGCGGCGGCTGGCGTCGCGGGTGGGGATCGTCCGGGAGGCGGCCGGGATCGCGGCGTACCACGCGGGCGAATGGGCGGAGGCGCTCGCCGAGCTCAGGGCCGCGCGGCGGCTCGGCGCCGGCGACGACACCTACCTGCCGGTGATGGTCGACTGCGAGCGCGGCCTCGGCCGCCCCGAACGCGCCCTCGACCTGATCAAGTCGCCGGAGGCGGAGAAGCTCGACACGGCCGGACGCGTCGAGCTGCGCATCGTGGAGTCCGGCGTCCGCCGCGACATGGGCCAGTTCGACGCGGCCGTCGTCACCCTGCAGATCCCCGAGCTGCGGGACCGGCGGCTCCGGCCGTGGTCGATGCGGCTGTTCTACGCCTACGCGGACGCGCTCGCCGAGGCCGGGCGGGCGGACGAGGCCGCCGACTGGTTCGCGCGCGCCGCCGCCGCCGACCGCGACGGCGAGACCGACGCCGCCGAACGCTACGCCGAGATCGAAGGGCTCCACATCCTCGACACCGAGGAAGAGGACGCCCAAGCGGCCGGTGCCGCCGGCGACACGGACACCGGCGACACGGACACCGGCGACGCGGACACCGGCGACGCGGACACCGGCGGCGCGGACACCGGCGGCGCGGACACCGGCGGCGCGGCCGAGGCCACCGGCGGCGCGGCCGAGGCCACCGGCGACGGCAATGCCGTTGAGGAGCAGGCTCCCCCGGAGCCCATGGCGGCGACGGACATCGCGTTCCAGCCTGCGGAGCCGGAGGTCGCGGAGGCGCCCGACGAGGACGTCCCGCAGGCGCCGGCGGTGTTCCTGGAGCCGAAGCAGGCGGAGGAGGAGCAGCCCCCGCCGGGAGCCTGACCACCGGTACTTGACTGGCGGGTAGGTTTCCCGGATATTCACGGGACCGCGCCGTTCGGGGGGCCGCCGGACACGTCCGGCGGGGAACGACTCCTTGAGGAGAGCCATGGCCCTGAACCGACGCACGTTCCTGCGCGCCGCCGCCGTCGCGGGCGGCACGACGGCCTTCTCCGGAGCCCTGTGGCAGCGGGCCTTCGCCTCGGGGCCCGCACAGCCGGGCCCGAGCCCGTACGGTCCGCTGCGGGCCGCGGACGGCAACGGGGTGCAGCTGCCCGACGGGTTCACCAGCCGGATCGTGGCGCGGTCGCTGCAGCGCGTCGAGGGGACGCGGCACACCTGGCATCCCGCGCCCGACGGCGGTGCGTGCTTCCCCGACGGGGACGGCTGGATCTACGTCAGCAACTCGGAGGTGCCCATCGTCGGCGGCGTGTCCGCCGTGCGGTTCGACGCGTCCGGGAAGGTGACGTCCGCGTACCGGATCCTGAACGGCACCACGCTGAACTGCTCGGGCGGGGCGACGCCGTGGAACACGTGGCTGTCGTGCGAGGAGCACGACTTCGGCCTCGTCTACGAGACCGACCCGCGCGGGCAGAAGGCGGCGGTGCCGCGTCCCGCGATGGGCAGGTTCAAGCACGAGGCCGCCGCGTCCGACCCCGTCCGCAAGGTCGTCTACCTCACCGAGGACCAGGGCGACGGCTGCTTCTACCGGTTCCGGCCCAAGACGTGGGGCGACCTGTCGTCCGGGACGCTCGAAGTCCTGGTCGGCTCCGGGACCGGCCCCGTCACCTGGGCGAAGGTGCCCAGCCCGCAGTTCTGGTTCACGCCGACCCGTGATCAGGTCGCGGGCGCCATGCGTTTCGACGGCGGCGAAGGCTGCTACTACACGCACGGTGTCTGCTACTTCACCACCAAGGGCGACAACCGCGTGTGGGCGTACGACGCGGCCGGCGAACGGCTGGACATCGCCTACGACGACGACCTCGTCACCGGCGGCGAGGCGCCCCTGCACGGCGTCGACGCCGTGACGGCCACGGCGTCCGGTGAGCTGTACGTCGCCGAGGACGGCGACAACATGGAGATCAACGTGATCACCGCGGACGGCGTCGTCGCGCCGTTCCTGTGCGTCGTCGGCCACGACGAGTCGGAGATCACCGGGTGCGCGTTCAGCCCGGACGGGTCGCGCCTGTACTTCTCGTCCCAGCGCGGCAAGAGCGGCTTCATCGCCGGGACGGACGGCTGCACGTTCGAGGTGACCGGCCCGTTCCGCCGCTGACCGCGCGGCCCCGCGTTCCCCGGCCCGCCGCGGGTCCGGGGGCGCCGGAGGGTCAGGCGTGCCGGCTGAGGGAGTGCAGGATGCCGGCGACGTTGCTGTCGGCGCTGTTCAGCACCTCGTACCGGGCGACCAGGTCGGGGTCGACGTCGTCGGCCGACACGGCGTAGCGGTGCTTGGTCCGGTCGACGACCATGGCGACGGCGTGGTCGAGGTCGAGGCCCTCGTCCTTGGCGTCCTGGACGGCGTCCACCCAGACGCGCAGCTCCTCCGCCGACCGTTCGAGCGTGTCGTCCACCTCGGTGACGGGACCGTAGTGCGCGAACAGCAGCCGCTGCGGGCCCAGGGACCGGAACTTGCCGAGGGACTCCAGCGCGGTGCCCAGGTCGAAGTCGGGGGGCGGCGTGGCGGGCTTCACGTCGGCGGTCTCCGGGATGTAGATGCCGGCGGCGTCGCCCACGTACAGGTCGCCGGTCTGGGAGTCCATCAGTCCGACGTGGTGCTTGGCGTGGCCGGGGGAGTAGTGCGACTCCAGCCGGCGCCCGCCGCCGAGGTCGACGACGCCGGTGTCCTCGACGGCGCGGATGCGGGCCGCGTCCGTCGGCTTCAACTCGCCGAACAGCGTGTCGAGGCTGTCCCCGTAGACCATGCGGGCGCTGCGCATGAGCCGCGACGGGTCGGCCAGGTGCCGCGCGCCCTTCTCGTGGACGACGACCTCGGCCTGCGGGTACATCTCCGCGATGTCGCCGACGCCGCCCGCGTGGTCGAGGTGGATGTGGGTGACGACCACGGTCGCCAGGTCGTCCGCGCCGACGCCCAGTTCCGCCAGCGCCGCCCGCACCACGGGCGCCGAACCGGACGTGCCGGGTTCCACCAGGCACGGCCGGTCGGACAGGATGAGGTATCCGGCGGTGATGCCGCGGTAGCCGGCCATCCGGGTGTCGATCTCGTAGACGTCCCCGCCGAGCGGTGTGATCGTGGTCGCGGTGTCCATTCCCCGATCATGGCCTCTCGGAGGCGTCCGGGTCGAGAAGCCGCAGGACGAGACCGGTGCGGGGCTTCGGCCCGAACGACGTCGACTTGCGCGGGACGCGCTCGCCCTCGCCCGCGACGGCCAGCACGTCCTCGACCCTCAGCGGGTTCAGCACGACCGCCGTGCCGCCCGAGCGCCGGGCGCGGGCGATGGCGGCGGACGGGTCGTCGTGCACCACCTCGATGGCGTTCTCGTTCTCCGGGACCTCCCACAGGGCGCCGATGAGGAGGTAGTCCAGCACGGCGGTGTCGAGCCCGCACCAGCGCTCGGAGTGCCCGGACGGCCTGGAGTGCGCGAGCGCGTCCTCGTCCGGGTCGGTGAGGAGGCAGAGGGAGTCGCCGCCGCCGAGGAGGAAGGCGGGGCCGTCCGCCGCGGCGAGCGCTTCGAGGGCCGGCGCCTCGTCCGGGAAGTCGGTCACGCGGAACGCCTTCCGCGCCCTCTCGACCGCGTCGTCGGGGCGCAGGCCGGGCAGGACGCGGTGGATCGCGCCCAGGTGCGGCGGATACCGCGTCGAGTCGACCAGCAGCGCCAGCCCCTCGTCCCACGGCCCGGGGCCGTCGCCGGCCGCGTGGTGGCGCGCCTGCAGGGCGCGGTAGGTGGCGTAGCGGTGGTGGCCGTCCGCGATGAGGGCCTGCTTGTCGCGCAGGTCGGCGGCTATCCGCGCGTGCGCGGCGGGGTCGGTGATGCGCCACAGCCGGTGCGTCAGCCCGTCGTCGGCGTCGAACTCCACGAGCGGCGCGGCCGCGGCGGCGTCGTCGACGATGCGGGCCGCGTCGCCGCCGCCCTCGTACACCAGGAAGATCGGCTCCAGGTTGGCGTTCGCGGCCGTCATCAGCGCGAGCCGGTCGCGGACCGGGCCGGGGAAGACGTTCTCGTGCGGCAGCACGACCCCGTCCGCCTCCGCGCGCAGGCCCAGCCCGCCGATGAGGCCGCGCTGCAGGACCGCCGCGCCGCGGGCCGCCTCGTACACGTAGAGGGCCGGCTCGGGGTCGACCGCCAGGGCGCCCTCGTCCAGCCAGCGGCGGAGCCGCTCGCCCGCCGCGGCGTAGCTCTCCCCGGCGGCGCGCGGCAGGTTGAGCCGGACGATGTTGTGCCCGCCGCCCGCCAGCAGCCGCAGCGCCGCCGCCTCGTCGATCAGGTCGTAGGGCGGCATGGTCACCGCCGCCGGGTCCCCGGCCACCTCCGGGACGAACCGGACGCCGCGGAACGGGGACAGCGCCAGGCCGGCGCCCGTGCGCGGCCCCGCCGTCCCGAAGATCCGGGCGCTGAACTCCTCCGGCCCGGCGCCGGAGGGGAGGTCGTCGTCCACGCCGGGCATGGTATTCGGCGGGAGGCGTCCGGCGCCCCGGCGGGTACGGTCGTAATGATCCGAGGGGAGGTCCATATGAGTGGTCAAGGTCGTGGACGTCCGGAGGATTCCCCGGGGGACGATCCCGGCGGGCACCCCGCCCCGCCGGGAGGCGGGGTCTACGAGTGGTACACCCGCGGCCTGGAGCTGCTGCGGTCGGGCAGCGCCGCCGCCGCGCTGCAGCTGCTGACCCGGGCCGCCGAGGCCGAGCCGGGGTCGCACAGCATCCGGGAGGCGCTCGCGCGCGCCCAGTTCGGCGCCCGGCAGTTCGGCGCGGCGGCCGCGAGCTTCCGCGAGATCGTCGAGGAGGAGCCCGCCGAGGACTACGCACGGTTCGGGCTCGGCCTGTCGCTCAGCCGGCTGGGCGACTTCGAGGGCGCGGTCGAGCACCTCGCGCTGGCCGCCGCCATGCGCCCCGACAACCAGGACTACGCCAAGGCGCTGCGGCAGGCCCGGGCCACCCTCGACGCCCGCCGCTGACCCGCCCCTACTCGCCGGTGAGGACGTCCGTACGATCGCACGCATGAGGAGCGCGATGAAAGGCAGCGACCGTCCCCTGAGCGAGGCGTACGACGTCGCCCTGCTCGACCTCGACGGGGTCGTCTACGTCGGCCGCAGGCCCGTCCCCGCGGCGGCGGAGTCGCTCGCCAAGGCCCGCGCGGCGGGCCAGCGGCTCGCGTTCGTGACCAACAACGCCTCCCGGACCCCCTCGGCCGTCGCGGCCCTGCTCACCGAGGTCGGCGTCCCCGCCGACCCGGCGGACGTGGTGACCTCCGCGCAGGCCGCGGCGCGCCTGCTCGCCGAGCGGCTGCCCGCGGGCGCCGAGGTGCTCGTGGTCGGCGGGACGGGCCTGCGCCACGCCCTCTACCAGCACGGGCTGCGCCCGGTGTCGACCGCGGCGGGGCGGCCCGCCGCCGTCGCGCAGGGCTACGACCCGGGCCTCACCTATGCGGCCCTGTCGGAGGGGGCGCAGGCCGTCGCCATGGGCGCCCTGTTCGTCGGCTCCAACGGTGACCTCACCATCCCCGGCGGCGACGGCCCGCCGCGCCCCGGCAACGGATCACTGCTCCGCGTGATCAGCGCCGCGACCGGCGTCGAGCCGATCGTCACCGGCAAGCCCGAGCGCCCCCTGCACCAGGAGTCGATCCTGCGCACCGGCGCGCAGCGGCCCCTCGTCGTGGGCGACCGCCTCGACACCGACATCGAGGGCGCCCACAACGGCGGCGCCGACAGCCTCCTGGTCTTCACCGGCGTCACCGACCCCCTGCACGCCCTCACCGCCCCGCCGAACCGCCGCCCCAGCTACCTGGCCCCCGACCTGACCGGCCTGCTCGTCCCCCACCCGCGGGTCGTCCGGGAGGACGGCGCGCACGCCTGCCGCGGCTGGACGGCCCGCCGCACCGGCGGAACGTTCGCCCTCACCGGCTCCGGCGACCCCTATGACGGCCTCCGCGCCCTCGCGTCCGCCGCCTGGGAGACCGACACCCCTCCGCCCCCCGAAGCCTTCACCGAAGCCCTGGAGACCCTCTCCCTCTAGGACGGCCCCCTGGACGAGACGGCGAGATAAGACGGCCTTCTTAGAGGAGCTTCCGCAGGCGCAGCAGGTCGAAGATGCTCGCCTCGATCTTGACCCGGCCGGTGGCCCACGCCTTGGCCGGGTGCAGCTCCTCGTGCGCCATGGCGACGAGGTCGTCGCTGTCCACGGTCAGCCGCACCTGCGCCGACCCGGGGTCGCCGTCCGGTTCGAACGGGTCGAGGCCGCCCTCGTGCAGCCGCGTGCGGTAGGCCAGCCCGAGGTCGGCGACGCGGCAGCTGATCGTCCGCTCCACGACGTGCTCGGCGAGCCGGTCGCCGTCCACCTCCGCCAGCCGGGCCGCGACACGCTCCAGCGCCGCACGGCAGTCCTCCTCGCTCGCCATGATCAGGCAGTTCCCCATTCGTCCGGCAACGATGTCGCGCCACGGCCCCCGGGCGCGGCCGCGCCGTCCGGCCGCCGGGAGGCCGGAGAGCCGGTGGTGAGGCCCGCGGCGCCGCGGGACACCGGGTCGGTGATCTTACGGCCGTCCGGCGGCGCCGCAAAACCCGTCCACCCAAGGTAGACGGCCCGCGGCGCCCGGATCGCGGCCGCGGCGGGCCGGGCGGGACGGCGCGGTAGCGTTCAGGGTGAGGTGAAGACGCCTCGGCGCGGGTGCTCCGGGGCCGATCGGGAGGTCGACGTGATGTCCGACGAGGGCGCGGAGGCGCCGGAGGCTCCGGCCGCCGGGCCGGAGCCGGCGGAGGAGCCGGAGACGGAGCCGGACGCGGAGGGCCCGCTCCGGGCGGCGGAGGCTCCGGAGCCCGAGTTCCCGCCCGTGCCGGCGCCCGAGCCCACCGGCGACCCGCGCGTGGACGCCGCCGTGGCCGCCCTCGGCGGGCTCGGCGGTCGGCCCGTCCAGGAGCACGTGGAGGTCTTCGAGGACGTGCACCGGCAGCTCCAGGAGCTGCTCGCGTCCGCCGGGCAGGACGAGCCCGGCCAGCCGCCGCGTCCCGCCGAGCCGCCGCGTCCCGCCTTCCCCGACGCGCTCCGCCCCCGCCGGTGAGCACCAGGCGGAGGCTGGACGCCGAGCTGGTGCGGCGCGGGCTGGCGCGGTCGCGGGAGCACGCGGGGCAGCTCATCGCCGACGGCCGGGTGCGGGTCGCCGGCCGGCGCGCGGCGAAGGCCGCCACGCAGGTCGAGGCCGGCGCCGCGATCCTCGTCGAGGAGGCCGCCGGCGGCCCCGACTACGTGTCGCGCGGCGGGCACAAGCTCGCCGGCGCGCTGAAGGCGTTCGAGGGGCTGGAGGTCAAGGGGCGCGTCTGCCTGGACGCGGGCGCCTCCACCGGCGGCTTCACCGACGTCCTGCTGCGCGCGGGCGCGGCGCACGTCTACGCGGTCGACGTCGGGTACGGGCAGCTCGCCTGGTCGCTGCGGACCGACGAGCGGGTCACCGTCATGGAGCGGGTCAACGTCCGCGACCTGCGGCCCGGGACGCTCGGCGACCCGCCTCCCGGCCTGGTCGTCGGCGACCTCTCCTTCATCTCGCTCAAGCTCGTCCTGGGGCCGGTGCAGAGGTGCGTCGCCCCGGACGCCGACTACGCCGTCATGGTGAAGCCGCAGTTCGAGGTGGGGAAGGACCGCGTCGGCGCCGGGGGCGTGGTCCGCGATCCGCAGCTGCGCGCGGAGGCCGTGCGGGGCGTCGCCGAGCACGCGGGCACGCTCGGGCTGGGCGTCCTCGGTGTGGCGGCGAGCCCCCTGCCGGGGCCCTCGGGCAACGTGGAGTACTTCCTGTGGCTGCGCGCCGGCGCCCCGCCGCTGGACGAGGACGCCCTCGCCAAGGCGATCGAGGAGGGGCCGCGGTGAGCGGCCGGGCCGCGAACGGACGGAGCCGCCGCGACGTACAGAGACATCAGAACGGGCGCGGGGCGCCCGGGCCGGGAACGTCCGCGGGAGGGACGTTCGTCCAGACGTCTGTACGCCGGAGCGCGTCGGGGAGTGGGGCGAGAGCATGAGCAAAAGGTCGGTGCTGGTCGTGACGCACACCGGGCGGCCGGAGGCCGTCCGCAGCGCGCAGCTGGTCATCGAGCGGCTCGGTCAGGCCGGGATCCGCGTGCGGGTCCTGGACGACGAGGCCCCGCACATCGGCAGCTCGGGCGTGGAGGTCATGCCCAGCACCGCCGCGGCGGCCGACGACGCCGAGGTCGTCATGGTCCTCGGCGGCGACGGGACCCTGCTGCGCGCCGCCGACCTGACCCGCACCTCCGGCACCCCGCTGCTCGGCGTCAACCTCGGCCACGTCGGGTTCCTCGCCGAGGCCGAGCGGGAGGACCTCGCCGCCACCGTCGACCGGGTGTGCGACCGCCGCTACGAGGTCGAGGAGCGGATGACCATCGACGTCACCGCCCGCCGCAACGGCACCGTCATGGGCACGACGTGGGCGCTGAACGAGGCGAGCATCGAGAAGGCCGAGCGGGAGCGGATGCTGGAGGTCGTCGCCGAGATCGACGGCCGGCCGCTGTCGAACTGGGGCTGCGACGGGGTGGTGTGCGCCACCCCGACCGGCTCCACCGCCTACGCGTTCTCCGCCGGCGGCCCGGTGGTGTGGCCGGAGGTGGAGGCGATGCTGGTCGTGCCGATCAGCGCGCACTCGCTGTTCGCCCGCCCGCTGGTGGTGTCGCCGCGCTCGTCGGTCGCGGTGGAGGTGCTGCCGGACACGCCGCGCGCCGTGCTGTGGTGCGACGGGCGCCGCACGCTCGACCTGCCGCCCGGCGCGCGGGTGGAGGTCCGCCGCGGCCAGGAGCCGGTGCGGCTCGCGCGGCTGCACCTCACCCCGTTCACCGACCGGCTGGTCACCAAGTTCGGGCTGCCCGTGACGGGCTGGCGGGGGCGGGTCCGGCAGCCGTCCCGGCCGTCCCCGCCGCTGGCGGACTCGCAGGTCGGGGACGCTCCGGCGGCCGGCGGCATCGCCGGCCGCCCGGGGCCGGAGTTCGTCCCGGACGGCGGGCCCGCCGGATCGGACGGGGGAGCGTCCGGCGGTCAGAAGGGATAATCTCCACAGGCGCCGATCGGGGATCTTTTGCGGAGGGTTGTGACGCCGGTGCGACCGATGGTCGATGAGGTGCGGATCCAGGGCCTCGGGGTGATCGACGAGGCCGTGCTCGATCTGTCGCCCGGTTTCAACGTGGTGACCGGTGAGACCGGGGCGGGCAAGACCATGGTGGTCACCAGCCTCGGGCTGCTGTTCGGCGGCCGCGCCGACCCGCAGCGGGTCCGCCCGGGCGCGGGCCGCGCGACGGTCGAGGGCCGGATCGTCGTCGATCCGGGCGGGCGCGCGGTGGAGCGCGTCGAGGAGTCCGGCGGCGAGCTGGACGACGGCGCGCTGATCATCAGCCGGTCGGTGTCGGCGGAGGGCCGCTCCCGCGCGTTCCTCGGCGGCCGGTCCGTCCCGGTGAGCGTGCTGATCACCCTGGCGGACGACCTGGTCGCCGTGCACGGCCAGTCCGACCAGCAGCGGCTGCTGCAGGCCGGGCGGCAGCGCGCCGCGCTCGACCGGTACGCGGGCGCCGCGCTGACCAAGCCGATGCGCGCCTACACCAAGGCGTACCAGCGGCACCGGCAGGTCACGGCGCTGCTGGAGGAGCTGACGACCCGGGCGCGCGAACGGGCCCAGGAGGCCGACGTGCTGCGCTTCG
Source organism: Spirillospora sp. NPDC127506 (assembly GCF_040302145.1). Classification (NCBI taxonomy): domain Bacteria; kingdom Bacillati; phylum Actinomycetota; class Actinomycetes; order Streptosporangiales; family Thermomonosporaceae; genus Spirillospora; species Spirillospora sp. NPDC127506. The sequence goes on along the minus strand of NZ_JBEORG010000037.1, from coordinate 59,207 downwards.
GCCTGGAGGAGATCGAGAAGGTCGACCCGAAGGAGGGCGAGGAGGCCGACCTCGCCGCCGAGGAGGAGCGCCTCGGCCACGCCGACGCGCTGCGCGGCGCCGCCGACACCGCCCACGAGGCGCTGCTCGGCGACCCGTCCGCCGCGTTCGAGGCGGCCAACGTGACGAGCCTGCTCGGCCAGGCCCGCAACGCGCTGGACGCCGTCCGCGACCACGACCCGGAGCTGGCGGCGCTCGCCGACCGGCTCGCCGAGGCCGGCTACCTCGTCTCCGACGTCGGCACCGACCTCGCCTCCTACGCCGAGTCGGTGGACGCCGACCCGGCGCGGCTCGCGGCCGTCCAGGAGCGCCGCGCCGAGCTGACCGCGCTGATCCGCAAGTACGGCGGGACGGAGGGCACGGCCGCGGAGGTGCTGGAGTGGGCGCGCACGGCGGCGGCCCGGCTCACCGAACTGGAGGGCGACGACGACCGCATCGAGGAGCTGCGCGCCGAGCACGCCGAGCTGACCGAGCGGCTCGCCGCCGAGGCGGGGGAGCTGACCGCGGTCCGCACCCGCGCCGCCGAGCGGTTCTCCGCCGCGGTCACCGAGGAGCTGACGGCGCTGGCGATGCCGCACGCCCGCGTCTCGGTCACCGTGACCCCGACCGGCGACTACGGGCCGCACGGCGTCGACGAGGTCGAGGTGCGGCTCGCGCCGCACCCGGGGTCGCCGCCGCTGCCGCTGCACAAGGGCGCGTCCGGCGGCGAGCTCTCCCGGGTGATGCTGGCGATCGAGGTGGTGTTCGCGGGCGCCGACCCCGTCCCGACGTTCGTGTTCGACGAGGTCGACGCCGGCGTCGGCGGCAAGGCCGCGGTGGAGATCGGGCGGCGGCTGGCGCGGCTGGCCCGCAACGCCCAGGTGATCGTCGTCACGCACCTGCCGCAGGTCGCGGCGTTCGCCGACCAGCACCTGCTGGTGGAGAAGTCCGACGACGGCACCGTCACCAGCAGCGGCGTCACCGCCCTCGACCGCGAGGGCCGCGTGCGGGAGCTGTCGCGGATGCTGGCCGGCCTGGAGGACTCCGAGCTCGGCCGCGCGCACGCCGAGGAGCTGCTCGCCATGGCCGCCGACGAGCGGTAGCCGGCCGGGACGATCGACCCGGCGGCGCGCGGGGCGGCCCTCGCGCGCCCGGCAAACGCTACAGACGGTACACAGACGGACACGCCTGGACAGTCGTCGTTTCCGGCGTTCACTCCCGCGCTCTGGCAGGATGGTTGTCGATGAACGAGCCGTCACCCACCACCGAGCCCAGCGCCGAGGCAGGCGGCGAGCAGGGCGCCGAGCCGCCCGGCGAGCGGGGCGTCCGACCGGGCCGCAAGCTGCCGCGCCGCGTGCTCGCGCTCGGCCGCGGCCGCGACGACGGCCGGTCCGGGGTGTGCGGCGCCGTCCGGCTCGACCGCCGCACCAAGGACCTGACCAAGCGGCTGCAGCCCGGCGAGGTCGCGGTGATCGACCATGTCGACCTCGACCGCGTCAGCGCCGAGGCGCTGGTGTCGTGCGAGGTCGGCGCCGTGGTGAACGTCGCGCCGAGCATCTCCGGCCGGTACCCGAACCTCGGCCCGCAGATCCTCATCGAGGCCGGCGTCCCGCTGGTGGACGACGTCGGCCCGGAGATCTTCACCAAGCTGCGCGAGGGCGACCAGGTGCGCGTCGAGGGGCCCGCCGTGTACCGGGGCGAGGACGTCGTCGCCAAGGGCGCCGAGCAGACCGGCGAGTCGGTCGAGACGGCGCTGGCGGAGGCCAAGGCGGGGCTCGCGTCCCAGCTGGAGGCGTTCGTCGCCAACACGATGGAGTACGTCAAGCGCGAGCGCGACCTGCTCATCGACGGCGTCGGCGTCCCGGACGTCACCACCAGGATCAGCGGCCGGCACGCGCTCATCGTGGTCCGCGGCTACCACTACCGCGAGGACATCGCGACCCTGCGCCCCTACATCCGCGAGTACCGGCCCGTGCTGATCGGGGTGGACGGCGGCGCCGACGCGCTGCTGGAGGCCGGCTACCGGCCCGACATGATCGTCGGCGACATGGACTCGGTGTCCGACGACGCGCTGACCTGCGGCGCCGAGATCGTCGTGCACGCCTACCGGGACGGCCGCGCGCCCGGCCTGAAGCGCGTCCGCGAGCTGGGGCAGGAGGCCGTCGTCTTCCCGGCCACCGCCACCAGCGAGGACATCGCGATGCTGCTCGCCGACGACAAGGGCGCGTCGCTGATCGTCGCGGTCGGCACGCACGCCAACATGGTGGAGTTCCTCGACAAGGGCCGCGCCGGCATGGCCAGCACCTTCCTCACCCGGCTCCGGGTGGGCAGCAAGCTCGTCGACGCCAAGGGCGTCAGCAGGCTCTACCGCAGCCGCATCTCCACCTGGTCGCTGCTGTTCCTCGTCCTCGGCGCGTTCATCGCCATCGTCACCGCCGTCGCCATGTCCCCGGCGGGGGACGTCATCAGTCCCCTGATCGCCGACCGCTGGCACGCCTTCGTCTTCTGGCTGACCGGACTCTTCACGTGATCGATTTCCGCTACCACCTCGTCTCCATCGTCGCGATCTTCCTCGCGCTGGCGCTCGGCATCGTGCTGGGCTCCACCACCCTGTCGGACTCGGTGAGCGACACCCTGCGCCAGCAGGCGAACTCGGCCGCCAAGACCGCCCAGGAGGCCCGGGTCGCGCAGCGCGACCTGCGCCACCAGGTCGACGGGCAGGAGCAGTTCGCCAAGGTGCTGTCGCCGCAGATCGTCGAGAACCGGCTGAAGGGCCAGTCCGTGGTGCTCATCGAGACCCCGGGCGCCGGCGACGACAGCATCGAGCAGCTCAGCGAGCTGGCGAAGAACGCGGGCGCGGCCGTCACCGGCCGCGTCACCATCCAGAAGAAGCTCCTGGACGACGACCAGCAGACGACCGTGGACGAGCTGTCCACGCAGCTGAAGGCCGACGACGTCGAGTTCCCCGCCGACGCGAGCCCCTACGACAAGGCGGGCGCGGTGCTGGCGAACGCCCTCGTCACCAAGGACCCCGGCGAGTCCGGCCGGGAGGACGCGGTCGGCGGCGCCGTCCTCAACGGCTTCAAGGAGGCCGGGTACGTCACCACCAGCGGCAAGCCCGGCCAGCACGCGACGCTCGCCGTGATGGTCGCGCCCGCCGCCGCGTACGCCTACGACGGCGGCGACGCCGACAACCGGGCACTGATCTCGCTGGCCTCCGCCCTCGACGCCGCCGGGCGCGGTACCGTCGTCGGTGGCCCGCCGACCTCTGCCCAGGAGGGCGGGCTGATCGCGGCGCTGCGCGACTCCGACGCCGACGACAAGGTCTCCACCGTGGACGTGGTGGACACCGCGTCCGGGCAGGTCGTGACGGTCCTGGCGCTGCAGCAGGAGATCGGCGGCAAGTCCGGGCAGTACGGGACGGGCGCCGGCGCGAGCGGCTACCTGCCCTCGCCCGCGCCCCCGGCGGGGAAGAACGGGTGACCTGATGAAACGAGGCATCGCCAGGGGAGCGCGGCTCGCGGCGGGCATCGGCCTCGGCGCCGCGGCGGCCCGCGCCGCCTACGCCGCGCTGACCCGTCGGCCCCCCGGGCTGCACGGCGTGCCGGGCGAGGAGGTCTGGGGCCGCACCAACCACCGCGGCGAGCCGGTGACGCTGCTGGAGGGCCCCGCGTTCGTCGCGGGCGCCGCCGCGGCCGGGCTGCTCGCCCCCGGCGCCACCGCCCGAATGCGCGCCGCCGCGCTGCTCGCCGGCGCCGGGTCCGGCGTCCTCGGCGGCTACGACGACCTCACCGGGTCCGGCGCGTCCCGCGGGTTCAAGGGCCACCTGACCGCGCTGGCCCGCGGCGAGGTCACCAGCGGCGCGGTGAAGATCCTCGGCATCGGCGCGACCGGGCTGACCGCCGCCGCGATCGCCGGGTCGCCCGCCCCCACCCGCACCGGGCGCGCGTTCGACGCGCTCGTCAACGGCGCGATCATCGCCGGGTCCGCGAACCTCATGAACCTGTTCGACCTGCGCCCCGGCCGGGCGATCAAGGTCGGGCTGATCACCGGTACCCCGCTGGCGCTGGCCGGGCCGGGCCGCGCCGTCGCCGCCGCGCCGCTCGGCGCCGCCGCCGCGCTCCTCCCCGAGGACCTCGGGGAGCGCGCGATGCTCGGCGACACCGGCGCCAACGCGCTCGGCGCGCTGCTCGGCCTCGCCGCGACCCGGCTCGGGCGGGGGCCGCGGCTCGCCGTCCTCGCGGGCGTCGCCGGGCTGAACGCCGCCAGCGAGTACGTCAGCTTCACCAAGGTCATCGCGGGCAACCCGGTGCTGAACCGCATCGACATGCTCGGCCGCCGACCGTCCGCCGCCGCGGTGCCCGCGCCCGCGGCGGCGCGCGAGCCGGCGACCGCGGACGCGTTCCGCCCGCCCGTCCCGCCGCAGGCGGGCCCGGCGGGCAACGGCGTCGCGGCGGGCCCGGCCTAGGCACCTCGGACGGCCCCCGGCCGAACGTCCACGCGCGTGACCCCTCCCGACACGTCCCCGCCGGCCCGGCGCTCCCCGCCCGCGCGCCGGCTGACCGGCGGCCTCGCGGGCGCCGCCGTCGTCATCGCGGTCATCACCGTCCTGTCGCGGCTCGCCGGGTTCGGGCGCACCTACGCGTTCTCGCAGACGGTCACGACGTCCTGCCTGAGCCAGGCGTACTTCACCTCGACGCAGTTCCCCAGCATCGTCTACGAGATCGTCGCGGGCGGGGCGCTCGCCAGCATGGTCGTGCCGGTGCTGGCCGGGCCCGCCGAACGCGGCGACCGCGAGCAGGTCCGCCGGATCGGGTCGGCGCTGCTCACCTGGATCGTCGTGCTGATGGTGCCGCTGTCGGCGCTGATGGCGCTCGGCGCCCGCCCGATCATGGAGGTGCTGGTCGGCGGCGACCTGAAGGGCTGCTCGCGCGGCGACATCGTGGACGTCGGCTCCGCCATGCTCGCGATCATGTCGGCGCAGATGGTCATGTACGGGATGGCGGTCGTCCTGTACGGGCTGCTGCAGTCGCACCGCCGGTTCGTCGCGCCCGCGCTGGCGCCGCTGATGTCGAGCCTGGTGGTGATCGGCGCGTACGTCGCCTACGCGCCGCTCGGCCGCGGCCACGAGAACGACCTGGCGGGGCTGCCGAAGGCCGCCGAGCTGACCCTGTCGATCGGGACGGCGCTCGGCGGCGCCGCGATGGCCGCGACCGCCGGGATCGCGGCGTGGCGGCTGCGCCTCCGGCTGCGCCCCACGCTGCGCTTCCCGGACGGGGTGGCGCGGCGGGTGCGGCGGCTCGCGCTCGCCGGCCTCGCCACGGTCGCGGCGCAGCAGCTGTCGGCGCTGCTGGTCGTCCGGCTCAGCTACGAGGGGACGGGCGGCGCGCTCGCCAACTACCAGTACGCGTGGGCGATCTACCTGCTGCCGTGGGCGATCCTCGCGGTGCCGATCGCGACCAGCGCGTTCCCGCTGCTGTCGGCGCGGATCAGCGCCGGGGAGCACGACCGGTTCGACGAGGTCACCGCGTCCACCACCCGCGCGGTGATCCTGGTGTCGTGCGCGGGCGCCGCCGCGCTGGCCGCCGTCGCCGTCCCGGTCGCGGCCGTGTTCAACCCGGGGCACCCCGACCAGCAGGAGGTGCTGTCGCGGGCGGTGCTCGCGTTCGCGCCCGGGCTGCTCGGGTACGGGCTCGTCGCGCACCTCGGGCGCGTCCTGTACGCGTGCCACCGGGGCCGGATGGGCGCCGCCGCGGTCGTGACCGGCTGGCTGGTCGTGATGGGCGCCGACGTCGCGCTGGTCCTGTCGGTCGAGCGGCAGTGGGTCGTCGCGGCCCTCGGCGTCGGCAACGCGGCCGGGATGACCGTCGCGGGCGTGCTGCTGCTGGGCACGCTCGTCCGGGCCAGGGGCGCCGCGGCCGCGCGCGGGCTCCCGCGCGCCCTCGCGGCCGGCGTGCTGGGCGGCGCGGCCGGCGGCGCCGCCGGCTACGCGGTCGCCGCGCTGCTCGGCCTCGGCGGCACCGGTCCGGCCGGCGAGCTGCGCAACGTCGGGACCGGGGCGCTCGCCGCGCTGGTCGCCGGCGCGGTGTTCCTGATCATCGCTTTCGTGCTCGACGGCCGCGACCTGCGCGCCGTCCTCACCCGGAAGGTGACACGCAATGGCTGACAACCGGGACCTGGACGGGCTGCGCGTCGCGCTCGTCCTCGGCACGAGCGCGGGCGGCGTCGGGCGGCACGTCCGGTCCGTCGCGGCGGGCATCGCCGGGCGCGGCGCCCGCGTGCTCGTGTGCGGGCCCGCGCAGACCGAGGAGCAGTTCGGCTTCACCGCCGCCGGCGCCGCGTTCGCCGAGGTGGACCTCGCCGACCGGCCCCGCCCGGTGCGGGACGCGAAGGCGGTGGCGCGGCTGCGGTCGCTGCTGCGCGGCGCCGACGTCGTGCACGCGCACGGGCTGCGGGCCGGCGCCCTCGCCGCGGCGGCGGGCGCGCGGGTCGCGCCGGGGCCGCTGCGGTTCTCGCGGGGCGGCCCGCCGCTCGTCGTCACCCTGCACAACGCCGTGATCGCGGGCGGGCGGACGGCCGCCGTGTACGGGGCGCTGGAGCGGGTCGTGGCGCGCGGCGCCACCCGCGTCCTCGGCGTCTCGCCCGACCTGGAGGAGCGGATGCGCTCGCTCGGCGCCAGGTCGGTGGGGCACGCGATCGTGCCCGCGCCGGCGCCGCGGGCGCAGCCGGGCCCGGCCGTCCGCGCCGACCTGCGGGCGGAGCTGGGCGTGGGGGAGCGGCCGCTGATCCTCACGGTGGGGCGGCTCGCGGCGCAGAAGGGCCTGCCCACGCTGCTGGACGCCGCCGCCGTGTGGGCGGGACGCACCCCGCCGCCGCTCGTCGCGATCGCCGGCGACGGCCCCCTGGAGGCCGGCCTGCGCGCCCGGATCGAGGCCGAGGACCTGCCCGTCCGGCTGCTCGGCCGCCGCTCCGACGTCCCCGGCCTGCTGGCCGCGTGCGACGTGGCGGTCGTGCCGAGCGTGTGGGAGGGGCAGCCGCTGGTCGTCCAGGAGATCCTGCGGGCCGGCCGGCCGCTGGTCGCCACCCGCGTCGGCGGAATCCCCGGCATGGTCGGCGCGGGACGGCCCGCGGGGGACTCGCTGCTGCACGGGCCGGAGAGCGACGCGGCGCTGCTGGTGCCGCCGGGGGACGCGGAGGCGCTGGAGCGCGCGGTGAGCCGCGTCCTGGACGACCCGTCCCTCGCCGCGCGGCTGGCCTCCGCCGCCGCCGAGCGCTCGGCCCTGCTGCCGGGCGAGGACGACGCGGTCGACCAGCTCGCGAACGTCTACCGGGAACTGGCCGACGGCCGGCGCTGAGCCTTGGACGCTCGAACCGGGGACATGGTTCGGAACCGCGTCGAAGGATTTCCGGCGGAAGGGGAACGCCCCCGCGCCGGCCCGCGTTGAAGTAGGCATTGGAGGGGAGTATCCCCGCGCACGGTTCCCGTCAGTACGGCCGGCCCATGCCGGCCCGGGTTCCGCGGCCCGCTTCGCTGCAGGGCGGGAGAGACCTCCGGCGCTCGTTCGTGTCCGCTGGAGGTGTTCACGCTGAACGTCCCACCCCTGGTGTGGGGCCTGACCATCGCAGGCATCCTCGCCGTCATCGCAGCCGACCTCTTCCTGATCCACCGCAACGACACGCGGGAGTTCACCACCCGCAGGGCCGCGTTCTGGTCCGCCGTCTACATCGGCCTGGCGGTGCTGTTCGGCATCGGCGTCTGGCTGTTCGCCGGCGGCCGGTACGCCGGCGAGTACTTCGGCGGGTTCGTCACCGAGAAGAGCCTCAGCGTCGACAACCTCTTCGTGTTCATGGTCATCCTCGCGCGGTTCGCGGTGCCGAAGCAGGCGCAGCACGCCGTGCTGATGGCGGGCATCGTGATCGCGCTGGTGCTGCGCGGCCTGTTCATCGCGGTCGGCGCCGCGGCGATCTCGACCTTCACGTGGGTCTTCTTCGTCTTCGGCGCGTTCCTGCTGTGGACGGCGATCGGGCTGGTGCGCGGCGGCGCCGAAGACGAGGAGTTCAAGGAGAACCGGCTGCTGCGATGGGCCAGGCGCGTCATCCCCGCCTCGGAGGAGTACGACGGGAGCCGCTTCGTCACCCGGGCGGGCGGCCGCCGGCTGATGACGCCGATGGCCATCGTGATGATCGCGATCGGCTCGACCGACGTGCTGTTCGCGCTGGACTCCATCCCGGCGATCTTCGGGCTGACCACCGAGCCGTACCTGGTGTTCACCGCCAACGCGTTCGCGCTGATGGGCCTCGTCCAGCTGTACTTCCTGATCGGCGGGCTCACCGACCGGCTCGTGTACCTGGCGCACGGGCTGGCGTTCATCCTCGGCTTCATCGGGGTCAAGCTGATCTTCCACGCGCTGCACGAGTACGGTGTCGCCTGGGCGCCGGACATCCCGATCTGGCTGTCCCTCGCGGTGATCGCCGGGACGCTCGCGGCCACCACCGCGGCGAGCCTCGCAGCCGGGCGCAGGCCCGCGCGTTCCGGGCTGCGCGAGCCGCTGCGCGAGATCGGCGCGGACCGGGCCGACGCCGAGAAGGGCGGCGGGGAGAAGGGCGGCGCGGACGAGCCCGGCGCGGTCGCGTCCCGCGCGGACGGGCCGGACGCCGCCGCGACACGGGGAGGCTGAGACCCGCGGCACTCCCCACTGACCCGAATCCTGTTCTAGAATCTCGGTCAAAAGGTCTGAGAGAGGGTTACGCATGGCGATCGGGCTGACCGAGGAGCACGAGGCACTCGCCGAATCGGTGCGGGGCTTCGCCGAGCGCAACATCCCGGCGACGGCCGTCCGGGCCGTGCTGGACGCCGACGAGGAGACCAGGCCCGGGTTCTGGCCCGCCCTGGCGGAGCAGGGCCTGCTGGGCCTGCACCTGCCCGAGGAGCACGGCGGGCAGGGCTACGGGCTGCTCGAGCTGTCGGTCGTGCTGGAGGAGCTGGGCCGGGCCGCCGCGCCCGGGCCGTTCCTGCCCACCGTCCTCGCGAGCGCGGTCGTCGACGCCTCCAGCAACGCCAAGCTGCGCGCGGAGCTGCTGCCCGCGCTCGCCGACGGGTCGAAGACCGCGGCGGTCGCGCTGGACGGCGCGCTGACCGGGCGCCGCGACGGCGACTCGCTGGTGGTGTCCGGCACCTCCGGGACGGTGCTCGGCGCCGCGCTCGCCGACGTGATCGTCCTGCCGGTCGCGGCCGAGGACGGCGAGCAGTGGGTCGCGGTGGACGCCGCCGACCTCACCGTCACCCCGGTCGCGAGCCTGGACCGGGTCCGCCGCGTCGCCGCCGTGGAGGCGTCCGGCGTGGCCGTCGCCGCCGACCGCGTCGCCGACGGCCTCACCGCCGGCCGCGTCCGGGACCTGGCCGCCGCGCTCTTCGGCGCCGAGGCCGCCGGGCTCGCCGGCTGGCTGGTGACCACCGCGGCCGACTACGCCAAGGTCCGCGAGCAGTTCGGCCGCCCGATCGGCCAGTTCCAGGGCGTCAAGCACAAGGCCGCCCGCGCGCTGATCGCGCTGGAGCAGGCCCGCGCCGCCGCCTGGGACGCCGCCCGCGCCCTGGACGAGGGCGCCGAGGAGGCCGGGTTCGCCGCGGCCGTCTCCGCCGTCATCGCGGTGGACGCCGGCGTGCAGACCGCCCGCGACGCCATCCAGATCCTCGGCGGCATCGGCTTCACCTGGGAGCACGACGCGCACGTCTACCTGCGCCGCGCGCTCACGCTGCGGGCGCTGCTCGGCCCGTCCAAGGACTGGGCCGCGAAGGTCGCGGCGCTGGCCCTCGGCGGCGGCCGCCGCGAGGTCGTCCTCGAACTCGACGCCGACGCCCAGCCGCTGCGCGAGCGGATCCGCGCGGAGATCGCCGAGCTGGCCGCGATCGGGGACAAGGACGCCCTGGCCGCGCGGATGGGCGACGAGGGCTGGACCGTCCCGCACTTCCCCAAGCCGTGGGGGCGGGAGGCCGGGCCGGTCGAGCAGATCCTCATCCAGCAGGAGCTGAAGGCCGCCAAGGTCAAGGCCCCGAACCTGGGGATCGGCGCGTGGCTGGTGCCGTCCCTCGTCCGCTACGGGTCGGAGGAGCAGAAGGAGCGCTTCCTGCGCCCGACGCTGCGCGGCAAGATCGTCTGGTGCCAGCTGTTCTCCGAGCCGGGCGCCGGGTCCGACCTCGCGTCCCTGTCGATGAAGGCGGAGCGCGTCGAGGGCGGCTGGAAGCTGACCGGCCAGAAGATCTGGACGTCCCTGGCCCAGCACGCCCAGTGGGGCTTCTGCATCGCCCGCACCGACCCGGACGCGCCCAAGCACGACGGCATCACCTACTTCCTCGTCGACATGAAGGCCCCGGGCGTGGACGTCCGGCCGCTGCGCGAGCTGACCGGCGACGCGCTGTTCAACGAGGTGTTCCTGGACGGCGTCTTCGTCCCGGACGAGCAGGTCGTCGGCGAGGTCAACCGCGGCTGGCAGGTCGCGCGCAACACCCTGTCCAACGAGCGGGTGTCGCTGTCGACCGGCGGCGGGCTCGGCATGGGCGTCCCCGAGCTGCTGAACTTCTTCAGGAACCGCGAGCTGGACGCGGTCGCCACCGCCGAGGTCGGCAAGCTCGTCGCGCAGGGCCAGTCGATCGACCTGCTGGGGCTGCGCACCACCCTGAAGCAGCTGAACGGCGTGGAGCCGGGCGCGGAGGCCAGTGTCCGCAAGCTCCTCGGCGTGCAGTTCAACCAGGACGTCGCCGACTACTGCTGGGCCGCCCAGGGCGCGGCGGCCGCGACGGAGGTCCCCATGACCGAGAGCGGCATCGTCGGCCGCGCCATGCTGTTCAGCCGCGCGATGACCATCTACGGCGGGACGACCGAGGTCCAGCTGAACATCATCGGCGAGCGCATCCTCGGCCTGCCGCGCGACCCGGAGCCCGGCAAGTAGGCGCTACCGGCGCGGGCGGAAGGTGTAGGTGAAGTTCACCAGGACGATGCCGGCGATGACGAGCAGCAGGCCGGGCAGGCCGGCGTTGACGACGCCGATCGCGCTGAGCGGGATGGCGGCGAGCAGCGACAGCACGGCCATGGCCAGGCTGTGATCGCGTCCCGCGCCGGCGTCGGCGCCGTACCGCGGCGCGGGCGCCGGGCGGGGCCGCGGCGCCGCGGCGGCGCGGGCGTCGAGCGCCTGCTCGATGCGGTCCACGACCGTCTCGATGAAGGCGTCGTCGTAGTCGGGGCCGAGCTCGCGCCGGGCCGCCATCGCCGCCGTGATGTCCTCGCGCGGCAGTCCTGGGGTCGTCATGCCTCCGTTATAGGCCGCGGGGGGTCCGGCCGCCTCACCCCGAGGGGCGAACCGTCCGGTACCCCGCAGGTAGCAACCGGAATAAACTGCCGCTTTCGCCGCAGATCCATGGGAGGTCTTCGTGACCCGTTCGAGCGTCCTCGCCGTCTGCGCCGCCGCCGTGCTCGCGCTGGGCGGGTGCGGCGGGGGTGAGAAGAAGGACGCGGCGGAAGCCGATCCGTCCGCGCCGGCGACGGCGCTGGCGCCGATACCGGTGGTGAAGCCGTCCGACGTCAAGCCGCTCGTCGGGCGGTGGGTCGGCACGGCCGAGGACTACTTCCAGTTCACGGCCGACGGCAGCGGCGTGTGGGTGCGGAACGGGCGGAAGCTGTGGAGCGGCACGGCCATCCCCGAGGGCGGGGGCAGGTTCCGGTTCTCCTGGAAGGGCGGCGACCCGCAGACCGCGTCGTACTGGGGCGTCAGCCTGGAGGACGAGCACACGCTGGTGTTCGCCGGGACCAACCAGAAGTACAAGAGGGTCGCTGCGAAGAAGGGCAAGGGATGACCGACGGAATGTTCGCCTCGCCCGCCGACGCGGCGGCCAGGCTGGCCGGCGTGCGCTATCTGGCGGACGAGGCGATCGCGACGACCGTCTTCCTCGCGCAGGCGCTGGGGAAGCCGCTGCTGGTCGAGGGCCCGGCCGGGGTCGGCAAGACGGAGCTGGCGAAGGCCGTCGCGGCGGCGACCGGCGCGGAGCTGATCCGGCTGCAGTGCTACGAGGGGCTGGACGAGGCCCGCGCCCTCTACGAGTTCAACTACAAGAAGCAGCTGCTCGCCATCCAGGCCGCCCCCGCGGACCGGGCGTGGCAGGAGACCCACGACGACATCTTCTCCGAGGAGTTCCTGCTGGAGCGGCCGCTGCTCGCGGCGATCCGGCGGACCGGCCCGACCGTCCTGCTGATCGACGAGGCGGACAAGGCCGACGTCGAGGTGGAGGGCATGCTGCTGGAGGTCCTGTCGGACTTCCAGGTGACGATCCCCGAGCTCGGCACGGTCAGCGCGGTTCGGCGCCCGTTCGTGGTCATCACCTCCAACGCGGCGCGGGAGCTGTCGGAGGCGCTCAAGCGCCGCTGCCTGTACCTGCACCTGGACTACCCGGCGCCCGAGCGGGAACGCGACATCGTCCTCGCGCAGGTGCCGGGGATCGAGGCGGAGCTGGCCGAGCAGCTCGTCCGCACGGTCGGGACGCTGCGCGACCTGGAGATCAAGAAGGCGCCCTCCATCGCCGAGACGGTCGACTGGGCGCGCACGCTGCTCGCCCTCGGCCTGGACGACCTGGACGAGGCCGCCGTCGCGCGGACCCTCGGCGTCGTCCTGAAGCACGTCTCCGACCAGGAGCGCGCCGCCAGGGAACTGGGGCTGCGGAGCTGACATGGCGTCCCTCGTCGACCGGCACACCGGGTTCGTGGCGGAGCTGCGCCGGGCGGGCCTGCCGGTGTCGGTGGCGGAGGGCCTGGACGCGGTCCGCGCGATGCAGGCGGTCGACCTGCTCGACCGCGAGGCGCTGCGCGCCGCCTACGCCGCGACGGTGGTGAAGCGGCCGCAGCACCGGCCGACGTTCGACACGATCTTCGACCTGTGGTTCCCGGCCGCGATCGGGGACGGCGCCGCGACGGAGCCGGACCGCGCCGCCCGGACGCTCGGCGGCGACGGGCGCCCCGTCCCGCCCGCGCTGGACCCGCACGTGCAGGCCCGCCGCGACGAGCTGGCCGAGCTGCTGCTGTCCGGCGACGACGCGGGCCTGCGGCAGTTCGCCCGGCTCGCGGTCGCCGAGTTCGGGCGGACGCCGGGGCAGGAGTCGTGGTTCTCCTCCGGCGTCGTCGGCGCGCTGTCCCCCGACACGCTGATGGCGCGGCTGCTCAGCGCCGTCCTCGGCGGGCGGGAGCGCGGCGGGATGGCCGAGCGGGTGGCGCGCCGGACGTTCCGCGGCCGCATCGACCGGTTCCGGGACCTGGTCGCGGCCGAGGTCCGCCGCCGCATCGCCGAGGACACCGGTGTCGAGCGCACCGCCCGCATCGCCGTCCGCCCGCCGCTGGAGCGCCTGGACTTCGCCGGCGCGAGCCGTGCGGAGATGGAGGCGCTCCGGCGCGAGGTGCATCCGCTGGCCCGCAAGCTCGCGTCGCGGCTGGTGCAGAAGCAGCGGCACGGCCGCCGCGGGCGGCTCGACTTCCGCCGGACGGTCCGGGCGTCGCTGGCCAGCGGGGGCGTGCCGCTCACCACCCACCACCGGCCGCGCCGCCCGCACAAGCCGGAGCTGGTCGTGCTGTGCGACGCCAGCGACTCGGTGTCGGCGTTCGCGCACTTCACGCTGCTGCTGACGTTCGCGCTGCGCGAGCAGTTCAGCAAGGTCCGCGCGTTCGCGTTCATCGACGCCACCGATGAGATCACCGAATACTTCGCGCCCGGCACGGACGTCGTGGACGCGATGGCCCGGCTCGCCGCCGAGGCCGACCTCGTCTGGATCACCGGCCGCTCCAACTACGGCCACGCCATCAAGGTGTTCGACGAGAAGTACCGCGACGCGATCACGTCCAAGACGTCCCTGCTCATCCTGGGCGACGCCCGCTCCAACTACGGGGACCTGTCCCTGCCGATCCTGCGGTCGATGGTGGACACCGCCCGGCACGCGTACTGGCTCAACCCCGAACCGCGCGCCCAGTGGGACACCGGCGACTCGGCCGCGTCCCGATACGGCGAGCTGGTCCCCATGTTCGAGTGCCGCAACCTGACCCAGCTCGCCGCCTTCATCGAGGAGCTCGCCTAGGCGCGGTCGCGGATCAGCAGGGCGAGGGCCGCGTAGGCGAGGGCGGCGGCCGCCGAGACGACCATCGCGACGTTCGTGCCGTGCGCCAGCGCGGACGGGGCGTGCCCGGAGCCGGTCGCGACGGCCCCCACGACCGCCGTGCCCAGCGACGCCCCGATGTAGCGGGCGGTGTTGTTCGCCCCGGCGCCCATGCTGGCGCGGTCGGCGGGGACGCTCTCCACCGCCAGCCGGGCGAGCATCGCGTTGGTGAGGCCGCTCGCGACGCCCGCGACGGCCAGGCCGGGGGCGAGGCGCCACCAGTGCGCGTCCGGGGCGAGCCCGGCCAGCGCGAACTCGCCGGCGGCGGCGAGCGCGAACCCCGCGGCCAGCAGCCGCCGGACGGGCAGCCGGGCCGGCAGCCGGTGCGCCTGCAGGGCGACGGCGAACGACAGCGTGGACCAGATCGCCAGCACCAGCGCCGCCTCGACCGGCGACAGGCCCATCACCAGGCTCATCATCGTCGCCAGGTAGGTCATGACGCCGATCACGGCGAGCCCGGTGACGAGCGCGCCCGTCACCGACAGCAGGAACGCCGGGCGCCGGAACAGCGCCAGCTCGACGAGCGGCGCCGGCCGCCGGGCCTCGACCAGCACGAAGGCGGCCAGCAGGACGGCCGCGACCGCGAGCAGCGCGAGGACGGCGGGCTGCGTCCAGCCGGTGCGGCCCCAGGTGATCGCCGCCGTCAGCGCCGCGACGCCGAGGCTCATCGTGGCGAGGCCCGGCACGTCCACGCCGCGCCGGCGCTCGGCGCGGGACTCCTCCAGCGCGCGGGCCGCCACCGCGAGCAGCGCGGCCGCGGCGACCGTCGTCCAGTACCAGACCCGCCAGCCGCCGAGCACGGTCAGCCCGGCCGCGGCGATCGGGCCGAGCGCGATGCCGAGGCCGACCATCGCGCCCCACATCCCGGTGGCCCGCGCCCGGCGCGGGCCGGGCTCGAACGAGGCGCCGATGATGCCGAGCCCGGTCACCAGCAGCGCCGCGCTGGCGGCGCCCTGCACGATCCGGCCGGCGACGAACACCGCGGCGTTCGGCGCGAGCGCGCACGCCACGCTGGAGGCGGCGAGCACCGCCGCGCCGAGCATGAACGTCCGCCTGCGCCCGCGGTCGTCGGCGAGGCCGCCGGCCGCGAGCAGCGCCGCCGAGAGGCCGAGGCTGATCGAGCTCATCAGCCAGATCTGCGCGGTCGCGCCGGCGTGCAGGCCGCGCGCCGTGTCGGCGAGCGTCGCCGCCGGGGCGCAGTAGTTCATGAGGGCGAGCAGGGTGGCGGCGGCCGGCAGCGTCAGCGCGGCGGCCGGGACGGGCACGCGGCGCGCCCCGCGGGGTGCGGCCAGGGTCGTCATGGGGTCTCCTGGAGTTCAGTGAATGAACTAACGGAGGCGACCGTAGCACGATTCGGTTCGATGAATGAACTCCTTGGCGAGTAATGTTGGACGCATGGCACTCGGCAAGGACTACGCGGCGCAGGACTGCTCGCTGGCCCGTGCGCTGGAGGTCGTGGGGGAGCGCTGGACGCTGCTGATCATCCGGGACGCCTTCTACGGCGTGCGCCGGTTCAGCGACTTCCTCGTCCACCTGGACATCCCGCGGGCGGTGCTGTCGGCGCGCCTGCAGTCGCTCGTCGAGACCGGCGTCCTCGCCAAGGACGGCCACGACTACGTCCTGACGGAGATGGGCAAGGAGCTGTGGCCCGCCGTCCACACGCTCGCCCGGTGGGCCGAGGACCACCTGTCCTCCGAGCAGTGCCGCATCTTCCTGCACGCCGCCTGCGGCACCCGGATCGGCCCGGACGGGACGTGCGCCGCCTGCGAGCGCCACGTCCGGCCGGACGAGCTGGAGATGCACGCCGGTCCCGGGGCGCGGCGCCGCACCGACCCGGTCAGCGTGATCCTGCGGTCCCCGCACCGCATGCTGGACCCGATTCGCACCTGAGTGAGCGATCACGCTCCCGAGTCGCGCGCCCCGTGTGGGGATATGGGGGATTTGACCGACTACTCTGCTCGCTCATGGAGACCGAAAGGGCGGAGCCTGCGCCGCGGGCCAGGCGGAGCCTTCTCGGTCCGCTGTGGCGGTTCATCGACGGGGCGCCCGGCGACTCCCGCGCCCGGATCGCCCGCCGGGCGCGGATCCTCGTCACGATCGCCACCGGCCTCGCCAACCTCGGCGGCGCGCTCGTCGTACTCGCGTTCGCCGTCGTCGTCCCCGACCCGGTCGGGCACGTCTCCGAGCGGCTCCGCCTCATCAACCTGGGCGTCTTCACCGGCTACGTGGCGGCGGCCCTGCCGGTCGGGCTGCTGCTCGGCGAGCGGTTCTTCCGCCGCGTCCGGCGCCTCGTCGAGCGGCACGACGAACCCGACCGGCACGAGCGCGCCCTGCTGCTGTACGGGCCGCTGCGGCTGATGGCCCTGCACCTCACGCTGTGGGCCATCGGGACGATCGGCTGGGTCGTCATCAACGCGCCGTTCTCCGCGCTGCTCGCCGTCAAGCTCGGCCTGACCAGCCTCCTGGGCGGCCTCACCACCTGCACGGTCGTCTACCTGCTGACGGAGCGGCTGCTGCGGCGCGCGGTGACGACCGCGCTGGACAGCGAACTGCCGACCCGCACCGGCCTGCCCGGCGTCGTCGCCCGCTCGGTGCTCGCCTGGGGGCTCGGCACCGCCGTCCCGATCCTCGGGCTGATCACCCTCGCGATCGGCTCCTTCCTCATCGCCAAGATCACCGTGCGGGACTTCGCGGTCGCGGTGCTCGCGCTCGGCGGCATCGCGCTGCTCGTCGGGCTCGGCGTCACCTACACCGCCGCCCGCGCCATCGCCGACCCGGTCGAGTCCGTGCGGCGCGGCCTGGCCCGCGTCCAGCGCGGGGACCTGGACGTCGAGGTGCCCGTCTACGACGCCAGCGAGGTCGGGCTGCTGCAGGCCGGGTTCAACCACATGGCCGCCGGGCTGCGCGAGCACGAGCGGCTCCGCGACCTGTTCGGCCGGCAGGTCGGCGCGGACGTCGCCCGCGTCGCCGTCGAGCGCGGCATCGACCTCGGCGGCGAGCTGCGCGAGGTCGCCGTCGTCTTCGTGGACATCATCGGCTCCACCCGGCTCGCCGCCGACCGGCCGCCCGCCGAGGTCGTCCGGCTGCTGAACGACTTCTTCGCCGTGGTCGTCGAGGTCATCGGCGCGCACGGCGGCTGGATCAACAAGTTCGAGGGGGACGCCGCGCTCGCCGTCTTCGGGGCGCCGCTCCCGCTGGACGGCGCGCCGAGCCGCGCCCTCGCCGCGTCCCGCGAGCTGGCCCGCCGGCTGCGCGAGGAGGTCCCGGAGCTGCGCGCCGCGATCGGGGTCTCCGCGGGCGAGGCCGTCGCCGGGCACATCGGCGCGGAGGAGCGCTTCGAGTACACGGTGATCGGCGACCCGGTGAACGAGGCGGCCCGCCTCACCGACATGGCGAAGGGCACCGAGGAGCGCGTCCTCGCGGCGGGCTCCCTCGTCGCGCAGGCCGATCCGGAGGAGGCCGCGTGCTGGTCCCTCGGCGACGAGGTCACCCTGCGCGGCCGGACGCGCGCCACCCGGCTCGCGGCGCCCCGCCCGTCCGAGCGCGTGCCGTCCTAGGACGGGCCGAGGGTCGCGCCGTTCAGCGTCGTGTAGAACGGCGACTCCGACAGCCGCGACCCCTTCTCCTCGCCGAGGTAGACGTCGGCGTGGTTCTCGCCCCCGTACCCGGGCCGGAACAGGTCGGTGACCGTCCAGCGGGCCCCGCGGAACGCCGCGCAGACCTTCGGCTCGATCGGGCGGCCGCTGCCGTCCCTGCCGCAGCCGAGGATCGCGAACCGCTGCCCCCGCGCGAGGACCGACCTGTCGGCCGCCGCCGACGTCCACGGCTTGAGCGGGCGGCCCCGCGAGTCGCGCGTCGAGTCGTCCAGCCAGAACCCGACGCTGTGCGACCAGTTGAGGTACCGGCCGCGCCGCGGCCCCTCGGTGATGCGGCCGCTGCCCTCCATCTGGACGACCTTGAGGAAGTCCTCCGGGTACTTCCCGAGCGGCGTCCTCCCGTGCGAGCAGTGGAACCGCGCGCAGCCCTTCACGGCCTTCAGCTCGCCGTCGTAGAGGCTTTCCAGCGCCGTGTAGTAGGTGGTGACGCGCCACCCGCCGGCGCGCCCGAGCAGCACGGGACCCGCGGACCCGGCCGGTGCGCTCACGGCCGGTGCGGGCGCGGCCGGTGCGGTCGCGGCCGGCGGCGCCGCGTCCGCGCCCCGCGCGCTCTGGCCGCACCCCGCCATCGCGCCGCACAGCAGGAGCGCCAGCGGTGCCCCGCGCCGCATCGCACCCCCTGGCCCGCCCGGAGACTCGGGGACGGTTCGTCCGCCCTCGCGGACTCTACCGCGGGGGCGGCCGCCCCGGCCCGGGATCGCCGCCCTTCGCGTCAGTGGCCGCGGGCCACCCACTCGTCCAGGTGCGGGGCCTCCGCGCCGATCGTGGTGGAGTCGCCGTGCCCGGTGCGGACGGTCGTCCCCGCCGGCAGCGTCAGCAGCCGGTCCCGGATCGACGCGATGATCGTCGGGAAGTCGGAGAACGACCGGCCGGTGGCGCCCGGCCCGCCGTTGAACAGCGTGTCGCCGGAGAACACCGTCCCCAGTTCGGGCGCGTACAGGCAGACGGCGCCGGGGGAGTGGCCGGGGGTGTGCAGGACGGTCAGCTCGGTGCCCGCCACGGTGATGACCTGCCCGTCGGCGAGCTCCCCGTCCGGGAGGGTGTCCGGGTGCTTCCGCTTCCACAGCATCAGGTCGTCCGGGTGCAGCAGGATCGGCGCGCCCGTCCGGGCCCGGAGCGCGGGCGCCGCGTCGATGTGGTCGTCGTGGCCGTGCGTGGACACGATGGCCGCGAGCCGCCGGCCGCCGACCGCCGCCGCGATCGCGTCGGCGTCGTGCGCGGCGTCGATGACGACCGCCTCGCTGTCGTCGCCGACGATCCAGACGTTGTTGTCGACGTCCCAGGTGCCGCCGTCCAGCGAGAACGTCCCGGACGTGACGATGTGGTCGATCCGCGCCGCCATCAGAGGACCACCACCGAGCGCAGCACGTCGCCGCGGTGCATCTTCTCGAACGCGGCCTCCACGTCGTCCAGCCCGATGGTCTCGGACACGAACGCGTCCAGGTCCAGGCGGCCCTGCAGGTACAGGTCGATGAGCATCGGGAAGTCGCGCGAGGGCAGGCAGTCGCCGTACCAGGACGACTTCAGCGACCCGCCGCGCCCGAAGACGTCCAGCAGCGGCAGTTCGAGCCTCATCTCCGGCGTCGGCACGCCCACGAGCACCACCGTGCCGGCGAGGTCCCGCGCGTAGAACGCCTGCTCGTAGGTCTCCGGGCGGCCGACCGCGTCCACGACCACGTCGGCGCCGAACCCGCCGGTCAGCTCCCGGACGGTCTCGACGACGTCCTTCTCCCGCGCGTTCACCGTGTGGGTGGCGCCGAGGGCCGACGCGGAGGTCAGCTTCCGCTCGTCCAGGTCCACCGCGATGATCTTCGCGGCGCCGGCCAGCCGCGCGCCGAGCACGGCCGCCGAGCCGACGCCGCCGCAGCCGATGACCGCGACCGAGTCGCCCCGCCCGACCTGCCCGGTGTTGATCGCCGCGCCGAGCCCGGCCATCACCCCGCACCCGAGCAGCCCCGCCACCTCGGGCCTGGCCGCCCGGTCGACCTTCGTGCACTGCCCGGCCGCCACCAGCGTCTTGTCGGCGAACGCGCCGATCCCGAGCGCCGGCGACAGCTCGGTGCCGTCCTCCAGCGTCATCTTCTGCTCGGCGTTGTGCGTGTCGAAGCAGTACCAGGGGCGCCCCCGCAGGCACGCCCGGCACTGCCCGCACACCGCCCGCCAGTTCAGGACGACGAAGTCGCCCGGCGCCACCTCGGTCACCCCGTCGCCGACCGACTCCACCACCCCGGCGGCCTCGTGGCCGAGCAGGAACGGGAACTCGTCGCTGATCCCGCCCTCGCGGTAGTGCAGGTCGGTGTGGCAGACCCCGCACGCCTGGACCCGGACGACCGCCTCGCCCGGCCCCGGGTCCGGAACGTTGATCGTCTCGATCCGCACCGGCTGCCCCTTGCCCGGTGCGACGACCCCGCGTACCTGCTGCGCCATGCTGCCGCCTCTCCTCGTCTCGCTCTCCTCCCGACCCTATATTTCCGGCCCCGCCGTATCCCGGCCCGAGCCGCCCGGCCCGCCGCCGTCCCGCGGGGGACACCCCGGCCGGTACGGCATCTACGCCTCGCCGCGGGAGGTGTTCCAGGAGAAGTACGCGGACCGCGTCGAAGGCTACTTCGACGGCACCACGCCCGGACCCGTCATCATCGAGGGCCTGCCGGACACGCTCGGCGAGCTCCTCACCCCGCGCGGCTCCGAGACGCTGCGCCACCCGTCCGGCGCCTTCGCCGAGGCGCTGCGCGTGGACGCGGAGGTCTGCACGGCCTGGACGCCCCGCGTCCCCGTCCGGCTCTGCAAGGAGGCGGGCGACGAGCAGGCCGCGACCGCCAACACCGACCACTGCGCCGCCCGGCTCCGGCGGCGCGGCGTGGACGTCCCGGTCGTGGACGTGGGAGACACGATCTACGGCGGCTCCCGCCACCTCGGCTCCAACCTGGCGGGCACCGCCCGGATCGTCCGCTGGTTCGCCGCGCTCAGCTGAAGTGGATGGCCTGGAGCTTGTCGGCGGCGGTGCGGTCGAGGACCGTGACGCCGGCGGCGGGCGGGAGGGGATCGCCGCCGCGGGCGCGGTCGACGATGGGGCGCCAGCGCCGGCAGTGGCGGTCGAACGCGCCCGGTGTGACGACGCGGCCGCGGGCGACCTGGCCGGCGCGGGCGGTCTCCGGGGCGACGTCGATGAGGATCAGGTGCAGCCGGACGCCGCGGCGGCGGGCCAGCCAGGCGAACAGGTGCAGGACGTGCGGCCAGGTGCCGCGGGTGTGCGCGACGACGCCGTGGCCCGCCAGGATCGCGCGGCCGATGCGCCAGACGTGGGTCGCGTGGACCAGGGGCGTCCGCGCCCGGGGCGGCAGCGGCCGCAGGAACCGCGCCCACCAGTTGCGGGACTGCCGGGAGTCGATCACCAGGACGCCGCCCGCGGGCACCGGGGCCGTCTCGTCGCCGCGCAGCCCGTACAGCCGGTCGAGCAGGGTGCTCTTGCCGGCCCCCGGGAGCCCGGCGACGAGCACCAGGGAGCCCGCCGGGTAGCGCAGAGCGGGTCCCGGATCCGCCTCGTCGGGTTCGCGGATGGTCGTCTCCTGGTCTCGGCCCGGTGGTGATCGGGCCAACGAACGTCCCGCACCGCTTGTTCCGGCCGCGCCCGCGGAGTCACCAGCCCCGTTCGCGCCACTCCGGGAGGGACGGCCGCTCGCGGCCGAGCGTGGAGTCCTTGCCGTGGCCGGGGTAGAACCAGGTCGCGTCGGGGAGCCGGTCGAAGACGCGTTCCTCGACGTCGGCGAGGAGCTGCTTGAACCGGGCGGCGTCGCCCCAGGTGTTGCCGACGCCGCCGGGGAAGAGGCTGTCGCCGGTGAACAGGTGCGGGCGGTCCGCGAGCTCGCCGCCCGCGTCGTACAGCAGCGCGATCGAGCCGGGCGTGTGCCCGCGCAGGTGGATGACGCCGAGGGACACCCGCCCGAAGCGGACGGTGTCGCCGTGCTCGACGGGTTCGGCGACCGGCTCGGGCAGCGGCTCGGCGTCGCGGGGGTGGGCGGAGACTGGGGCGCCGGTCGCGCGCACCACCTCGCTCAGCGCCATCCAGTGGTCCTGGTGGCGGTGCGTGGTGACGATGCGCGCGAGGGGGCCGTCGCCGATGAGCTCCAGCAGCCGGGACGCCTCGTTCGCCGCGTCGATGAGCAGCTGCTCGCCCGTCGCGGTGCAGCGCAGGATGTAGGCGTTGTTGTCGTACGGGCCGACGCTCACCTTCGTGACCGACAGCCCGGGAAGCTCCCGGACGTCGGGACGCCCGCCGGTCTCGACGTTCCCGGTGTAGGTCATGGGTCCTCCCCGTCGGTAGTGCGCAGGCTAGACCATCTTCCACCATCGCACGGGCCGGGACGGCCGGGGCGCGGCCGGAGAATGAGTCACCAGACGCAGCCGAAGCGTGCGCGCGCGGACGGAAAATCCCGCCTTGCCGCTGCAGCATGGGAAATGGAAGATCAGGTCCGACCCGTGAGGACGGTGAAGCGTTGGTGACCGCATTCCGTCCCGGACCGGGCAGGGAGCAGCCGGAGGACCTCCTCGGGCACGCCTGCGCGCTGGTCCGGCTCTGCGGCCGGGACTCCGCCATCGCCGCGGTGTTCCTCGCCCTCGTGCTCGCCGGGACCGTGTCCCGGCTCGCGGCCGGGCTGCCCGGCCTCCCCGCGCTGGCGCTGCTGCCGGTGCTCGCCGGGTCGTTCGCGATCTCGGCCGGATACGCGGTCCGGTCGCGCCGCACGCTGGTGTCGGTGCTCGGCGAGGTGCGCGGCCGGACCGGCGCGCCCCTCGACCCGGGCGTGCCGTGGACGCCGTTCGGGTCCGCGGTCGCGCTGGACGACCGGGTCCGCGACGCGGAGCTGCGCCGGCTGCTGGCGGCGGCGCACCGCTGCGGCGAGCTGTCCTGGCAGGCCGTCGCGTGGGCGGTGGCGACCTCCGTGCTGTTCCTCTTCTGGACGCTGGCGGCGGCGATGGCGGGAGGGTGACCGGATTGACCGACCCCGTACGCATCGAGCACGTGCCGGACGTGCGGCCGGGCAGCTTCTGGGACCGGCTCGACCCCACCGACCGGCAGGCCCTGCGCGCCATGGGCCGGCGCGCCGACGTCCCGCCCGGCGGGATGCTGTGCCACCAGGGGTCGGTCGCGCCGGCCGTGTTCGTGCTGTTCAAGGCGTCGCCGCGCGCGGCCGGAAACGCGGTGGCGAAGGAGTTCGTCGACTCCAGCGACGGGGACGAGTCGATCATCGACCTGTTCGGGCCGGGGGACCTGGTCGGCTACCTCGGCCCGTGGGGGCACCCGCAGCGCGGCACCGTCGCCGCGCTCGACCACGTCGCGGCGCTGCGGGTGGACCGCGCCACGTTCCGCAGCCTGCTGGCGGCGAGCCCGCGGGTCGCCGAGGCGATGATGCACGCGATCTCCGAGAGCGTCACGTTCGGCGGCCGCCGGCACGCGGTGCGGGCGGCCGACCATCCGCAGCGGCTCGCCTACCACCTGCTGGAGCTGGCGCACCGGTTCGGCGAGCCGGGCGCCGGGGACGAGACGCGCATCCCGCTGAAGCTCAGCCAGGCCGAGCTGGCGAACTGGGCGGGGATCTCCCGCGAGACGCTGGTGCGCTGGTTCCGGTCGTGGCGGGCCAAGGGCATCCTGCACGAGCGGCCCCGCCCGCTGACCGTGCTGGACATCGAGCGGCTGCGCCGCGCGGCGAGCCCGTGGGGGGACGAGTGGCCCGCCCCCGGCGCCGAGCCGGCCTCACCCGCCGCCGAGCCGGCGGGGGAGGCCGCGATCGCGGCGCGCGAGCCGGTGCGCCTGGTGCCGCCCGGCGGCCGGCCGCCCGCGGCGCGGCTGCCCGCCGACAACCCGTTCTTCGCCGGCCGTGCGGTCAGCCTCAGCAAGCTGGACCTGCTGGTCGGCCAGTCCGTGCGGCCGCGCGCGGTGGTCGTGCAGGGCATGGCGGGCGTCGGCAAGACGACGCTGGCGGTGCACTGGGCGCACCGCGTCGCCGACCGGTTCCCCGACGGCGTGCTGTTCGCCGACCTGCGCGGCACGACCCGCAGCCCGGTCACCCCCGCGGAGGCGATGGGGCAGGTGCTGCGCGCGGCGGGCGTCCCCGGCGACCAGCTCCCGCGCACCGAGGACGAGCTGGCGGCGCAGTGCCGGTCGCTGCTGGGCGACCGCCGGATGCTGCTCGTCCTCGACAACGCGGTGCAGCCTGAGCAGGTCAGGCCGCTGGTCGCGGCGGTCGAGTCCGGGCTGGTGGTGGTGACGAGCCGGCGGCGGCTGCCCGCGCTGCTGGACGGCGCCGACGTCCGGACGCTGGAGCTGCGGGAGATGGCGACGCAGGAGGCCGTCGACCTCATCGCGGGCGTCCTCGGTCCCGGGGACGCGCGCGTCCGGGACGAGGAGAAGGCGATCGTGGAGCTGGCCCGCGAATGCGGGTACCTGCCGCTGGCGCTCGGCGTCATCGCCGGCCGGCTGGCCGAGAACCCGGCCGAGTCCATCGCCGGGACCGTCCGGGAGCTGGCCGCCCGGGACGCGACCGGCGCCCCGGCCCCCGGCACGGCCGCGCCGGGGCTGAGCGCCGTCGTCGACCCGACCTTCGACGTCGCCTACCGGAGCCTGCGCCGCGACCAGCGGGAGGCGTTCCGCAGGCTCGGGCTGGTCGCCGGCCCCGACTTCACCCCCGCCGCCCTCGCCGCCCTCCAGGACCGGACGGTGGAGGAGGCCCGCGAATGCCTGGAGGGGCTGCGCCAGGCGTACCTGGTGCAGGACGTCGGCCCGGACCGCTACCGCATGCACGACCTGCTGCGCGAGTTCGCCCGCGAACGCGGCCTCGGGGAGGACTCCGACGGCGAGCTCCACGCGGCGCAGCGCCGGCTGCTGGCCGGCTACCTCGCCGAGGCCCGGGAGGCCGGCGCCGCGCTGCCGGGGCGGCCCCGCCCCACCGCCCACCGGGGCGCGGCGCGCCGGGGCGCGGCGCGCGGCCGCCCGTCCGCGGCGGAGCGCGCGGCGGCCCTCGCCTGGTTCGAGGCCGAGCGGCGCAACCTGGTCGCCGCCGTCCACCAGGCCGCCCGGCTCGGCCTGCAGCGCACCTGCTGGGAGCTCGCCGACGCGCTGTTCGACTTCCAGCAGTTCCGCCGCTACAGCGAGGACAACATCGCCGTCCAGCGGGCGGGCCTGCACGCCGCCCGCACCGAGGAGGACTGGGCGGCGGCCGCCGTGATGCTGCACAACCTGGCGGTGGCGCACTTCGAGCTGGGCGGCTCCGTCGAGGCCATCGGCTACGGGGAGGACGCGCGGCGCGCCTTCCGCGCCGCCGACCCGCCCGACCGGTACGGGGAGGCGGCCACGCTCGCGACGCTCGCCGACGTGCACGTCGCGCTGGGCCGCTACCTGACGGCGATCGACCACGCGGGCCGCTCCCTGGCCGTCCACGAGGAACTGGGGGACGACGCGGGAGTGGCCAAGAGCCGCAGCACCCTCGCCCGCGCCCACCTCGGCCTGGGCGACTACGAGACGGCGCTGGAGCACGCGGCGACGGCGCTCGCCGTCCGGCGCCGGATCGAGGACCAGGCGGGCGTGGCCGAGACGCTGATCACCGTGGCCGGGGTGCACCGCCGCCAGGGGAACGTCCACGAGGCGGTGACGCACGCGCTGGAGGCGCTGTCCATCCGGCAGGAGCTCGCGGACATGCACGGCGCCGCCCTCGCGATGACCGAGCTCGCGCGGATGAACGCCGCGCTCGGCCTGCGCGACATGGCGCAGCGGGACGCCGAGCAGGCGCTGCGCACCTACCGCGCCCTGGGCGGACGCCACGGGGAGGCGCGCGCCCTGACCACGCTCGGGATGCTGATGTGCGAATCGTCGAAGTTCGCCGAGGCGTTCACCTACTGCGGGGAGGCGCTGCGGCTGCACCGCGACATCAGCGACCGGCACGGCGAGGCCGAGGCGCTCGCGCAGATCGGGGTCGTCCACTGGCGGCTCGGCCGGTACCGGGAGGCGCGCGAGCACCTGCTGCGGGCGCTGGAGATCCGCCGCGAGATCGGCGACCAGCACGGCGAGGCCAACGACCTGGAGCAGCTGTCGGTCGTGATGCGCCGGCTCGGCCGCCCCCAGGAGGCGTTCGTCCTCGGCCTGGAGGCCCTCGACCTGTGGGGGCGGCTCGGCGCGCGCGGCGGCATGGCGGGCACGCTCGGCAGCCTCGCCCGCACCTACTCCTGGCTCGGCCTGACCGCGGAGGCCGAGCGGGCGGCCCGGCAGGCGCTGCACCTGCGCAGGTCGGGCGGCGACTGGTACGGACTCGGCGTCGGGCTGGACACCCTCGCCGCCGTGCTGCGCCGCGCCGGGCGCCCCGAGGAGGCCCTCGCCCACGAGCTGGACGCGCTCGGCTACCTCGGCGACGTCGGCGACCGGCACGGCGAGGCGAACGGCCTCGTCCACCTCGCCGTCATCCACCTCGACCTCGGCCGCGCCGACGACGCCCTGCAGACCGGGCGGCGCGCCCTCGACCTGGCCGCCGAGCTGGGCGCGGCCCGCGAGCAGGCGCACGCGCTGCACACGATGGCGCGCGCGGCGCAGCTGCTCGGCAAGCACGCCCGCGCGGTGGAGCACGTCGAGGCCGAGATCGCCATCCGCCGGGAGGTGGACGACCGGCGGGGGCTGCGGCAGGCGCTGGAGCTGCTGGGCGCGTCGCACCTCGCGCTCGGCGACCGGGCCGCCGCGGCGGACTGCGTCCGGCGCGTCCGCGCTCTCGACAACCTCCTCGAATCCGAGAGATCGCTCGACATGTGACCGCCCGGCCCCCGCGCCGGGCCGCCCGGACCGGTCGACCGCGGGCCGGGGGCCGGAGGATGGTCTGGTCAGTCGGCGCGGCGCCGCGTTCACTGGACGGTGACACCGTGATCAGCGAGGGTCGCGGCCCCGGCCCGGCCGGGTCCGCTGAGGAGGCGGGATGGAGACCACCCGGTTCTGGGACGCGCTGAGCCCGCGCGCCCGGGAGGCGCTGCGCGGAGCCGGGGCCCCGGTGGTGATCAGGCCGGGGGCGTTCCTGATGCGCGAGCACACCCGCGCGTCCCAGGTCTTCGTGCTGCGCGCCGGCGCGGTGAAGGTCTGGGTGGACCGGGACGGCGAGACCGCCATCCTCGACGTCCTCGGGCCGGGCGACCTGGTGGGCGAGGTGGAGGCGGCCGACGGCGGCATCCGGCACGCCAACGTCGAGGCGCTGACCCGGGTGGAGGCGCTGGTGCTGCCCGCCGCCCGGTTCCGCGGCGTCCTGGACGCCCACCCCGGGGCGGTCTGGGCCGTCGCCGCCGTCCTCGCCGAGCGGCTCCGCGACTCCAACGACCTGCGCGTCGCCCACTTCCCCGACGACCCCGAGCGCCGCCTCGCCTCCCGGATCCTGCGCCTGGTCGCGCGGTTCGGCGCCCCGGTCAAGCGGGAGCGGCCCGGCGGCGGGACGGAGGAGGGAGTCCACGTCCAGGTGCCGATGTCCCAGCAGGACCTCGGCCGCTGGGCGGGGATGGGGCGGCGGAAGGTCGCGCAGATCCTCGCCGCCGAACCGCTGCGCGGCGGGCTGACCGTCGCCCGCAACGCGATCTCCGTCCGCTCGACCGACGGGCTGCGCCGCCTCGCGCGCGACGACTAGGACCCGGCTAGAACCCGGCCGGGCGGTGCGGCCACGGCGGCGGCGCCGGCAGCGGCGCCTCCGGGCGGACGTGCACGCCCGAGCCGTCCGTGCGGCCGCTCAGCCAGCCGAGCAGCGCCCGGCCCGAACCGGACGCCTCAGGGCCGCCCGCCGTCCAGCCGAGATCGGCGGCCTCGCCGTAGTCGGTCGCGGTGATCCGGTAGCCGGCCAGCCCGCCGCGCTGCTCCTCCGGCAGCGCCGCCATGTCCGCCAGCGTCGCGGCCGACGACCACCGGACGTAGGGCTCCGGCCAGTCGGCGGGACCGTACCCGGCGGCGAGGTCGACGTGGTGCGCCTCCACCTCGTTCCACCGGCGGAACACCGTGTACCAGGCGGGGTGCGGCCAGCCGCCCATCGCCTTCACCGGAGCGTTCCAGGCGTCCTCGGGCAGCGCGCCGGCGAGCTCGGCGAACCGCGCGGCGGTGTCGCGCACGTCGGCGGCCAGCTCCTCGCCGCTCCGCCCGGCGCCCGCCTCGATGTCGGCGTTGCGCCTTTCCAGGCTCGGGTACTGCGGGATCTCCACGCCGGTGCGGGCCGATTCGAGGAGGTTCCACAGGGAGTCGGCGTTGCGGGCGATATGGGCGGCGACATGCCCGCGGCTCCATCCGGGCAGCGCCGACGGGGCGCGCAGCTCCTCCCCGGTGAGCTTGGACAGCGTCCCCGCGACCCGCTCCGTGCCCGCCTCCAGCTCGCCGATCACGTCCCGCCAGTCCATTGCCCCTCCTCGGCCGGAAACGACCCTCCATCCTGTCGCACCGCGCCGTCCCGTGCCAGCATGGCGATCATGGACCTTCCGATCTGCGCGACGTGCGGCGTCCAGTACGGCGGACCGCGCGCCGACTGCCCCATCTGCGAGGACGAGCGCCAGTACGTCGGCTGGGACGGCCAGAGATGGACGACGCTGGAGGAACTGCGGTCCCGCCACCGGGGGCGGATCGCCGAGGAGGGCCCGGACGTCGTCGGGATCGGCGCCGAGCCGTCCACCGCCATCGGCCAGCGCGCCCTGCTGCTGCGCGCCCCGTCCGGCAACGTCCTGTGGGACATGGTCACCTACATCGACGACGACGTGATCCGCCAGGTGAACGACCTCGGCGGCGTGTCCGCGATCGCGATCAGCCATCCGCACTTCTACGGCTCGATGATCGAGTGGGCGCACGCGTTCGACGCGCCCGTGTACATCCACGAGGCCGACCGCCGGTGGGTGGCCCGCCCGGACGACGCGGTCGTCTTCTGGGAGGGCGAGACCCACTCCATCGCCGACGGCCTGACGCTGATCAACGCGGGAGTCCACTTCGAGGGCGGCCAGGTGCTGCACTGGCGGGACGCCCGCGCCCTGTTCTCCGGCGACATCCTGACGGTCGTCCAGGACCGCGACTGGGTCAGCTTCATGTACAGCTACCCGAACCACATCCCGGAACGGCCGCGCATCGTGCGGCGGGCCCTCCGCCTCCTGGAGCCCTACGACTTCGACCGCGTGTACGGCGCCTGGTGGCGGAAGATCGTCTACACCGACGGCAAGAACGCCGTCCGCCGCTCCGCCGACCGCTACCTCGACTTCGCCCTCGACGACGGGTAGCCGGGCGGCCCGGGCGGCGGCCGGCTCAGGCCAGGGCCTCGGCGATCGCGGCGCGGTCCTGGTACTCGCGCCAGTGCACGATGCGCCCGTCCCGCGCCCGCAGCACCACGACGAAGTTCGCCGACCCCCCGGTAGGAGGGGAGCGGCCGGGCGAGGGGCGGATCCGGTGTTGCGGTGGCGGGCGGTGTTCGAACACGTGTACGGTGCGGGAGTGTCGTCCGGACCGTCCGGGACGGGCGGGTAGCTTCATGAAATGCGGTGGCGGGCGCCGCCGTTAAGGAGTCGGGGGATTCTGTCGTACCCCGTGGCTAGCCTGAGACCGGGCCGTCTCTGCCCACCACCGCGCCCCAGAAGAGGAACCGGAAGTACGCCGTGCATGACCGACTCATCGTGCGTGGAGCACGCGAGCACAACCTGAAGGACGTCTCGCTCGACCTCCCGCGGGACTCCATGATCGTGTTCACCGGTCTGTCGGGGTCCGGGAAGTCCAGCCTGGCGTTCGACACCATCTTCGCCGAGGGCCAGCGCCGGTACGTGGAGTCGCTGTCGGCGTACGCGCGGCAGTTCCTCGGGCAGATGGACAAGCCCGACGTCGACTTCATCGAGGGGCTGTCCCCGGCGGTGTCGATCGACCAGAAATCGACCAGCAAGAACCCGCGGTCGACGGTCGGGACGATCACCGAGGTGTACGACTACCTGCGGCTCCTCTACGCGCGGATCGGGCACCCGCACTGCCCCGAGTGCGGCCGGCCGATCAGCCGGCAGGCGCCGCAGCAGATCGTCGACCGGGTGCTGGAGCTGGAGCCCGGCACGCGCTTCCAGGTGCTCGCGCCGGTGATCCGCGGGCGCAAGGGCGAGTACCTGGAGCTGTTCCGCGAGCTGCAGTCCAAGGGGTACTCGCGGGCGCTCGTCGACGGGCAGATGATCCGGCTGGACGAGCCGCCCAAGCTGAAGAAGCAGGAGAAGCACGACATCTCCGTCGTGGTCGACCGGCTCTCGGTGAAGGACTCCGCCCGGCAGCGGCTCGCCGACTCGGTGGAGACGGCGCTCGGGCTCGCGGGCGGCACGATCGTCCTCGACTTCGTCGACCTCGACGAGAACGACGAGAACCGCACCCGGATGTACTCCGAGCACCTCTACTGCCCCTACGACGACCTGTCGTTCGAGGAGCTGGAGCCCCGGTCGTTCTCGTTCAACTCGCCCTACGGCGCCTGCCCCGACTGCACCGGGCTGGGGACGCGCATGGAGGTCGACCCCGAGCTCGTCGTCCCCGACGAGGAGCTGACCCTCGGCGAGGGCGCGATCCAGCCGTGGTCCAACGGGCACGTGAGCGACTACTTCCTGCGGCTGCTGTCCGCGCTCGGCGACGCCATGGGGTTCGACCTCAACACCCCCTGGTACAAGCTGCCCGCCAAAGCCCGCAAGGCCATCCTCAACGGGCACGAGACCCAGGTCCACGTGCGGTACAAGAACCGCTACGGGCGGACGAGGTCGTACTACACCGCCTACGAGGGCGTGATCCCCTACATCCAGCGGCGGCACGCCGAGTCCGAGAGCGACTCCAGCCGCGAGCGGTTCGAGGGCTACATGCGGGAGATCCCGTGCCCGACGTGCGAGGGCGCCCGGCTCAAGCCGGTCGTGCTGGCCGTCACCATGGGCGGGATGTCGATCGCCGAGGTCGCCGCGATGCCGATCGGCGAGGCCGCCAAGTTCCTCCTCGCGCTGGAGCTGAACGAGCGCGAGAGGCACATCGCCGAGCGCGTCCTCAAGGAGATCAACGCCCGGCTCGGGTTCCTGCTGGACGTCGGCCTCGACTACCTGACGCTCGACCGGGCGTCCGCGACGCTGGCCGGCGGGGAGGCGCAGCGCATCCGGCTCGCCACGCAGATCGGCTCCGGCCTGGTCGGCGTGCTGTACGTGCTGGACGAGCCGTCCATCGGCCTGCACCAGCGCGACAACCACCGGCTGCTGGAGACGCTGCTCCGGCTCCGCGACATGGGCAACACGCTCATCGTCGTCGAGCACGACGAGGACACCATCACGGCGGCCGACTGGGTCGTCGACATCGGCCCCCGCGCGGGCGAGCACGGCGGTGAGATCGTCGTGTCCGGCACCGTCGACGACCTGAAGAAGTCCGAGCGCTCGCTGACCGGCGCCTACCTCGACGGGCGGCGTGAGATCGCCGTCCCGGAGATCCGCCGGCCGCGCACGAAGGGCCGCGAGGTCACCGTCAAGGGCGCCCAGCAGAACAACCTGCGCGACGTCGACGTGGCGTTCCCGCTCGGCGTCCTCACCGCCGTGACCGGCGTGTCCGGGTCGGGCAAGTCGACCCTGGTCAACGACATCCTCTACAACGCGCTGGCCAAGAAGCTGAACGGGGCGAAGACCGTCCCCGGCAAGCACAGGCGCGTCAACGGCGTCGACCAGCTCGACAAGGTCGTCCATGTCGACCAGTCGCCGATCGGCCGCACCCCGCGGTCGAACCCGGCGACCTACACCGGCGTGTTCGACCACATCCGCAAGCTGTTCGCGCAGACCACCGAGGCGAAGGTGCGCGGCTACCAGCCGGGCCGGTTCTCCTTCAACGTCAAGGGCGGCCGCTGCGAGAACTGCTCCGGCGACGGCACCATCAAGATCGAGATGAACTTCCTGCCGGACGTCTACGTCCCGTGCGAGGTGTGCCACGGCGCCCGCTACAACCGGGAGACGCTGGAGGTCCACTACAAGGGCAAGACGATCTCCGAGGTGCTCGACATGCCGATCGAGCAGGCCACCGAGTTCTTCGAGCCGATCAAGGCGATCCACCGGCACCTGAAGACGCTCAACGACGTCGGGCTCGGCTACGTCCGGCTCGGCCAGCCCGCCCCGACGCTGTCCGGCGGCGAGGCGCAGCGCGTCAAGCTGGCCTCCGAGCTGCAGAAGCGCTCCACCGGCCGCACCATCTACGTGCTGGACGAGCCGACCACCGGCCTCCACTTCGAGGACATCCGCAAGCTCCTCGGCGTCCTGAACGGCCTGGTCGACAAGGGCAACACGGTCATCGTCATCGAGCACAACCTCGACGTCATCAAGACCGCCGACTGGATCATCGACATGGGGCCCGAGGGCGGGTCGAGGGGCGGCACGGTCGTCGCAACCGGCACCCCCGAGGAGGTCGCCCGGGTCGAGGCCAGCCACACCGGCCAGTTCCTCAAGAAGATCCTCGGCTAGGGGCCGGTGCGGCGTCCCCGGAGCCGTCCACCAAGATGGGGGCCATGGGAGAGAACGTGATGCCCCGGGCGGCCGGGGACGGGGGGATCGGGCGGCGCGCCGTGCTGTGCGGCTGCGCCGGGGCCGTCGGCGCCGCAGTCATCGCCGGATGCGGCAGCGGGAGCGGGGGCGGGGCCAAGTCCGCCGCCGACCTGAAGGGCAAGCAGATCGCGAAGGCCGCGGACGTGCCCGTCGGCGGCGGGAAGATCTACGGGGACGAGAAGGTCGTCGTCACCCAGCCGGCCCAGGGCGACTTCAAGGCGTTCACCGCGGTCTGCACCCACCAGGGCTGCACGGTCGGCAGCGTCCGGGACGGGATCATCCACTGCCCGTGCCACGGCAGCGAATTCAAGATCGCGGACGGGTCGGTGGCGAAGGGCCCGGCGGACAAGCCGCTGCTGGAGTACCCGGTCCAGGTGCGGAACGGCGGCATCGTCGTCACCTGATTTGGTTCCGGTTTGAACCATCTCGGCGGCCGGTCCGTGTTCCCCGGTGACGGATGAACCGAGACATGTCACCGGAGGGGCGAGCATGCCACAGGGGTCCGAGACGAAGCCGGACGGGACGGAGCGGGAACCGGGGAACGCTCCCGGCCGCCGGGCGCTGCTCGTCGGCGCGGGTCTCGCGGGCGTGGCCGGGCTGGCGGCCGCGTGCGGGGGGTCCGGCGACGACGCCGGGTCCGGCGGGTCGAGCGGCTCCGGCGGCGCCGGCTCGGGCGGCGGGTCCGGCGGGGCCCTCGCCGCGGCCGCCGACATCCCGGTCGGCGGCGGCAAGGTCTTCGAGGACGCCGAGGTCGTCGTCTGCCAGCCGCAGCAGGGCCGGTTCACGGCGTTCTCCGCGAACTGCACCCACCGCGGCTGCAGCGTCGGCTCGGTGTCCGGCGGCACGATCAACTGCCCGTGCCACGGCAGCAAGTTCGACATCAGCGACGGCTCGGTGGTGAACCCGCCCGCGGACGAGCCGCTGGAGAAGAAGAACGTCACCGTCCAGGGCGGGAAGATCATGCTCGCCTGAGCGACTTCGGCGGCGCCGGGCCGTCCCCGCGCCGGGCGGTCGGCGCGCCGCCGGAGTCGTCCGGTGCGCCGTCGGGGTCCTCGGGGGCGTTCACGCCGGCCGAGGCTCCGCCCGCCGCCTGCGAGCCCCGGCCGGGGGCGGACCCGTCCGCGGACGACGCTGCCCCGTCCGCGGACGGCCCGGCGCCGTCCGGGGACGCGGCCGCCCCGCCGGCGACCTGCTCCTCCCCGACGCGGAAACGGGGGATCGCGTGCGGATAGTGGTCGCGGATGTAGGCGACGAGATGCTCGCGCACGTCGCAGCGCAGGTCCCAGGTGCTCGCCGAGTCGGCGGCGCTCACCAGCGCGCGCAGCGTCACCAGCCCGTTCGGCCGGGTCTCCACGAGCTGCAGCACCCACTCGCGCCGGTCCCACAGCGGGTTGTCCTGCAGCGCCGAGTACAGCTCGGCGCGCAGCTCGTCGACCGGCACCGTCCAGTCCACGTGCAGCTCCACCGAGCCGAGCAGGCGGCTGGAGTGCCGGGTCCAGTTCTCGAACGGCTGCTCGGTGAAATGCGACACCGGGAAGATCATCCGGCGGTCGTCCCACAGCCGCAGCACCACGTAGGACAGCGTCAGCTCCTCGACCCGCCCCCAGGTGCCCTGCGTGACCACGATGTCGTCCAGCCGCAGCGCGTCGCTGAACGCGAGCTGCAGCCCGGCGAGCAGGTTGCCGAGCGTGGGGCGGGCGGCGATGCCGACGACCAGCCCGGCGACGCCCGCCGAGGCGAGCACCCCCGCGCCGATCGCCCGCACGCTCGGGAAGGTGAACAGCGCGGCGCCCACCGCCAGGATCACGATCACCACGGCGGTGATCCGGCGCACCAGCAGCATCTGCGTGCGGGCGCGGCGGGCCCGCCGGTTCCGCTCGCCCTCGATGTGCATCAGCCGCTCCAGCGGCGGGTCGCTCAGCGCGTAGCCGATGCGCAGCACCAGCCAGGTCGTGGCGCCGATCGCGGCGATCCGCAGCGCGTGCCGGACGGCGCCGTCCGCCTGGCCGTGCAGCAGCTGGTACGGCATCGCGGCGTTGGCGCTGACGACCGCCGCGAACGCGAACGCGGGCGCGGCGACGCGGCGGGCGACCCGGCCCGCGCCCGGCCAGCGGTGCGCCAGCCGGCCGGCGAGCAGCCGCCGGCCCGCCTCGACGACGATCGCGGACGTGGCGACGACGCCCGCGAGGACGACCCATGCCCACAGCGCCGACATGCGCGGAACGACCTCCTCGGCTGGTCGGAAAGCTCCGTTCGACCCTCCTTTTCCATGCGCTTTGCTGTCATCCGACCATGAAGGGAGATCTATGTCACCCTGCGCGGTCACGACGCCTTCCCGGAAGCGGGAGCACGGCGTGTCGGTCCGGCCCACTAGTCTTCTGAGCGTGGCAGATCCGGCGACCTACCGACCCGCACCGGGCTCGATCCCGGAGTCCCCCGGGGTGTACCGCTTCCGCGACGAGCACGGCCGGGTCATCTACGTGGGCAAGGCGAAGAACCTGCGCTCGCGCCTCAACTCCTACTTCGCCGACTTCTCCTCGCTGCACCCGCGCACGCAGACGATGGTGCAGACCGCCGCCCGGGTCGACTGGACGGTCGTCGCCACCGAGGTCGAGGCCCTCCAGCTGGAGTACTCCTGGATCAAGGAGTTCGACCCCCGGTTCAACGTCCGCTACCGCGACGACAAGTCCTACCCGTACCTCGCCGTCACCCTGAACGAGGAGTTCCCGAGGGTGATGGTCATGCGGGGCGCGAAGCGCAAGGGCGTGCGCTACTTCGGGCCGTACTCGCACGCCTGGGCGATCCGCGAGACCGTCGACCAGCTGCTGCGGGTGTTCCCCGTCCGGACGTGCAGCGCCGGGGTGTTCAAGCGCCAGCACCAGCTCGACCGCCCCTGCCTGCTCGGCTACATCGGCAAGTGCTCCGCGCCGTGCGTCGGCCGCGTCTCCCCGGAGGAGCACCGCCTCCTCGCCGAGGACTTCTGCGACTTCATGGCGGGCAACACCTCCCGGTTCATCAAGCGCCTCGAACGCGACATGCGGGAGGCCGCCGCGTCCCAGGAGTACGAGCGCGCCGCCCGGCTCCGCGACGACATCCGCGCGCTGGAGCGCGCGCTGGAGAAGCAGGCCGTCGTCCTGCCCGACAGCACCGACTGCGACATGATCGCCTTCGCCGAGGACGAGCTGGAGGCGGCCGTCCAGGTGTTCTACGTGCGCGGCGGCCGCATCCGCGGGCAGCGCGGCTGGGTCGTCGACAAGGTCGAGGAGGTCACCACCGGCGACCTCGTGGAGAACTTCCTCATCCAGATCTACAGCGAGAGCGAGTCGGTGCCGCGCGAGGTCCTCGTCCCCGCGCTGCCGCCCGACGAGGACGCCATGGCCGAGCTGCTGTCCGAGCAGCGCGGCGGGCCGGTGCGGCTGCGCGTCCCGCGGCGGGGCGACAAGAAGGCCCTGCTGGAGACCGTCGCGCGCAACGCCCACGAGGCGCTCAAGCAGCACAAGACGCGCCGCGCGTCCGACCTCACCACCCGCAGCCGCGCGCTGCAGGAGATCCAGGACGCCCTGGAGCTGGACGAGGCGCCGCTGCGCATCGAGTGCTACGACGTCTCCAACCTGCAGGGCACGAACGTGGTCGCGTCCATGGTCGTGTTCGAGGACGGCCTCGCCCGCAAGAGCGAGTACCGCCGGTTCACGATCAAGGCGGTCGAGGGGCAGGACGACGTCCGCTCCATCCACGAGGTGATCACCCGCCGGTTCCGCCGCTACCTCGCCGAGAGCGAGAAGACGGGCGAGCTCGACCAGCTCGGCGAACCCCATGAGGCGGTTGCCGGGGGGTCTGGGGGGTCGTCCCCCCAGGATGTGACGGAGGCGGTTGCCGGGGGGTCTGGGGGGTCGTCCCCCCAGAATGACACGGAGGCGGTTGCCGGGGGGTCTGGGGGGTCGTCCCCCCGGAATGACACGGAGGAGGGCGCGCACCAGCCGATCGACCCCGAGACCGGCCGGCCGCGCAAGTTCGCCTACCCGCCCAACCTGGTGATCGTCGACGGCGGCCCGCCGCAGGTCGCCGCCGCGCAGCGCGCCCTCGACGAGCTCGGCATCGACGACATCGCGGTGTGCGGCATCGCCAAGCGGCTGGAGGAGCTGTGGCTCCCCGGCGAGGACGACCCCGTCGTCCTGCCGCGCAACAGCGAGGGGATGTTCCTCGTCCAGCGGGTACGTGATGAGGCGCACCGCTTCGCCATCACCTTCCACCGCCAGCGGCGGTCCAAGTCCATGACGGTCAGCGAACTCGATAGCGTTCCGGGTCTGGGCCCGGCGCGGCGCGCGGCGCTGCTGAAGCACTTCGGCTCCCTCAAGCGGCTGAAGGAGGCGACGCCCGAGCAGGTCGCCGAGGTCCCGGGCATCGGCATGCGCAGCGCCGAGAGCATCGTCGCGGCGCTGCACGGCGGTACGGTCCCGGCGCGCGAGCACTCGGGCACGGGCGACGGGGAGCACAGGGGGAGACGGGCATGAGCAGCGAGACCAAGATCCCGGACATCGTGATCGTCACCGGCATGTCGGGGGCGGGCCGCAGCACCGCGGCCAAGTCCCTGGAGGACCTCGACTGGTTCGTGGTCGACAACCTGCCGCCCGGCCTGCTCGCCACGATGGCCGACCTCGGCGGCCGGGTGAAGGACGCGGTGCCCCGCATCGCCGTCGTCGTGGACGTCCGCAGCCGCGCGTTCACCGAGGACCTGCACTCCTCGATCGCCGAGCTGGAGGCGCGCGGCGTCCACCCCCGCGTGGTGTTCCTGGAGGCGAGCGACGCCGACCTCGTGCGCCGGTTCGAGAGCGTCCGCCGCCCCCATCCGCTGCAGGGCGACGGACGCCTGGTCGACGGCATCGCCCGCGAACGCGAACTGGTCCGCGAGGTGCGCGCCGAGGCCGACCTGGTCATCGACACCAGCGGGCTCAACGTGCACGAGCTGCGCAACAAGATCATCGGGTTCTTCGGCAACGACACCGGCGAGTCCAGCCTGCGCGCCACCGTCGTGTCGTTCGGCTACAAGTACGGTCTGCCGGTCGACGCCGACCTCGTCGTCGACTGCCGGTTCCTGCCGAACCCGCACTGGGTGCCGGAGCTGCGGCCGAAGACCGGCCGCGACGCCGCCGTCCGCGACTACGTCCTCGGGCAGCGCGGCGCCAAGGAGTTCCTGGACGCCTACTCCGAGGTCCTGCGGCTGCTCTCCGAGGGGTACGAGCGCGAGGGCAAGCATTACGTGACGCTCGCCGTGGGATGCACCGGCGGAAAACACCGTAGTGTGGCCATGGCGGAGCAGATCGCCGCCCGGCTGCGGGACGAGGGCATCGAGGTGCAGGTCGCCCACCGTGACCTCGGCCGCGAATGACCATCCGCGGCTCCCGGACGAGGAGAGACACGGCACGGTGAAGCACCCCGGCCCGGCGGCGGGCCCCAAGGTCGTCGCGCTCGGCGGAGGCCACGGCCTCTACGCCTCGCTCTCCGCGCTGCGCCGCGTCACCGACCGGCTGACCGCGATCGTCACCGTCGCCGACGACGGCGGCTCCAGCGGGCGGCTCCGCCGCGAACTCGGTGTGCTGCCGCCCGGCGACCTGCGGATGGCGCTCGCCGCCCTCTGCGGCGACGACGAATGGGGCCAGACCTGGCGGGACGTCGTCCAGCACCGGTTCCGCAGCGAAGGCGACCTGAAAGGCCACGCCGTCGGCAACCTCCTCATCGTCGCGCTGTGGGAACTCCTCGGCGGCGGCGACGCCGCCGGCTCCACCGTCGCCGGCCTCGACTGGGTCGGCCGGCTGCTCGGCGCGCACGGCCGCGTCCTGCCCATGGCGGCCGTCCCCCTGGACATCGTCGCCGAGGTGCGCGGCGCCGACCCGTCCCGCCCCGACGACATCACCCACGTCAAAGGGCAGGTCGCGTGCGCCATGACGCCCGGCAGCGTGCTCGGCGTGTCGCTCGTCCCCGCCGACCCGCCCGCCTGCCCCGAGGCGCTCGCCGCCGTCGAAGAGGCCGACTGGATCGTGTTCGGCCCCGGCTCCTGGTTCACCAGCGTCCTGCCGCACCTCAAAGTGCCCGCGCTGGCCCGCGCCCTCACCACCGCCCGCGCCCGCCGCGCTGTCGCGCTCAACCTCGCGCCGCAGCCCGGCGAGACCGACGACTTCTCGCCGCAGACCCACCTGGAGGTCCTCCAGGCGCACGCCCCCGACCTGCGCGTCGACGTCGTCATCGCCGACCGCGGAGTCGTGGACGACCCGGGCGCGCTCGACAAGGCGGCGCAGACCCTCGGTGCGCGGCTCATCCTCGCCGACGTCGCCGCCGACGACGGCTCGCCGCGTCATGAACCCGCCCGCCTGGCCCAAGCCTTCGACAAGATATTCACCGAGTGACCTCCTGCGGGGCCGGGATCGGCCACACTGCTGGAAGTTCGATAGGGGGAGGGTTCATCAGATGGCGATGACCGGTGTGGTCAAGGACGAGCTGAGCAGGCTCACGGTCATGAAGCCGTGCTGCCGCAAGGCCGAGGTCTCGACGCTGCTGCGGTTCGCGGGCGGCCTGCACCTGGTCAGCGGGCGCATCGTGATCGAGGCCGAGATCGACACCGGCGTCGCGGCGCGGCGCCTCATCAAGGACATCGCGGAAGTGTTCGGGCACACCTCAGAAGTCGTCGTGCTCGCGCCGAGCGGCCTGCGCAAGGGCAACCGCTACGTCGTCCGCGTCTTCCGCGACGGCGAGTCCCTCGCCCGGCAGACCGGCCTCATCGACAACAACGGCCGGCCCGTCCGCGGCCTGCCCCGGCACGTCGTCGCCGGCGCCGCCTGCGACGCCGAGTCCGCCTGGCGCGGCGCGTTCCTCGCGCACGGCTCCCTCACCGAACCCGGCCGCTCCATGTCCCTCGAAGTGACCTGCCCCGGCCCCGAGGCCGCGCTCGCCCTCGTCGGCGCCGCCCGCCGCCTCAAAATCCACGCCAAGGCACGCGAAGTCCGCGGCGTCGACCGCGTCGTCGTCCGCGACGGCGACGCCATCAGCGCCCTGCTCACCCGGCTCGGCGCCCACGACAGCGTCCTCGCCTGGGAAGAGCGCCGCATGCGCCGCGAAGTCCGCGCCACCGCCAACCGGCTCGCCAACTTCGACGACGCCAACCTGCGCCGCTCCGCCCGCGCCGCCGTCGCCGCCGGCGCCCGCGTCGCCCGCGCCCTGGAAATCCTCGGCGACGACGCCCCCGAACACCTCGTCAAAGCCGGCCGCCTCCGCCTGGAGCACAAGCAGGCATCCCTCGAAGAACTCGGCCAGCTCGCCGACCCGCCCCTCACCAAGGACGCCATCGCCGGCCGCATCCGCCGCCTCCTCGCCATGGCCGACAAACGCGCCACCGACCAGGGCATCCCCGGCACCGAAGCCAACCTGACGGCGGAAATGCTGCAGTAGTTCATTGGGGGGGCGACCCCCCAAACCCCCCGTTAGCGACGCAGGCGATCCTCGCTCCTTTGTTGCGGTCTGTCGTGCCTGTGACGGGCGTGCGTGGGGTCGCTGCGGTCGCCTGCGTCGCCGGGCATGCCCGCTCCGGGCGCTAGAGCGCCCTCCGCGTGCCTGCCCGTGGTGCTCGCTTCGGTCGGTGGCCACGGCTCGGGTCTGGTCCAAGAGGGTGTGAATTGTGCTCGTCCAAGAGGCGTGTTGGTCCAGGGGGCAACTCCGCTGGAACACCATCGCGCTGCCCCGCATGGACTCATGTCCCCGGACCCGCGCCTAGATCACCCGCCGCACCACCCAGGGCAAGTCCGAAAAAGAGATCATCCGCTGCCTCAAAACGCCCGTGAACTCTTCAAAGCCCTCACCAGCACAAACGCAGCGCACAACGCTCTACCCGCCAGCGCTTGACACCCATGGAAGCATCGGTGACATAGGCGATTCTCACGCGTTGGGGTTGTGCGGCGGTGCGGTTCGGGTGTGTTGTCAGCTGCGGTTCAGGTCGCCTCTTAGGATTCGGTGTACTAGGTCTTCTCGCAGTTGGCCGTAGCCGGTTTCCGCCCAGACGCTTTGGGTCGGGTCTGCTTCGAAGTAGGGGACGTCTCTGCCGTCGCGGCGGTCCATGAGGATGTCGGGGGTCTCCTTCGCGCGGGCGGCGCGGGTGCAGTCGCGGCAGGCGTGCACGCGGAGGCGGCGGCGGGAGCCGATCGGGCGCCATTCGATCTTCGAAGCCGCGTCGCCGTGCAAGGGGTTGAAGAAGCACAGCGGGCTGTGCGGGATCTCCGGGCCGCCCCGCGCCACCGACTGGGCCGAGGCCAGGGCGTCGCGGCCCCGGTCGAGCAGGACCAGGACGCCGGCCAGGTCGGGGACGCCCCGTGCCGCGTCCAAGGTCTTGCCCGCCGCCTGGTAGGCGTCCAGCGCCGTGGTCAGGAGGGCGTCCGTCCGTTCGCCGGAGGGGACGTCGGTTTCGTCGAGGAGCTCGCCGAACGCGACGACCTCGTGCCCTGCCTGCTCGCGGAGCTGGTCCTCGCTGGCTCGCCTGGCCGTGGAGAAGACCGTGCGGGGCAGGAGGAGGGCGCTGCCCTCGCGGTGGACGGCCGTCGAGCGGCGGTGCCGCCAGAGGAGGAGGGCCGCGACGCCGGCGGCGGCGGCGCCCGCCGCGCCCAGTGCGCCGGGGAGAAGGGAGCTCTCGTCTTTCGATCGCTGTTCCGGGCGGCGTTCCGCGGCGCGCTTGTCGATCTCTGCTGAAAGGCGGTCGTACTCCTTCTCGGCGTTGCCGGAGAGCATGAGGTCGGCGATCCGGTCGAGGCGGGCCGAGACCGGCGCGTCCCGGTAGGAGCGGTCGAAGGACACCGCCCAGGCGGCCTCGCGCGCCTGATGGTCGCCGCCGAACTCCTTCGCCCGCAGGTCGTCCCCGATGTCGCTGAACGTGATGTAGACGCCGTCCCGCTTCAGCTTCGCGTGGACGACCGTCACCAGCTGGTCGTCGTCGCTCCAGGTCCCGCCCTTCACGAGCGGGACGAGGATCACGAACACGGGGACGGGGAGCTTGCGGAACTTGGCGATCAGCCGTTGGCGCTCCGCGCGCGGCAGCGCGGACGCCACCGACGGGTCGACGTAGACGGGGGAGCGCCGCAGCGCCGCGGCCAGCCGCTCGCCGGGGGACGGTTCACTCGACACCGAGGTACTCCTGGAGGCGCGGGATCAGGTGGTCGCCGCCGAACGCGGTGTCCTGCCAGACCCCGGGGACGGCGTGGTGCGGTCGCGGCCCGTCCGGGCCCGGGACCTTCAGCGTCCGCCGGTCCAGCTCCGCCATGGGGCGATTGGCGCAGGCGGCGCAGACGGGGCGTTTCCCGGACGTCATCCGGCGGCGCTGCGCGGACTCGCCGTGCAGCGGGTTGACGAAGCACGGCGGGGCGGGCCTCGCGGTCTTGCCGGCGAGCGCCGTCCGGCCGAGCCGCGCCACCACGACCACGCCGGCGAGGTCCAGCGCCCGGTCCGGGTCGTCGCCGGAGTCGTCGTAGAGGATCTGCGCGACGTCGTAGGCGGACACCGCGTACTCGCGGCCCGGGTTGCCCTCGCTGCCGGCCAGCGCGTCCCGCAGCCGGTCGAGCTCCCTGCCGCCCGTGCGGCGCAGCCACTTCACGGACGGCTCGGCGGGCGCGCCGGGCTGGGGCTCGACGGCTTCGGTGCGGGGCGTGCGGCGCCTGCGCCGGTACGCGGCGACGCCCAGGCCGGCGCCGTACAGGGTCGCCCCGGCGAACGGGCCGGCGAGCAGCAGGCCGGTGAGGAAGGGCGCCCTGGTCTCGGGTTCGACCGGGCGCAGCGTGTGCTCGTGGCCGAACGGGTCGGGCGAGGAGTAGAGACGGGGCGTCTCCGGGGGCTCGGACGGCGCGTCCCCGATGATCTGGAGGCGGGTGACGAGCCGGTCGGCCAGGTCCGCGAACCGGTTCTCGGGGTCGGCGGGACGCTCCCCGCGGTCGTCGTCGATGGACCACAGCCGGCGCGGCACGCCGAACGCCTTGGCCTCGAACCAGGCGGACGAGCTGACCATCAGGTAGAGGCCGTCGCGGCCGAGCCGGTCATGGATCCAGTGCAGGAACACGTCGTCCCGGCCCTGGCTCTCCGACTCGCTCTTGTTGGGGATCACGATCACGTAGACGGGGGCGCCGGTCGCGCGCGCGGTCGACTCCATCGCCGCGCGGACGCGGGCGCGCCCGGTCTCGTCCAGCGCCGACGCCATGTCCGGGTCGACGAAGAGCGGGTCCTCGGCGAGCGCCGCCGCGACGCGGTCCAGCCGGTGCTGCGCGTAGGAGGGGACGGGGACCGGCTCGCTCACCGCCGCCGGAGCCGCCGCGAGCAGCGGCGCGGTCACGGCGAGAGCGGTCACCAGGATCCGGGCGATGGCGTTCACCGGCGCTTCACCCGCTTCCTGGCCCGTGCGTTCTTGGTCCGTGCCAGCTCCAGCCGTGCGGCTCTGGCGCGCGCGGCGCGGGTCGCCGATCTCCTCCGCAGCCACAGCGCCAGGAGGAGGACCGCGACGGCGCTCAGCGCGGTGCCGGCGGCGAACGCGGTCCATTCCTTCCGGCTCGCCTCGCGCTCCGACCGGTCGCGGGCCTCCAGCTCGATGCGGACCTTGGACTTCGGCCGCGGTCCCGCGTTCTCGCGCCGCTCCGCGGCGTGCCCGGACAGGATGATCTCCACGAACCGCTCGATCGCCGCGACCGCGCCCGCGTCGATCGGCAACTCCGAGGTCGCGGCGAACATCGCGTCCTTCACCGGAAGCGTCGCGTTCCCGTACTGGACGGCGGAGAACAGCGCGCTCCCCGGGTCGGCCACGATGTAGACGCCCGGACGGCCGAGGCTGTCGTGCAGCAGCGGGACGAGGTCCTCGGAGCTGTACCGGTCGACGAGCATGGTCGGCGTCACCGCGACGTAGGCGGGCACGCCGAGCCGCGTGACCGCCTTCCTGATCCGGTCGGCCGCGTCCGCCGGCAGCGCCCGGGGTGCGTGATCGGTCACATAGACGGGGTCGCGGCGGAGCTCGGCGGCGATGCGGTCGACGCGGCTCACCGGCTTGGCACGCTCCACCGGGTCCGCCGCCGCGGGCGCGGGCAGGCACGCGAGCAGCACGCCGATCACCAGGACAGACCACCCGCGCCACATGGAGGGCGAGTGTAGTGATGATCGACGAATGCCGTCAGCAGGGGTGGGAGCGGCGCAATCCCCCAGGCGGGGGACGACCGGATCACCCGTGAAAACCCACACGGCCGCTGTCGGGCTACTCGTGAGTCATTGGATAGGGTCGAGGGCGGGGGAGAACCCCGGATCCACTTAGTTGACAGTCCGGTTCCGCACCGGGCGATACGACGTGAGGGAGAGCCGTTCCGTGACCATCCGAGTAGGCATCAACGGTTTCGGCAGGATCGGCCGCAACTTCTACCGCGCTGTGAAGGCGAGCGGGGCCGACATCGAGATCGTGGCGGTCAACGACCTGACCGACAACGCCACGCTCGCCCAGTTGCTCAAGTACGACAGCATCCTCGGCCGCTTCCCCGAGGACGTGCGCGCCACGGCCGACGAGATCGTGGTGGGCGGCAAGTCGATCAAGGCGTTCGCCGAGCGCGACCCGGCCAACCTGAAGTGGAGCGATGTCGGGGCCGACATCGTCGTGGAGTCCACCGGCTTCTTCACCGACGCCACCAAGGCCAAGGTGCACGCCGACAACGGCGCCAAGAAGGTGATCATCTCCGCGCCGGCCAAGAACGAGGACGTCACCCTCGTGCTCGGCGTGAACGACGACAAGTACGACCCGGCCGCGCACACGGTGATCTCGAACGCGTCCTGCACGACCAACTGCCTGGCCCCCCTGGTGAAGGTGCTGAACGACGCCTTCGGCATCGAACACGGCCTGATGATGACGGTCCACGCCTACACGCAGGACCAGAACCTGCAGGACGCGCCGCACAAGGACCTGCGCCGCGCCCGCGCCGCCGCGGTGAACGTCGTGCCGACGTCCTCCGGCGCCGCCAAGGCCATCGGCCTCGTCCTGCCGGAGCTGAACGGCAAGCTGACCGGCTACGCGCTGCGCGTGCCGGTGCCGACCGGCTCGGCCACCGACCTCACCGCCACGCTGTCCCGCGAGGTCACCACCGAGGAGGTCAACGAGGCGTTCAAGGCCGCCGCCGAGAGCGGCCCGCTGAAGGGCTACCTCAGCTACACCGAGGACCCGATCGTCTCCAGCGACATCGTCACCGACCCGTCGTCCTGCATCTTCGACTCCGGG
Organism: Spirillospora sp. NPDC127506; assembly: GCF_040302145.1. Lineage (NCBI taxonomy): Bacteria > Bacillati > Actinomycetota > Actinomycetes > Streptosporangiales > Thermomonosporaceae > Spirillospora > Spirillospora sp. NPDC127506. The sequence continues at coordinate 14,536 of NZ_JBEORG010000037.1, read as the reverse complement.
CTGACCCTCGCCATCGGCAACCAGGTGAAGGTCATCGGCTGGTACGACAACGAGTGGGGCTACTCCAACCGCCTCGTCGACCTCGTCAAGCTCGTCGGGTCGCAGCTCTGACCTGAACCGATGCCGCCGTGGCCGCGCATGAGGCGCGCGGTCACGGCGCGGCCGTGTACGGAAGGACATCGCATCCCGATGCGCACCATTGACGATCTCGACGTCGCCGGACGGCGGGTGCTCGTCCGCGCCGACCTCAACGTCCCGCTGCAGGACGGCGCCATCACCGACGACGGGCGGATCCGGGCCAGCCTCCCCACGATCCAGGCGCTGCGGGCCAAGGGCGCCAAGGTCATCGTCTGCGCCCACCTCGGCCGCCCCAAGGGCCAGGTCAAGCCCGAGTTCTCGCTGGCCCCGGTCGCCGGACGGCTCGGCGAGCTGCTCGGCGCGGACGTGGCGTTCGCGTCCGACGTCGTCGGCGACTCCGCCCGCGCCGCCGCCGAGAACCTCGCGGACGGCGGCGTCGCGCTGCTGGAGAACCTGCGCTTCGAGCCCGGCGAGACCAGCAAGGACGACGCCGAGCGGGGCGCGCTCGCCGACAGGCTGGCCGCCCTCGCCGAGGTCTACGTCGGCGATGGGTTCGGCGCCGTGCACCGCAAGCACGCGTCGGTGTACGACGTGCCGCAGCGGCTCCCGCACGCCGCCGGCGGGCTGATCGCCGCCGAGGTCGCGGTGCTGAAGAAGCTCACCGAGGACGTCGAACGCCCCTACGCGGTCGCGCTCGGCGGCTCGAAGGTGTCCGACAAGCTCGGCGTGATCGACAACCTGCTCGGCAAGGCCGACCGCATCCTGATCGGCGGCGGCATGGTCTTCACCTTCCTCAAGGCCCAGGGCCACGAGGTCGGCAAGAGCCTCCTCGAAGAGGACCAGCTCGACACCGTCCGCGGCTACCTGCGCCGCGCCGAGGAGGCGGGGGTCGAGTTCGTCCTTCCCGTCGACATCGTCGCGGCCACCGCGTTCGCGGCCGACGCCGACCACGGCGTCGTCGCCGCCGACGCGATCCCGGCCGACCGGCTCGGCCTCGACATCGGCCCCGAGTCCGGCAAGCTGTTCGCCTCGCGCCTCGCCGACGCCCGCACGGTGTTCTGGAACGGCCCCATGGGCGTGTTCGAGATGGAGCCGTACTCGCACGGCACCCGCGCCGTCGCGCAGGGCCTCATCGACTCCGGCGCGTTCACCGTGGTCGGCGGCGGCGACTCCGCCGCAGCCGTCCGGCAACTCGGCTTCGACGAGGCCGCCTTCTCCCACATCTCGACCGGCGGCGGCGCCAGCCTCGAATACCTCGAAGGCAAGACGCTGCCCGGCCTGCAGGCCCTGGAGGACTGACCGATGGCCCCCGCCCCCGCTTCCCGCAAGCCGCTCATGGCCGGCAACTGGAAGATGAACAACAACCACCTCGAGGCGATCGCGCTCGTCCAGAAGATGGCGTTCGCGCTCAAGGAGCCCGACTTCGACGCCGTGGACATCGCCGTGATGCCGCCGTTCACCGCGATCCGCTCCGTGCAGACGCTCGTCGACGCCGACAAGCTGGCCATCCAGTACGGCGCGCAGGACGTCTCCCAGCACTCCTCCGGCGCCTACACGGGCGAGGTCTCGGCGTCGATGCTCGCCAAGCTCGGCTGCGACTACGCCATCGTCGGGCACTCCGAGCGCCGCCAGTACCACGCCGAGGACGACGCGATCGTCAACGCCAAGGCCAAGGCCGCGCTCGCCGCCGACATCACCCCGATCCTGTGCATCGGCGAGGGCCTGGAGGTCCGCAAGGCCGGCGGGCACGTCCGGCACTGCCTCACCCAGCTCGACGGCGGCCTGGAGAAGATCCCCGCCGACCAGGTGCGGCGCACCGTGATCGCCTACGAGCCCGTCTGGGCCATCGGCACCGGCGAGGTCGCCACCCCGGAGGACGCGCAGGAGGTCTGCGCCGCCATCCGCACGCGGCTCGCCGAGCTGTACGACGGCGGACTGGCCGACGAAGTGCGTATCCTGTACGGCGGTTCGGTCAAGAGCGGCAACGTCGCCAAGCTCATGGCACAGGAGGACGTGGACGGCGCGCTCATCGGCGGCGCCAGCCTGGACCCGGGAGAGTTCGTCAAGATCTGCCGGTACCGGGATCTCCCCGTCTGATCAAAACTGATCAATTCTGTGTGAACTGGGGGTTCTTGCCGAACCAGCGAGTAGTTCGTCGTACCCTTCGTAGCTGACGGGTAAACCCGCCCGGCCGACCCTCCGACCCGACCTACAGACAAGGCGCTGAAGAATCGTGATCATCGCAACGTCCATCGTGCTCATCATCACGAGCCTGCTGATGGTGGTCCTCGTCCTCATGCACAAGGGCAAGGGCGGCGGACTGTCGGACATGTTCGGCGGCGGTGTGTCGTCGTCCCTGGGCGGATCGTCCGTGGTCGAGCGGAACCTCGACCGGCTGACCGTCGGGGTCGGGGTGATCTGGTTCGCCTCGATCATCGTGCTCGGACTGCTGTTCAAGCACAAGGGCGTCAGCTGAGCCACCCGTCAGGCACATGCGATCACCGCGCCGTCCCAGGAGGTCACGGACGGCGGCGGAACACCGAGCGAGGAGTATTCCGTGGGTAGTGGCAACGCGATTCGGGGCAGCCGTGTCGGGGCCGGTCCGATGGGAGAGGCGGAGCGCGGTGACGCCGCCCCCCGCGTCTGGGTGACCTTCTACTGCGCCAACCGGCACGAGACCCGCCCCAGCTTCGCAACGGACGTCGCCGTCCCCGAGACGTGGGACTGCCCGCGCTGCGGGTTCCCGGCCGGCCAGGACGCCGACAACCCCCCGGCGCCCCCGAAGACCGAGCCCTACAAGACGCACCTCGCCTACGTGAAGGAGCGCCGCAGCGACGAGGACGGCGAAGCCATCCTCGAAGAGGCCCTCGCCAAGCTCCGCGAGAAGCGCGCCGCGGTGAAGCAGGCGATGGAGGCTGCAAGGTAATCCCCAGGGGGGCGACCCCCTGGAACCCCCGTTAGCGACGCAGGCGATCCTCGCGCCGCTGTTGCGGTCTGTCGTGCCTGTGCGGGCGTGTGTGGCGTCGCTGCGGTCGCCTGCGTCGCCGGGCATGCCCGCTCCGGGCGCAGAGCGCCCTCCGCGTGCCTGCCCGTGGCCGTCGCTTCGGTCGGTGGCCACGGCGCGGGTCTGGTCCAAGAGGGTATGAATCGTGCTCGTCCAAGAGGCGTCTGTGTTGGTCCGGGGGGCCGTTCTCTTAGCAGGTGGGGGCGCATAGGCGGCGGGCTGTGGCCTGGCCGAAGATTCGCAGGATGTCTTGCGGGGCGTGCGCGGTGTAGACGCTGCCGCCCGTCGCGTTGGCGATCTTGCGTAGTTCCGTGGTGTCCACGTCCGGGCCGAAGCCTATGACGATGATCTGTACGGGACGGGCCGGGTCTCGGTCCTTGCGCAGGGCCGTCAAGGTCGTCTGGAGGGTGGGGCCGTCAGGGTCCTCGTTGCGGCCGTCGGTGAAGACCAGGACCGTGTTGACCATCTCCGGCTTGTAGGTGCGGCGCATGTAGCGGACGGCGGCCAGGAGGGTGTCGTAGAGGGCCGTGTCGCCGTCCGGTTTCGGGCGCAGGGACGTGAGGGTGCTCAGGATGCGCTGGCGGCGGGTCGTCGAGCCTATGCGGCTGCCGAGAGGGCCCATCGGCACGGTGACCCGCCAGTCGCGGTCGCCGGCCATCTCCGTGGAGAAGATCCACTGGCCGAGTTCGGTGTCGTCCGGCTGGAGGGCGAGGCCCTGCTGGGACGCCTGGGCGATCGCCTGCAGCCGGGTCAGCTTCGTGCCGGGCACGGGCCGGGCCATCGAGCCGGACACGTCGATCAGTGACAGCATGCGGGAGCCGAGCGCCAGGCGTGCCCATGCCTGTGCGACCTGCCTGACCTCGCGCGGCTCCGGGACGGGAAGTTCGGGCGGCAGCCAGGCGTCCACGCCGTCGGCGTCGGCGAAGGAAGGCGGCGGGTCGCCGTCCGGGTCGCGGAAACCGTGCTTCTGGAACACCCTGCGGGCCTCATCGGTGCGCAGCGCCTGCTCGAACCGCCGGACCGGCGGCGTGTCGTTGACCGGCATCACCGGATAGTCGAGGAAGAGGGTGCCGTCGCGGGGATAGACCGCCTCCGCGGGGTCGGACGGCTTCGCGCGGTTGTGCGCCCACACGGCCTGTTCCGAGGTCAGGAGGATGGGGACGCGGCGGGACGTGCGGTCGGTGAACGCGGCGAACTCCGCTCGCGCGTCCTGGGCGATGCCCTGGCGGACGTCGCGGGCGAAGGCCGCGAACGCGGACGTGCTCCTGTTCCGTCCGTGGACGATCAGCAGCGACGTCATGCCCGCGCCGGTGCGGGACGGGTCGGCGATCTTGAGGTCGAAGGTCCGGGAGTCCGCGGAACCCGGGACGGCCGAGTTCAGGATGTCTTCCCAGGACTCGTTCACCCGGCCGGCCTGTGCCCGCGGCAAGGCCGCCACCAGCGGAGACCTCGCCAACGAGCTCGCCGCGGGTGGATCATCGAGCATGCGGAGCCACAGCGACGCGTCGGGTATCCACAGGTCGGGCTTGCGGACGCCGGCGCCGGGCGGGATCTGCCCCGCGAGCAGCGCCGTCACCCCGGCCGGGCCCGCCGAGCGCACGGCGACCCGCATGCATCGGGTCTCGCGGTTGAACGCCGCGGCCACCGCCGAGACCGCCTCCGTGATCTCCGGCGCGGCGGCCACGTCGACGACGGGGGCGGCCGCCGGGCATTCCTCGGCCTCGGAGAGGGCGTACACCGACGTCCCCAGCACCGCGGCCAGCGCGATGCCCGAAACGGCCGACGCTCCGCGCATCCGGCGCCTGCGCCGCCCCCCGCGATGAGTTCCGCTCACGATCGACCTCTCCCGAAGCTGTGAGCCGCCAATTGTCGGGGTGGGACGGCGCCGGCGGCATCGGCGAAATCGCCTGCGCCGTGGCGGGGTCGAATAATCTTCGGGATGTGGGGCTTCCGGGCGTGGTTCACGCGCGGGAGTTCGGCTTCTGGCGGTCGATTCGGGAGGAGCGGCGGTGGACGCGGTCGATCAGGCGATCCTGCGGCGGCTGCAGCGGGACGGGCGGCAGACCAACCGCGAACTGGCGGAGGCGGTGGGGATCGCGCCGTCCACCGCCCTGGAGCGGACGCGGGCGCTGCGGGCGCGCGGCGTCATCACCGGATTCCACGCGGCGGTGGACTTCGAGCGCCTCGGGCGGGGCGTGCAGGCGCTGATCTCGATCAGGATCCGGCCGCAGTCGCGGGAGGCGATCGAGTCGGCGCGGGACGGCATGGCGGCGATGCCCGAGGCCGTCGGCGTCTTCGTCGTCACGGGCAACGAGGATCTGCTCGTGCACGTGGCCGTGCCGAGTACCGCGTACCTGCGCGACTTCGTGCTCGATCGGCTCGCGCGGCGCAAGGAGTTCGTGGACGTGCGGACGACCGTCGTCTACGACTACGTCCAGCCCGTGGAGCAGTCCGAACTTCCCACGAGCGAGACGCGGTAGCGCCGAACGTCGTGTGGGCGGCGCTGTTCGGTGGGGTTTCGTGGCGAATGAACGGCGGATGTGGGCTGCTAGGGCGAATGAAGTTCGGTACTGAGAACTGGCTGCCGCATATCCTTCTAGCTTCGGTCGTATGGATCGACGAAGCAATCTGTCCGGGTCGCTGCTCGTGCTCGCGGCCGGGGTGCTCTGGGGGACGGTCGGGCCGGCGCAGGTGCTGGCGGGGCCGGCGGCGAGCCCGGTCGCCGTCGGCGGCGCGCGGATCTTCTCCGGCGGGCTGATCCTGGCCGTGCTGGTGCTCGGCGCGAACCGGCGCGCGTTCCTCACGCTGGGGCGGCGGACGTGGGTTCCGGTCCTGGCGGCCTCCGCCGCCACCGGGACCTTCCAGGCCGCGTTCTTCAGCGCGGTCGACCGCACCGGCGCCGCGGTCGCGACCGCCGTGGTGTTCGGGCTGGCGCCCGTCTCGACCGGGCTGTGCGAGCGGCTCGTCCTGCGGGCGCGGCTCAGCGGCAGGTGGTGGGCCGGGACGGCGTGCGCGATCGGGGGCGTCGCGTTGCTGATGGTGCCGGGGACGGCCGTCCACGTCGACCCGGCGGGGATCGTGCTGAGCCTCGTGGGCGGGACGTGCTTCGGCGTCTATACGGTGTCCGCCAAGGTCCTCACCGGGCGGGACGCGGGGATGGCCGCCGCGGTGTCGGTCACGCTGCTCGCCGGGGGAGCGGCCCTGCTGCCCTGGACGGTGGCCGAGCTTCCGGCGCTCGCGGAGCCGCGTTCGGCGGGCCTCGTCGCCTGGCTCGGGATCGCGGCGACGGCGGCCGCGTACATGTTCTTCGTCACCGGGCTGGGGCGCGTCTCCGCCGCGACGGCCGGGACGCTCAGCCTCGCCGAGCCGCTGGTCGCGGCGGGGCTCGCCATCGCCGTCCTCGGCGAGCGCATGTCGGCGCCGGTCGCGGCCGGGTCGCTGCTCCTGCTCGGCGGGCTGTTCGTCGTCTCCGTCCCGGCGCGGCCGCGGCCGCCCCGGTATGATGGCGTGCACGTGACTGGCGCAGTGAAGGTGGAGACGACCACCGGGGAGCGAAACTAGTCCGCACGCCGCGCGCCTGGGCGTACGGGTCCCCTTCGCCGGGGCGCCCGAAACCCCGGCGCGAGCAGCGCGGAGGCTCACCATGCACGAACCGCCCGTCCCCCATCTGCAGGACCAGGACCCCGAGATCGCCGGGCTGGTCGAGGCCGAGGCCCGCCGCCAGTACGAGAAGCTCCGGCTGATCGCGTCCGAGAACTACGTGTCGCCGGCGGTGCTGGAGGCCACCGGCTCGGTCCTGACGAACAAGTACTCCGAGGGCTACGCCGGCAAGCGGTACTACGAGGGCCAGCAGAACGTCGACCCGATCGAGCTGCTGGCGATCCAGCGGGCGAAGGAGGTGTTCGGCGCCGAGCACGCCAACGTCCAGCCGTACTCGGGGTCGCCCGCGAACCTCGCCGTGTACATGGCGTTCCTGGAGCCCGGCGACCCGGTGATGGGCCTGTCCCTGCCGATGGGCGGGCACCTGACGCACGGCTGGTCCGTCTCCGCCACCGGCAAGTGGTTCCGTCCCGTCCGGTACGACGTGCGCGCCGACACCGGGCGGGTCGACATGGACCAGGTCCGAGACCTGGCGCTCAAGGAGCGGCCGAAGCTGATCTGGTGCGGCGGCACCGCCATCCCGCGGACGATCGACTTCCCGGCGTTCGCGGAGATCGCCCGCGAGGCCGGCGCGGTGCTCGCCGCCGACATCGCCCACATCGCCGGGCTGATCGCGGGCGGCGCGCACCCGTCCCCGATCGGGCACGCCGATGTGGTCACCACCACCACGCACAAGACGCTGCGCGGCCCGCGCGGCGCCATGATCCTGTCGACGGCCGAGCACGCGAAGGCGATCGACAAGGCGGTCTTCCCCGGGCTGCAGGGCGGCCCGCACGACCACACCACCGCCGCGATCGCCGTCGCGCTGAAGGAGGCGGCCCGGCCGGACTTCACCCGGTACGCCCGGCAGATCGTCGCGAACGCGAAGGTGCTGGCCGCCGCGCTGACCGACCGCGGCTACGACCTGATCTCCGGCGGCACCGACAACCACCTCATCCTGATCGACCTGACGAACAAGGGCGTCGCGGGCAAGCCGGCGGCGCAGGCCCTCGACCGCGCCGGGATCGAGCTGAACTACAACGCCGTCCCGTTCGACCCGCGCAAGCCGTTCGACCCGTCCGGGCTGCGGCTCGGCACCGCCGCGATCACCACCCGCGGTCTCGGCGAGGAGCAGATGCCGCAGGTCGCGGCCTGGATCGACGAGGTCGTGCAGGCCGCCGCCAAGCAGGACGAGGCGGTCGTCGAGCGCGTCGCCGGGCAGGTCCGCGAGCTGCTCGCGGCCTACCCCATGCCGGGCTGGGCGCCGGCGCCCTAGACGCCCCGCAGAATCGTGATCATCCGCCAGGCGGCGGGGTCGGTGAGGGCCACCGCGTCCTCACCGGTCCCGAAGTCGCCGTACCGGGCGACCGCGCCGAGGCCGCCGGCGAGGCGGACCGCGGCGTCCAGCTCGGTCGCCGTCCAGAAGCGGTAGGGGACGACGTCGCGGATCACCCGCGTGCCGCCGCCGTCCGTGATCGTCATCGTCACGTGGTCGTCGGCGACCTGGGTGACCGGGTCGAGCCTGTCGGACGGCTCGCCCCACCGCACGTCGGCCCGCACGCCGTCGCGCCGGACCGTCCAGCCGGTGCTGACGCTCGGCTCGTCGCCCAGCCGGTCCCGGGGGTGCGACATCTCCACGATGTAGAGGCCGCCGGGGGACAGGTGCGCGGCGACGCGGCGCAGGTGCGCGACGAACGCGTCCAGCGTCATCAGGTGGGACGTCGAGTCGAGCATGGTCACGACGAGGTCGAACCGGCGGCCCAGGTCGAAGCGGGTCATGTCGTCCCGGACGACCTCCACCTCGACCCCGGCTCGTGCGGCCTCGCGGGCGGCGTAGGCGCACATCTCCGGGTTCAGGTCGAGCGCTGTCGCGGCCAGGCCGCGCCGGGCGAACTCCCGGGCGTGCTCGGCCGGGCCGGCGGCCAGCTCCAGCACCGACGCCGGCTCCGCGCCCAGCTCGGCGCACCAGCCGAGGAGCACGTCCACCTCGGCCGGCACGTCGCGGAACGAGCACGCCAGCTCGTACGCCCACGGGTCGTCGTAGATGCCGCTCACCCGGCCATCCTGCCAGCGGGCGCGGTGTCACGCCGCCGCCACGTCACCGTGTGCCAGGGGTTTCACATTCCGGACCGGGGGTTGAGCCGCCCGCGCCGAGCGCCTAGCGTGCGGTAAGTGATCGACCCCGTGAGCGGTGAGCACGTCAACGATCGACCGCGCCGCGGCCCGTCCCCGACCCGGCTGCCGCTGCTGCTCCCCGAGTCCCTCAGCGACGAGCAGCGCGCCGTGTACGAGGCGGTGACCGGCGGCCCCCGCGCCGAGGGCCGCACCCCGCCCGTAGGCCTCGCCGACGACATCGGCCGGCTGCACGGCCCCTTCAACGCCATGCTCTACAGCCCGTCCGTGGGCCTGCCGCTGCAGGACCTCGGGGCCGCGCTGCGCTTCCGGACGGCGTTCACCAAACGCGAGCGGGAGATCGCCACGCTCGTCGTCGCCGCGCACGCCCGCTCCGACTACGAGTGGTACGCGCACGAGCGGATCGGGCGCCGGCACGGGCTCACCGAGGCGGAGACCGACGCCCTGCGGGCCGGTCGCGCCCCGATGCTCGGGGACGTCCGCGAGCGCGTCGTGTACGAGGCGGCCCGGCAGCTCGCCGCCGAGGGCGACCTCTCCGACGCCGTGTACACCGAGGCGGTCGCGACGCTCGGCCGCGCCGCCGTCGTCGAACTGGTCACGCTCGTCGGCTACTACCAGGCGCTCGCGCTGCAGCTGCGCGTGTTCCGGGTCGGCCTCCCGGACGGGGAGGAGGCGCCCGAGTGGCCGGAGGACGCCGATGAGTGAGGTGCTGCGCACCGTGCGGCTCGCGCTGCACCCGGTGTCGATGCGCGACCACGGCGCGCTGCTGGCGCACTGGACGGGGCCGCTGGTCCGCCGCCACCTGTTCGACGACCGGGTGGTCACGCCCGTCCAGGTCAGCGAGATCATCGAGGCGAGCGAGCGGGACTTCGCGACCGAGGGCTACGGGCTGTGGGCGCTGCGCCCCGCCCGCTGGTCCGCCGGGATCGACGCGCTGGGCGCCGCGTCCGGCGACCCGCTGATCGGCGTCGCGGGGCTCAGCCACCACGAGGGGCCCCTCGGGCACGGCGTGGACGTCGAGATCCTCTACAGCCTCGAACCGGAGCACTGGGGGCGGGGCCTCGCGGCCGAGGCGTCCCGCGCGGTGCTCGACTACGCGTTCGGGGTGGTGGGCGTGCACCGCATCACCGCCGAGATCGACACGGCCAACGCCGCGTCGGCGGAGATCGCGCTGCAGCTCGGGATGCGGCGGTGGCGGGACGGCCCGTCCGGTCCCGACGGCGCCGCCTACTATGCCGCGGAGCGGTCCCGCTGGATCGGATCCCGTCGAATTGTGGATGCAGTCCCATAGAATCCGTTGCCACCTGTTGATTTCGCTGCGGAATACAGCAGGATTAGCGCATGAGCTCCTCCTCTGGCCGCGCGCCTCTCGCGGCCGGCTTCGGCAACGGCGGCGTCTCGTTCTGGTACCGGTCCGCCGGACTCCCCGAGCCCGGCCCCCGGCTGCCCGGGCCGCGCACGGCGGACGTCTGCGTCGTCGGCGCCGGGTACACCGGCCTCTGGACCGCCTACTACCTCAAGCGCGCCCGCCCCGACCTGCGGATCGTCGTGCTGGAACGCGAGTTCGCCGGGTTCGGCGCGTCCGGCCGCAACGGCGGCTGGGTCCTCGGGGAGATCGCCGGGTCGCGGGAGCGCTACGCCGCCCGGCACGGCCGCGCCGCCGCGATCGCGCTGCAGCGCGCCATGTTCGGCGCGGTGGACGAGGTCGTCCGGGTCGCCGCCGCTGAGGGCATCGACGCCGGCCTGGTGAAGGGCGGGGTGCTGCACGTCGCCCGCAACGCCGCGCAGCGCGCCCGGCTCGCCGCGATGGTCGACGAGGCCCGCCGGTGGGGCTGGACGGACGACGACCTCGTCCCCCTGCCCGCCGCCGAACGCGACGACCGGCTCCGCGTCGAGGGCGCGACCGGCGCGGCGTGGAGCCCGCACTGCGCCCGCGTGCAGCCCGCCGCCCTCGCCCGCGGCCTCGCGGCGGCGGTCCGGAAGCTCGGCGTCGAGATCTTCGAGGGGACGCCGGTCGTGCGGATCAACCCGCGGCGCGGCGGCGCGGCCTCCGCCGTCACCCCGTACGGCACCGTCACCGCCCGCTACGTGCTGCGCGCCACCGAGGGCTTCACCGCCGGGCTGCCCGGCCACCGCCGCGACTGGCTCCCGATGAACAGCTCCATGATCGTCACCACGCCGCTGCCCGCGGTCACCTGGAAGGCGATCGGCTGGGAGCGCCGCGAGCTCCTCGGCGACATGGCGCACTACTACATGTACGCGCAGCGCACCGCCGACGACCGCATCGCGTTCGGCGGGCGGGGCCGCCCCTACCGCTACGGCTCCCGCGTCGACGCCGGCGGCCGCACCGACCAGGGCACGGTCGACGCCCTCTGGGCGATGCTGACCGGGATGTTCCCCGCCGTCGCCGACGAAGGGCGCGTCGACCACGCCTGGTCGGGGGTGCTCGGGGTGCCGCGCGACTGGTGCGCGACAGTCGTCCTCGACCACGGGACGGGGCTCGGCCACGCGGGCGGCTACACCGGGCACGGCGTCGCCGCCGCCAACCTCGCCGGCCGGACCCTCCGCGACCTCGTCCTGCGCGAGGACACCGCGCTGACCGCGCTGCCGTGGGTGGACCGGCGCGTCCGCCGCTGGGAGCCCGAGCCGCTGCGCTGGCTCGGCGTCCACGCGATGTACGCGCTCTACCGGGCCGCCGACGCGCGCGAGTCGGCGTCGGGGTCGCCGGGCACGTCCGCCCTGGCGCGGCTCGCCGACCGGATCACCGGCCACTGACGAGCCGCTGCACGTCCCCGTAGCCGAGCGCGGGGCGGTCGCCGCCCTCGCCGGTGACGGCGAGGGCCGCGGTGACGGCGGCGTGCAGCGCCCTGCGGAACGGCAGCGACCCGGTGCTCACCCGGTGCACGCCCAGCCGCGCGAGCCGCGGGTACTCCGTCCTGCCCGGCAGGTACAGGACGTTCAGCGGCACGCCCGCCGCCTCCAGCACTGCCCGGATGTCGGCGTCGTCCACGATGCCCGGGACGAACACGCCGTCCGCGCCGGCCTCCGCGTAGGCGCGGACCCGGCGCAGCGTCTCGTCCCGGTCGGGGTCGCCGAGCCAGAACGTGTCGGTGCGGGCGTTGAGGAACAGCCCCGGCGCGGCCCGCTTCACGGCGGCGAGCACGCTCGTCTGGTGGCCGAGGGGCGCGAGCGTCCCGTCCGGGCGACCGTCCTCCAGGTTGATCCCGGCGATCCCGAACGAGGCCAGCTCGGCGGCGAGGCCGGCGACGTCCGCGGCCCGGTCGGAGAACCCGCCCTCGATGTCGACGGTGACCGGCACGGGCAGCCGCGCCAGCGTGCGGGCGAGCGCTATGGTCTCCTCCCGCGTGTCGCCGGTCGCGTCGGTCTTCCCGGCCGCCGCCGCGACGCCGAGGCTCGTCGTCCCGATCGCGGGGAACCCCGCCTGGACCAGCGCCGCACCGCTCGCGAAGTCCCACGCGTTCGGCAGCACCAGCGGGCGGTCGCCGTGGTGCAGCTCCCGGAAGTCCATCGCGCCCCCCTCTCGGTCGCCCCGGCCCGTCCCCGGAGGATTCCCCCTGGTCATGGACAAAACGGGCTCTGATCAGGCTAGCGGCGCCTCGTCTCGATGCCGCTGGAAATGTCCGCCGCGCCAGTCGGGCAGCGGGCGGCGGCCCACCGCGACCTCGAACGCGGCGCGGGCGAGCAGCCGGGTCGAGTCGAGCGTCGGCAGCGGCGAGACGCCGGGCGTCACCAGCAGCGGGATCTCGGTGCACACCAGCGCGACGGCGTCGCAGCCGCGCTCGGCGAGCCGCTCGATGACCTCCGCGTACGCGCGGCGCGACTCCTCGGTGAAGACGCCGTTCACCAGCTCCTCGAAGATGATCCGGTCGACGGTCTGGCGGTCGGGGGCGTCCGGGACCTCGGCGGCGATGCCGCGGGCGGCCAGCTCGCGCGGGTAGACCGGGCCGTCCATCGTGAAGCGGGTGCCGAGGACGCCGACGCGTGTCCGGCCGTCGGCCGCGGCCTGCTCGGCGACGACCTCGGCGATGTGCAGGCCCGGCAGCGGCAGGTCGCCGCCGGGGCGTTCGAGCGCCAGGTGCGCGGTGTTGTCCGGGCAGGCGAAGAAGTCCGCGCCCGCGGCCGCGAGCCGCCGGACGCTCTCGGCCAGGACCGCCCGGACCGCGTCGTGGTCGCCGGACTCCCAGGCGGGCATGCTGCGGGCCATCGCGATGAGGTCGAGGGTCACGTCCGGATGGTCGTCGGGGCCGAGCTCGCGGAAGCCCTCCTGGCAGAAGGTCCGGAAGCAGAGCGCGGCGCCTTCCGCGCTGTGGGCGAGTATGCCGAGGTGTTTCATGGTCCATCCTGTTCGGCTCGGTGGATCTCCGTCCACTCTGCCGCCCTCCCGGCGATCTTCGTGCCCTTCTAGGCCGTCCGGTAGTGGGTGGTCAGGCGGCCGTCGTCGTCCAGGACGTAGAACGCCAGGCCCGGCGGCGCGTCGTAGTCGGCGATGCCGCCGCTCTCGAACGGCAGCCGCAGCGTGGAGACGGCTCCGGGGGCCACGAGGAGGGGGCGCCCGGCGAACGCCGTGGCCGCCGCCGTATGGGCGTGTCCGCACAGGACGGCCACGACCTGCGGATGCCTCCGGATCACCGCGGCCAGGCGCTCCCCGCCGAACTGCCGGATCTCGTCCACGTACGGGACGCCCAGCGTCACGGGCGGATGGTGGAAGCAGACGAACGCGGGCAGACGGGGTGCGGCGGCCAGCCGCTCGTCCAGCCACGTGAGCGTGTCGTCGTCCAGGAACCCGTGGTCCTCGCCGGGCACGGTGGAGTCGCACATCGCGAACAGCGCGCCCGCGACCTCGTGGACGCGGTTGACCGGGCCGTCGCCGGGCGGCTCGTCCAGCAGCACCTGCCGGTAGGGGCCGCGGACGTCGTGGTTGCCGGGGCACGTCAGCACCTCGTGCCGCGACGCCAGGACCCTGCGGGCCTGCTCGTACTCGGCGGGCTCGCCGTGGTCGGCGATGTCACCGGTGACGAGGACGGCGTCGACCGGCAGCGCGTTCAGGCGGTCCATGACGCGGGCCGCGCGGCCGGCCCTGGCGTCGCCGCCGTCCAGATGCGTGTCGCTGAGCTGCGCGAGAACAATCATGACCGCGAACCTAGGCGGCGACCGGACCAGGATTAAGATCCAGTTCCGTGCCGGAACATTGGTCCAGTTCCGTCGATCTCCATCTGGACGTCGACACGTCCCGGGGCCGCCGGGCGGGGCTGGAGCGCGCCCTGCGCGACGCCATCGCGACGGGGCGCCTGGCGTCGGGCGCCGCGCTGCCCTCGACGCGCGCCCTCGCCGCGGAACTGGGGTTCTCGCGCGGCACCGTGACCGCCGCCTACGACCAGCTGACCGCCGAGGGGCACCTGATCACCGTCCCCGGCTCCGGTACGCGGGTGGCGGAGCACCCCGGCCCCGTGCGGGCGGCCCGCGGCGCGGTGCCCGGCGACACCCGCCCGCCGGCGCACGACCTGCGGCCGGGGCGGCCCGACCTGAGCGCGTTCCCCTCCGCGGCGTGGCTGCGCGCGACCCGCCGCGCGCTGGCCGCGGCGCCGCCCGTCGCCCGGCTCGATGCTGCGGATCGCCGTCGCCCCCTGCTCGCCGTTCTCCGTCAGCCGCGACCTGCTGGTC
>NZ_JBEORG010000036.1:0-76335 GCF_040302145.1 Spirillospora sp. NPDC127506 | reverse complement strand
CGCCCTCCGCGTGCCTGCCCGTGGCCGCCGCTTCGGTCTGCGCCATGGCTCGGGTCTGGTCCAAGAGGGTGTGAATTGTGCTCATCCGAGAGGCGGCTGTGTTGGCCCAGGGGGCGACCCCCTGGAACCCCCGTTTGCGACGCAGGCGATCCTCGCGCCGCTGTTGCGGTTGCTGTGCCTGTTGCGGTTTGTGGGGCGTCGCTGTGGTCGCCTGCGTCGCCGGGCATGCCCGCTCCGGGCGCTGGAGCGCCCTCCGCGTGCCTGCCCGTGGCCGCCGCTTCGGTCTGCGCCATGGCTCGGGTCTGGTCCAAGAGGGTGTGAATTGTGCTCATCCGAGAGGCGTCCGCAGTCGTGTGGGCGCCTCTGGAGCCCCTGTCAGTGAGCCCGTCGATCCTCACGCCGCGGTGTGGGTTGTTGCGACCGTGCGGGTTTGTGACGTGTTGCTGCGGTCGCCCGGTTTGGCGGGGATGGCCGCTGCGTGTGCCTGCCCGTGGTGGTTGCTTCGGTCTGCGCTGCGGCCCGGGTCTGGTCCGAGAGGGTGTGAATTGTGCTCGTCCTAGGGCGGCTGCGGGGGGCGTGGTGGACCCGGGGGTGGGGGGAAATGGGCGGGGTGTTGGAATTGGGGGGTGTGTACCGCGGTCGTCAGTGTGGAGCCCTCTTCTTCTGTGCCCGTGCTCGTGGTGGGGGTGCGGGACGAGTTCGTCGCCCGGGAGTGGGTCGGGCCCGGGCGGCACTGGGCTGATCGGCCCGGGGTCGTCGGGGGGCGCGACCTGCGGGCCGGGGGGACGTGGCTCGCGGTCGAGCCGGAGGCGCCGCGGGTGGCGGTCGTGCTCAACGGGCGCGGGCGGATGGCGCCGGAGGCCGCGCGCGCGTCGCGGGGGGAACTGCCGCTGCGGGTCGCGGCGGAGGGCAAGCTGGGGGAATTGGATCTCGCCGTCTTCGACCCGTTCCATCTCGTCGGGGCCGAGCCCGACCGGGTGCGGCTGTGGAGCTGGGACGGGGAGGCGCTCAGCGAGCGGGAGCTCGGGCCCGGGCTGCACGTGATCGTCAACAGCGGGCTGGAGGGCGAGGGGCAGCTGGAAGGGGAGACCGAGGACGCCTACATGGCGGCGCGGCTGGCGTACTTCCGGCCGCGGCTGGCGGCCGCGCCGCGGCCCGAGCCCGGGGAGGGGCCGGTCGAGTCGGCCTGGGGGGCGTGGCTGCCGCTGCTGAACGGGGACGGGCTGCCCCGCGCCGACCACCGGGCGCTGCTGCCGCTGCTGGACCTCGGCGACGGGCGGGTGTGGGGGACCACGTCGGTGAGCCTCGTCGCGCTGGGGGACCGCGTCCGGTACGACTTCTCCGCCGCCCCGGGCGAGGAGGGCGCCTGGACCCGGGTGCTGTAGTCCCGGTTTGCGGCTGCGGCGGCATGACCCTGGGTGCTAAATTGACTACTTAATGCGATCTTCGGTGGTGGCGTGTCTCGCAGCGGTGCTGCTGGCGGCGGGCTGCGGAGGAGAGGACCGGGGCGTCACCGGCGGCACGCTGCGGGTCGCCGGGGCGTCCGACGTCGACCACCTCGACACCGCGAGCGTGTACACCACCTGGGGCGGGCTGCTCGTCCACCAGTTCGCCCGGACGCTGTTCGGGTACCGGGCGTCCAACGACTTCCAGGAGGCCGTCACCGTCCGGCCCGACGTGGCGGCGGAGATCCCCACCGTCCGCAACGGCGGCCTCAGCCGGGACGGCCTCACCTACACGATCAGGCTGCGCGGCGGCGTGCTGTGGAACACCAGCCCGCCCCGGGAGGTCACCGCCGCCGACTTCGTGCGCGGCATCGAGCGGACCTGCAACCCGGCCCTCCCGTCGGGCGCCAAGGCGTACTACATCGAGACCATCGCCGGGATGGCGGAGTTCTGCGCCGGGTACGCCCGCGTCGACCCGCGCAGCGCCGCGGCGATGGCCCGGTACCGGCGCACCGCGAAGGTCCCCGGCCTGGTCGCCAGGGACGCGCGGACCCTCGTGATCCGGCTGAACCGGCCCGCGAGCGACTTCACCAGCCTCCTCGCGCTGGAGTTCGCGGCGGCGGCGCCCGCCGAGTACGACCGCTACATCCCCGACAGCCCCGCGTTCCGGCGGCACATCATCTCCGACGGCCCCTACCAGATCGCCTCCTACACCCCCGGCAAGGCGTACGTCCTGGAGAAGAACCCGACCTGGCGGGCCGGGTCCGACCCGATCCGCGAGCAGAACCCCGACCGCATCGAGATCTCCCTCGGCCACCAGTCGCCCGACGAGGTGCAGCGGCTGCTGGAGAGCGGCGCCGCCGACCTCTCCTGGGACCAGCCCGTCCCGGCCGCGAAGATCCCCGAACTGCGCGACGACCCCGACTTCGCGATCATGGAGGGGTCGGCGCTCGACCCCTACCTGGTCTTCAACACCCTCAGCCCCCGCAACCGGGGCGCGCTCGGCCGGACGGACGTCCGGCGGGCGATCAGCTACGCCGTCGACAAGGCCGCGATCGTGCGCATCTTCGGCGGCCCCGACATCGCCGAGATCCTGAACCAGGTCATCCCGCCGCACAGCATCGGCCACCAGGAGTTCGCCCTGTACCCGCCGTCCGGCAGGGGAGACCCCGGCAAATGCAGGAACCTGCTCGCCGGAGCCGGGTACCCGCACGGGCTGACGCTGAAGTTCCCCTACCGGCTCAGCGGCGACCACCCGCAGATCGCCCGGTCCGTCACCGGAGACCTGGCCGCCTGCGGCATCCGCGCCGAACTCGAACCCGACACCGACGGCGCCTTCTACCGCACCACCCTCGTCACCCCCGCGCGGGCCCGCGCCGGGAAGTGGGACATCGCCGTGCCCGGCTGGGTGCCCGACTGGTACGGCAACAACGGCCGCGCCACCATCGTCCCGCTGTTCGACGGCCGCCACTACGGCCCCAACTCCAGCGACTACGGCGGCTTCAACGACCCCGAGGTCAACCGGCTCATCGACCACGCGCTCGACGCCCGCGACGCCGACGCCGCCGCCGGCTACTGGGCGCAGGCCGACCACCGCATCATGGAGGACGCCGCCGTCGTGCCGCTCGTCAACCAGCGGACCCCGGTCTTCCACTCCGCCCGCGTCCACGGCGCCCGCTACATGCCGCAGTACCGCGCCTACGACCTCAACCAGGTCACGTTCTCATGACCGGCTACGCCGGGCTCGAGACGCGGAACCCGCCCGCCGCGGCGCCGCCGCGGCCGGTGCAGAGCCGCAGCCCGTCCCGGCTCGCGTGGGACCGGTTCCGCCGCGACCGGCCCGCCGTCGCGTCCCTCGCCGTGCTGCTGCTGATCACGGCGTTCGCGGCGCTCGCCCCGCTGTGGGCGCACCTCACCGGCCACCCCTACGACGCGACGTTCCCGCGGACCGGGCTGGACGCCGGCGGCCGGCCCCGCGGCCCCGGCGCCGAGTTCCCGCTCGGCGCCGACCAGCTCGGCCGCGACGTCCTGGTCCGCGCCGCCTACGGCACGCGCGTCTCGCTGACCGCCGGGATCGGCGCGGCCGCGCTCGCCTCCGCCGCCGGGACCGTCGCCGGCACCCTCGCCGGGTTCGCCGGCGGCGCGCTGGACGCCCTGCTGTCCCGGCTGATGGACATGGTCCTCGCGCTGCCCTACCTGCTCGTCGCGATCATGCTGGCGGCCACGTTCCAGATCTCCTCGCCCCCCGCGAGCCTCGCCATGACGGTCCTCGTCATCGCGTTCTTCTCGTTCGCCGCCTACGGCCGCACGATCCGCGGGCAGGTGCTGGCGCTGCGGCAGCAGCAGTTCATCGAGGCGGCCCGCGCCTTAGGCGCGTCCGACGCCCGCATCATGGCCACCGAGGTGCTGCCTAACCTCGCCGCCCCCATCACCGTGCTGACCTCGCTGCTCGTCCCCGCCTCGATCGTGTCGGAGGCGACCCTGTCGTTCCTCGGCGTCGGGATCCGGCCGCCGATGCCGAGCTGGGGGTCGATGCTCGGCGAGGGCGGCGAGGTGTTCCGCACCGCCTGGTGGCTGCTCGCCGTCCCCGGCGCCCTGCTGCTGGCCACCACGCTGGCGTTCAACCTGCTCGGCGACGGCGTCCGCAACGCCCTCGACCCGCGCGGCGGCCGCGCCGCCGGGAGGTGACGGCCGTGGCGCGCTTCGCCGTCCGCCGCCTGCTGTACGCGGCCGCCGTGCTGTGGCTGGTGGCCACCCTGACGTTCCTGGTCCTGCGGGTCTCGCCCGTCCCGGTGGAGCGCCTCATCGGCGGGCCCCGCGCCGACGCCGGGACGCTGGAGCAGATCCGCCGCAACCTCGGCCTCGACCGGCCCCTCCTCGTGCAGTACTGGCGGTTCCTCTCCCGGCTGCCGCGCGGCGACCTCGGCGAGTCCTACGTCAACGGCACGCCCGTCACCGCGCTGATCGGCGCCCGGCTCCCCACCACCCTGTGCCTGGTGTCCGGCGCGGCGGTCCTGTGGTTCGCCGGCGGCGTGGCCACCGGCGTCACCGGCGCGTCCCGGGCGCGGGGCCCGTGGGACCGGGCCGTCACCGTGTTCGTCCTCGCCGGCCTGTCCACGCCGCCGTTCGTGATGGCGCTTGCGCTGCTGTCGCTGTTCACCGCCGGGCTCGGCGCCGGCGGCGTGCACCTGTTCGAGGCGGGCCCGCCCCTGCAGGAGCACTTCCTGCGCCGCATGGTCCTGCCGTGCTTCGCGCTGGCGTTCCTCATGATGGCCGCCTACACGCGCCTCACCCGCGCGGCGATGCTGGACGTGCTGGACGAGGACTACGTCCGCACGGCCCGCGCCAAGGGCCTCCCGGAGCGCCGCGTCGTCGGCGGGCACGCGCTGCGGGCGGCGCTGACCCCGGTCGTCACCCAGCTCGGCATCGACCTCGGCGCCCTCATCGGCTCCACGATCGTCACCGAGAAGGTGTTCGGGCTGCAGGGCGTCGGCCAGCTGGTGTACCAGTCCATCGCGGACGGCGACGCCCCGGTGATCATCGGGGTGACGCTGCTGGTGACGTTCTCGGTCACCGTCGCGAACCTGCTCGTCGACATCGGCTACGCCGTCCTCGACCCCCGCGTCCGCCTCAGCTGACCGGGCGCCCGGGGAGGCCCGCGGTGATCTCGGAGTAAAGCCGCTGCCTGGGCATGGATAAGCTTTCGGTATGCGATCGTGGCCCGCCTCCGAAGTCCCCAGCCTGCACGACGCGGGCCTGCCCGCCGCCGACCGTCCGCTCGCCCTCCACGACACCGCGACGGGCACGGCGCGCCCCACCGCCCCCGGCGACACCGCCCGGATGTACGTGTGCGGCATCACCCCCTACGACGCCACCCACCTCGGCCACGCCAACACCTACCTCGCGTTCGACCTCGTCAACCGCGTCTGGCGCGACCTCGGGCACCGCGTCCTGTACGTGCAGAACGCCACCGACGTCGACGACCCGCTCCTGGAACGCGCCCGCGACACCGGCGAGGACTGGCGCACCCTCGCCGACCGCGAGATCCAGCTGTTCCGCGAGGACATGACCGCGCTGCGGATCCTGCCGCCCGACCGGTACATCGGCGCGGTCGAGGCGATCCCGCTCGTCGTCGAGATGATCGAGAAGCTGCGCGGACGCGACGCCGCCTACGCCGTCGACGGCGACGTCTACTTCCCCGTCTCGTCCGACCCCGCCTTCGGCACCGTCAGCCGCCTGGACCGCGAGCAGATGGCGGCGCTGTTCGCCGAGCGCGGCGGCGACCCCGGCCGCGCCGGCAAGCGCGACCCCCTCGACCCGCTGCTGTGGATGGCGCGCCGCCCCGGCGAGCCCGGCTGGGACTCGCCGTTCGGCGAGGGCCGCCCCGGCTGGCACGTCGAATGCTCCGCGATCTCCGTCGAATACCTCGGCATGGCGTTCGACGTGGAGGGCGGCGGCTCCGACCTCGCCTTCCCGCACCACGAGATGAGCGCCTCGCACGCCCAGGTCGCCACCGGCGAGCGCCCGCACGCCCGCGCCTACGTCCACGCCGGCATGGTCGGCCTCGACGGCGAGAAGATGTCGAAGTCCCGCGGCAACCTGGTGTTCGTGTCGAAGCTGCGCGAGGCGGGCGCCGACCCGATGGCGATCCGGCTGGCGCTGCTCGCCCACCACTACCGCGCCGACTGGGAATGGACGGACCGCGACCTCGACGCAGCCGCGGCCCGCCTCGCCCGCTGGCGGGCCGCGGCCGCCCGCCCCTCCGGGCCGCCCGCCGCGCCGCTGGCCGCCGCGGTCCGCGGCCACCTCGCCGACGACCTGGACGCCCCCGCCGCCCTCGCCGCCGTGGACGACTGGGCCGCCCACGACGGCACCGACGACCGGGCCCCCGCCCAGGCCGCGGCCATCGCCGACGCGCTCCTCGGCGTCGCCCTGTGACCCGTCACAGCAGCCCGGCGAGCTTGTAGAGGACGAGCGACCCGGCGACCGCGACGTTCAGGCTGCTGCCGCCGCCCACCATGGGGATCTCCACGGCCAGGTCCAGCAGGTCGAGCGCCTCCGCCGGGATGCCGGTCCGCTCATGCCCCAGCACGGCGACCGTCCGGACCCGCGCGGCGGGCAGGTCGGCGAGCCGCACCGCCTCGTCCGCCAGTTCCACCCCGACCACCCGGGAGCCGGCCTCCCGCTGCCGCTCCAGCCAGCCGAGCGGGTCGCCCACCCAGTGGACGCAGGCGGGCCGCCGCAGCGTGTTGCCGCGTTCGAGCGCCTCGGGCACCCACGGGTACCGCGGCACCGCCAGGCACGCGCCGACCGCGTCGCAGGTGCGCAGCAGCGTCCCCAGGTTCGCGCCGTACAGCGGCCACAGCGGCGCGGCGATGAGATGGTCCCAGCAGGAATGGGAGCGGCGGCGGCGCTGCCGGCGCAGCTCGCGCTCGGGGCGGACCCGGATCGCCGGGCCGCCCGCGCGCCCGCCGCGCGTCCGGGCGCTCACCGGCGCGGGGCGCTACCGCCCTCCAGAAGGAAAGACATCATGATCGGCGCACTTCGCGGCGTGCGCGGGCCATCACCGAGAAACGGGACGCGGCCGAGTGTAACGCTACGCCGGGCCCCGCCCCGGGTCGCGGCGCCGCAGATAGCGCTCGAACTCGCGGGCGATGGCGTCGCCGCTCGCCTCCGGCAGCTCGGTCGCGTCCTTCTGCTCCTCCAGCGTCCGGACGTACTCGGCGACCTCGGAGTCCTCCTCGGCGAGCTCGTTCACGCCGTGCTCCCAGGCGCGCGCCTCCTCCGGCAGCTCACCGAGCGGGACGGTCACGTCGAGGAGGTCCTCGACGCGGCGCAGCAGCGCCAGCGTCGCCTTCGGCGACGGCGGCTGCGCCACGTAGTGCGGGACCGCCGCCCACAGCGACACCGTGTCGAGGTCGGCCTTGGCGCACGCGTCCTGCAGCACCCCGAGGATCCCGGTGGGGCCCTCGTAGCGGGCCGGTTCCAGGTGCAGCGTGCTGACCAGCCCCGCCTCCGACGCGGCGCCGGTGACGGGCACCGGCCTGGTGTGCGGCGCGTCGGCCAGCAGCGCGCCCAGCAGCACGACGTTGCGGATGCCGAGCTCCAGCATCAGCCCGACCAGCTCGCGGCAGAACGACCGCCACCGCATGTTCGGCTCGATGCCGTGCAGCAGCACCACGTCCTTGCCGCTCGGCAGCCGCGCCCACGACACCCGCGTCGTCGGCCAGGTGATCCCGCGGGTCTCCCCGTCGGCCATCTCCACGATCGGGCGGGTGACCTGGAAGTCGTAGTAGTCGTCGGGATCGAGCTCGGCGATGGGCACCGCTTCCCAGGTCGACTCCAGATGCGCGATCACCCCGCTGGCGGCCTCCCCGGCGTCGTTCCACCCCTCAAAGGCGGCCACGAGCACCGGATCCACGAGTTCCGGCACGCTTTCGAGCTCGACCACGCGCTGCCTCCTTCCGACGCCCTGGTACAGCGTCACCGACGGGGGCGCCATTCCCGGGGTCGGGGGCCCCGCTCATGATCGGTGGCTGTCAGCCTACGTCCTGACACTGACCTACCCCACCCCTCACGAGCCAGACCCCGGCGCCGTACGCCAGGGGCGGAACCCGGATCACAATCTGGTCTCCGCCCCGCGGCCGCCCGGGGCCGGCGGGTCACTTGCCCTTCGGTGTGGTGTGGACGATCAGCACGTCGCAGGGGGACCGGTGCGACAGGTTCGCCGGGACGGACCCGAGGATGCGGCCGGCGAGGCTGTTCAGGCCCCGGTTCCCGACGACGACGAGATCGGCCTCGCGCTCCTTGGTGAGCTTGGCGAGGACGTCCACCGGGTCGCCCTCGACGGCGACCTGCTCGATGTCGGTGGCGCCCGCCGCGACCGCCCGCTCGCGGGCCGCCCGCAGCGCGTCGTCGGCGGGCGTGGAGCCCTGCACCTTGTACGCCAGGTCGCCGAGCCGGTCGGCGGCGCTGGCGCGCTCGCGCTCCGGCATCGGGCTGTAGGCCGAGGCGAGCAGGAGGGTCGCGCCGGTGGCGGCGGCCAGCTGCGCGGCCCGGTCCACCGCGCGGAACGAGGAGTCCGAGCCGTCGGTGCCGACGAGGATGATGCGGTACGCGCTCATGCCGTTCCTTACCCGTTGGTAGTCACTGGTGGCACGGTATCGGTCCGGTGACCCATCCGTCACCGTCTCTTTGCACACCCCGTCCAAGAAGAGCCGTCCCCCCGGGGGGCCGTGCGCGAGGGCGGTGCGGCGTCCGCGTGCGGACGCCCGGGAGCGGCCCGCGACCTCCCGGTTATGGTGGGGTTACATGTGCACCCCCTCCCACGGCCTGCAGGCCGTGCTCTTCGACATGGACGGCCTGCTCATCGACTCCGAGCGCCTCTGGCTGGAGGTCGAGTCCGAGGTGATGGCGTGGCTCGGCGGCGAGTGGAGCCCGGCCCACCAGGAGAAGCTCGTCGGCGGCTCCCTGTCCGTCGCCGTCGGCTACATGCTGGAGCTGACCGGCGCCGACGCCGACCCCGGCGAGGTCGGGCGGCGGATGCTGGACGGCATGGCCGAGCGCCTCACCGCCTGCGTCCCGATGATGCCCGGCGCCAAGGAGCTGCTCGCGGAGGTGCGCGCCGCCGGCGTCCCGGCCGCGCTGGTGTCCTCCAGCCACCGCAGGCTGATCGAGCCGGTGCTGGACGCCGTCGGCCGCGAGCACTTCGCGCTCAGCGTCGCCGGCGACGAGGTGGCCCGCACCAAGCCCGACCCCGAGCCGTACCTGACCGCCGCCGCGCGGCTGGGCGCCGACCCGGCCCGCTGCGTCGTGCTGGAGGACTCCCCGAACGGCGTCGCGGCCGCGGAGGCGGCGGGCTGCGCCGCCGTGGCGGTACCGGGCGTCCTGCCGATCCCGCCCGCGCCCGGCCGCACCGTCGTGGCCTCGCTGCGCGAGGTCGACCTGGCCATGCTGTGCTCCCTCATACCCGCGGGCTGATACCCGCGGGGTGCCCGCGGGGGAGGGGTCACGCCGGAGGAGGAGATCGGCCCGGCCGCAAAACCGTCCGCCGGGAGGAGCAGGATCGGCGTCCGGCGTGTGAGCATGGAGGAAAGCGCCCTCGCGTGAGGAGCACGCGGCGGCACGCGGGGCACCGGAGCAGCGCCGTACGGAGTGAGGGGCCGGCATGAGCGACGCAGTCATTTTCGCGATCAGCCTCGGGGTCACCCTGGCCGGGCTGGTGATCAGCTGGGGCGTCTACCGCCGCCGGGGCGCGGCCACCGGCCTGCGCGGCGCCGCGCTGTCCCTGGTGCCGCTCGCCGCGGCGATGACGGGGGTGACGGAGTTCTTCGTCGACCTGGCGTTCAGCCCGGTGAAGTGGGCGGGCGTCGCCGTGGCCGGCCTCGCCGTGCTGCTGTACATGGCGTCCGGGGCGATGCTGAGCCGCCGCGCGGACGCGCCGGGCGGCAAGGCGGCCGGCAGGTCCGGCGGGAAGGCCGCCGGGGAGGGCGGCCGGAGGTCCGCGGGCCGCGGCGCCAAGCCGAAGGGCGCCGTGGAGGGGCCCGCCCAGGGCGGCGGCGACCCGGAGATGGCGGAGATCGAGCGGATCCTGCGCGACCGCGGCATCTCCTGAGGGTCTCCCGAGCGAGACCGCCCGGCACCGCGCGAAGCGAGCGGCGGGCCGGGGCGTCCCCGAGGTGGCCGGGGGGCGCCCCGGCCCGCCGTATTCTGTGCCCGAAGTGGCTGACCTGCGGAGAATCGGTCTCAGAACGGACTCAGTACGGTAAAGCTTGCCGTGCCCGGCGGCCCCCGAGTTGCCTGCCCCGCTGGTGGTGAACGTACTATTCGGGCGATTTGTCGGAATAGGCGTTCAGGCGCGTGTGCCCCAGATGACGACGAGATCACAAGTCAGATACGGGTACTGGCGAAGCTCGCTTCACGGATGGACAGTCGTGCCCGAAGGACTACGTTTCCCTTCAGCAAACGCGGCGTAACGGGCACGGGGGCAGCGGATGATCTCCGCGGCCGCCGGCCGGGCGCCGGCGGCATGGCCGAACCAGTGGCCGGACGGTAGGAGGTATGGAGCGTGGCCGCACCCATTGAGGTGACCGGGTCCGACACCGAGGCGCAGCCGGAATCGGTCCTCGCCGGTGTCGACAGCAAGAAGATCCAGGGACGCTCCCTCGGTCAGATCGCCTGGATCAGGCTGAAGCGCGACAAGGTCGCGCTGACCGGCGCCGTCGTGGTCATCCTGCTCATCCTGCTCGCGATCTTCGGCCCCTACTTCGTCCAGGACCCGCTCAAATACCACCAGAACCTGATCGACCCGACCTACAACCGGCCCAAGACGGGCTTCTGGCACTCGGGCATCAGCGGCGACCACTGGCTCGGCGTCGAGCCCGGCTCCGGCCGCGACATGCTGGCCCGCATCGTGCACGGCGCCCGGATCTCGCTGCTGGTGTCGTTCCTGGCGACGCTGCTGTCGGTGGTCATCGGGACGGTCATGGGCATCACCGCCGGCTACTTCGGCGGCTGGGTCGACTACCTGATCAGCCGCGCGATGGACGCCTTCCTGGCGTTCCCGCTGCTGCTGTTCGCGATCGCGCTGGTGGGCGTCGTGTCGGACGGCTCGTTCGGGCTGAACGGCAACGGGCTGCGGGTCTCGGTGCTGATCTTCGTGATCGGGTTCTTCAACTGGCCGTACATCGGCCGCATCATCCGGGGGCAGACGCTTTCGCTGCGCGAGCGCGAGTTCGTCGACGCGGCGCGCAGCATGGGCGCCCGGAGCTCCTATGTGCTGTTCAAGGAAGTCCTGCCGAATCTGGTCGCGCCGATCCTGGTCTACTCGACCCTGCTGATCCCGACCAACATCCTGTTCGAGGCGGCGCTGTCGTTCCTCGGCGTCGGAGTGATCCCGCCGGCGCCGTCGTGGGGCAACATGCTCACGCTGGCCGTGCCGATCTACGCCTCGGACCCGATGTACATGATCATCCCCGGTATGGCGATCTTCATCACCGTCCTCGCCTTCAACCTGTTCGGTGACGGGCTGCGGGACGCTCTCGACCCTCGGGCCAAGTGACTCGGGTTCATCCGACCCGTCTAATTGAAGGGGTGCGCCTGCACATGAACAAAATGAGACCGATCGCGGTCTTCGCGGCCGGTGTGGTCGCGGCCGCGGGGCTGGCCGCCTGCGGCGGCGGCGAGTCGGGAAGCTCGGGGAGCGGCCCCGGCTACAACGCCGGGGTCAACGAGGTGGTCAACAAGTCGGACAAGAAGGGCGGGACGCTCAAGCTCGCCAGCTCCGACGACTGGGACTCGCCCGACCCCGGCAACACCTACTACGCCTTCTCGCAGAACTTCGCGCGCCTGTACGGCCGGGGGCTGACCACCTTCAAGCCGGCCGCGGGCAAGGAGAGCCTGGAGGTCGTCCCGGACCTCGCCACCGACCTGGGCACGCCCAGTGACGGCGGCAAGACCTGGACGTACAAGCTGCGTACCGGCGTCAAGTTCGACGACGGCACCACCGTCACGTCCAAGGACGTGAAGTACGCGGTCGAGCGCAGCAACTACACCAAGGAGCTGCAGCTCGGTCCGAAGTACTTCAAGCAGTACCTCGTCGACAACAAGCCCCCCTACAAGGGCCCGTACGAGGACAAGAGCGACGAGGGCCTCAAGTCGATCGAGACCCCCGACGACCAGACGATCGTGTTCCACCTGAACACGCCGTTCTCCGAGTTCGACTACCTGGTCGCGATGTCGCAGACCATGCCCGTGCCGAAGGCCAAGGACACCGGCACGAAGTACGAGACCGCGATCGTCTCCAGCGGCCCGTACAAGGTCGACAACTACACCCGCGGCAAGTCCATGACGCTGTCGCGGAACCCGAACTGGAACCAGAGCACGGACCCGCTCCGCAAGGCGCTGCCCGACAAGATCGAGGTCCAGCTCAAGCAGAACGCGGACGACATCGACCAGCGCCTGCTCGCGGGCACGCTGGACATGGACATCTCCGGCGTCGGCGTGCAGTCCGGCACCCAGCCGAAGGTCCTGGCGGACGCCCAGAAGCCGTACGTGGACAACCCCGTCCAGGGCTTCCTGCGGTTCATGTCGCTGAACGTCCACGTCAAGCCGCTGGACAACGTCCACTGCCGCATCGCGGTGCAGTACGCGACCGACAAGGTCGCCGCGCAGACCGCCTACGGAGGCCCGCTGGCCGGCGGTGACGTCGCCACGACGGTGCTGCCCCCGACGGTCGACGGCTACACCAAGTTCGACCTGTACCCGCAGAAGCAGGCCGAGGGCGGCAACGGCCTCGACCAGGCCACGCTGAACAAGGCCAAGGAGGAGCTGAAGGCCTGCGGCCAGCCCAACGGCTTCAGCACCAAGATCTCGGCCCGGTCGGACCGGCCGAAGGAAGTCGCGATGGCGCAGGCCATCCAGCAGAGCCTGGCCAAGGTCGGCATCAAGGTCGACATCGTGCAGTGGCCGGCCGGTGACTACTTCAACAAGTACGTCGGCGTGCCGGACTACGTCCACAAGCACGGCATCGGCATGATGATCATGGCGTGGGCGGCCGACTGGCCGACCGGCTACGGGTTCCTCGCCCAGATCGTCCACGGTGACGCCATCAAGCCCTCCGGCGGCACCAACCTGGCCGAGCTGGACGACCCCGCGATCAACAAGGCGCTGGACGACGCGATCGCCAACACCGACAAGGCGGCGCGCACGAAGGCGTACGGCGAGATCGACAAGATGGTCATGCAGTCCGCGGCGGAGGTCCCGCTGATCTACGCCAAGGCGCTGATGTACCGGCCGAAGCGGGCCACCAACGTCGGGATCACCTACTCCTATGGCGGTATGTACGACTACCTGAACATGGGCGTGGAGTAACCATCCGCTTCGTCCGTGCGTCCATCTGAAGGCAGGTGAAGGCGACGCCCGCCGGCCGGGTCAGGACCCACAGGTCCGCCCGGCCGGCGGGTGGGGCCGAGGAATGTGTTCGCATACATCATCCGGCGCCTCATCGGTGCCGTCCTCATGTTGCTGCTGGTCAGCCTGGTGACCTTCGGCATCTTCTTCGGGCTGCCGAAGCTGGCGGGACAGACCACCGACCAGATCGCGGCCGCCTACGTCGGCAAGGCCCCGACGGCCGAGGCCATCCAGGACACCAAGGAGCGGCTCGGACTGGACAAGCCGATCGTGGTCCAGTACGGCAACTACCTGAAGGGCATCGTCGCCGGCCAGGACTACAAGGCCGGCCCGGTGACCGACCACTGCCCGGCGCCCTGCCTCGGCTACTCCTACCGCAGCAGCCAGCCGGTGCTGCAGACGCTGCTCGACCGGGCCCCGGCGACCGCGTCGCTCGCCCTGGGCGCGGCGGTCATCTGGCTCATCGGCGGCATCACCACCGGCGTCGTGTCGGCGCTGCGCCGGGGGTCCGTCTGGGACCGCACCGCGATGATCATCGCGTTGAGCGGCGTGTCGCTCCCCATCTACTTCACGGGCCTGGTCTCGCTCGCGCTGTTCTCCTACACCTTCAAGATCTTCCCGGGGGGCGGCAGCTACACCTCGATCAGCGACAACCCGGTGATGTGGTTCGAGGCGCTCGTGCTGCCCTGGGTGACGCTCGCGTTCCTGTACGCGGCGATGTACGCGCGGCTCACCAGAGCGGGCATGCTGGAGACGATGAACGAGGACTACATCCGCACCGCCCGCGCCAAGGGGCTGCCGGAGAAGACCGTCGTCACCAAGCACGCCCTGCGCGCCTCGCTGACGCCGATCCTCACCATCTTCGGCCTCGACCTCGGCCTGCTCCTCGGCGGCGCCGTGCTCACCGAGAACACCTTCGGCATCCCCGGCCTGGGCCAGCTGGCGATCAGCTCGATCAACGGCGGCGACCTGCCCATGGTGCTCGGCATCACGCTGATCACCGCGAGCTCGATCGTCTTCATCAATCTGCTCGTCGACCTGCTGTACGCCGTCGTCGACCCGAGAGTGAGGCTGAGCTGATGACCGGCACCGCGCCCGCCGCGGACACCGCGGGCACCGGCGAGGCCCCCACCGCGTTCCTCGAGGTCCGCGACCTGAAGATCCACTTCCCGACCGACGACGGCCTGGTGAAGTCGGTGGACGGGCTGTCGTTCCAGCTGGAGCGCGGCCGGACCCTCGGCATCGTCGGCGAGTCCGGCTCGGGCAAGAGCGTGACCAGCCTCGGCATCCTGGGCCTGCACAACAAGCGCAACGCCAACATGTCCGGGGAGATCTGGCTGAACGGCAAGGAGCTGGTGAACGCCTCGCGCGCCGAGGTCCGCCGGCTCCGCGGCCGCGACATGGCGATGATCTTCCAGGACCCGCTGTCGGCGATGCACCCGTTCTACACCATCGGCGCCCAGATCATCGAGGCGTACCGGGTCCACAACGACGTGTCCAAGCAGGTGGCGCGCAAGCACGCCATCGACATGCTCGGCCGCGTCGGCATCCCCAAGCCGGAGAAGCGGGTCGACGACTACCCGCACCAGTTCTCCGGCGGCATGCGGCAGCGCGCGATGATCGCGATGGCGCTGTCGTGCAACCCGGAGCTGCTGATCGCCGACGAGCCGACGACGGCGCTGGACGTGACCGTCCAGGCGCAGATCCTCGACCTGATCCGCGACCTGCAGCAGGAGTTCAACTCCGCCGTCATCATGATCACCCACGATCTCGGGGTGGTCGCCGAGCTGTCCGACGACATCCTGGTGATGTACGCGGGCCGCGCGGTGGAGTACGCCTCCGTCGACGACGCCTTCCACCGGCCGCTGCACCCCTACACGTGGGGGCTGCTCGGGTCGATGCCGCGCCTCGACCGGGAGCGCAGTGAGCGGCTCCAGCCGATCGAGGGGTCGCCGCCGAGCCTGATCAACGTCCCGTCCGGGTGCGCGTTCCATCCGCGCTGCCCCTACATGGACCTCAACGGCGACAGGTGCACGACGGAGCGGCCCGAGCTGATCGAGGTCGTGCCGGGCCACAAGGCGGCGTGCCACCTCCCGCTGGAGAAGCGGCGGGAGATCTGGAACGACGAGATCCGGCCGAAGCTGTGACGAGCACGGGTGGGAACGAGACTGTGAGCACAGAGAAGACCCCGGCCGGAAACGCCCCCGACGGCGCCCCGGCCGGCAGCGCCCCGGCCGCCGAGACCCCGGCCGAGGAGACCCGGGCCGCGGCGCGGCCCGCCCCGGACGGCGAGCCGCTGCTGGAGGTGGAGAACCTCGGCAAGCACTTCCCGGTGACCGCGGGGCTGCTGCGCCGGCAGGTCGCGGCGGTGAAGGCCGTCGACGGCGTGTCGTTCTCGGTCCGCAAGGGCGAGACCCTCGGGCTGGTGGGGGAGTCCGGCTGCGGCAAGTCCACCACCGGCCGCATGATCATGCGGCTGCTGGACCCCAGCTTCGGGAAGATCACCTTCGAGGGGCAGGACATCACCAAGATGTCGCAGGGCCGGCTCCGGCCGCTCCGCCGCGACCTCCAGATGATCTTCCAGGACCCGTACTCGTCGCTGAACCCCCGCAAGACCGTCGGCGCGATCGTCGGGGCCCCGTTCCGGCTGCAGAACATCGAGGCCAAGCAGGGCGTCAAGAAGGCCGTCCAGGAGATCCTGGAACTCGTCGGCCTGAACCCCGAGCACTACAACCGGTACCCGCACGAGTTCTCCGGCGGGCAGCGGCAGCGCATCGGGATCGCCCGCACCCTCGCCCTCAAGCCGAAGCTGATCATCGCGGACGAGCCGGTGTCGGCGCTGGACGTGTCGGTGCAGGCGCAGGTGGTCAACCTGCTGGAGGACCTGCAGGACGAGCTCGACCTCACCTACGTGGTGATCGCGCACGACCTGTCGGTCGTCCGGCACATCTCCGACCGCGTCGCCGTCATGTACCTCGGCAAGATCGTCGAGATCGCGGACCGCGCGGACGTGTACCAGCGGCCCATGCACCCCTACACCAACGCGCTGCTGTCGGCGGTGCCGATCCCGGACCCGAGCGAGCGCGACCAGCGCAAGCGGATCCGGCTGCAGGGGGACGTGCCGAGCCCGATCGACCCGCCGCCCGCGTGCCGGTTCCACACCCGCTGCTGGAAGGCGCAGGACATCTGCAAGCAGGTCGAGCCGCCGCTGGTGGAGCTCAGCCCGGGGCACCACGCCGCGTGCCACTTCCCGGAGAACACCACGGTCAGCGCGACCGACGCGGTCGCCAAGGCCGCGGTGGCGCCGGGCGCGGCCCAGGCCGACGACCCCGAGCCCGCCGCCGACTAGACCCCGGCCGGGCCGCGCCCGGCCGGGCGGCCGCCGACCGGGCAGGCCGGGTTGACGCCGCCGGGACCTTCCCCTCCGGTGCGCCTCCCGCACAAGGAAGGACCCGGCCCCTCCGCGCGGAGGGGCCGGGTCCTTCCCGTCGCCGGGGCCTTGCCCCCGGCGACGGGTCATTCGGTGGAGATGGCCTTCAGGACGTCCATCCGCCCGGCCCGCCACGCCGGCCACAGCGCCGCCAGCACGCCGATCACCGCGGCCACCGCCAGGTAGACCAGCAGCGTCCCGTACGGGACGGCGAGGACGCCGAGGCCCTGGTCGGCCAGCGCGTTCTGCAGCGCCGCGCCGAACGCCACCCCGATGCCCATGCCGAGCACGGCGCCGAACACCGCGATCATGATGGACTCCAGCCGGATCATGCGGCGCAGCTGCCGCCGGGAGATCCCGATCGCGCGCAGCAGCCCGATCTCCCGGGTCCGCTCGATCACCGACAGCGCCAGCGTGTTGATCACCCCGACCGCCGCGATGATGACCGACATCACCAGCAGGATCGTCAGGAACGTCACGAACCCGTCGACCTGCTTGCGGGCGTCGGACTTCAGCGTCGCCTGGTCGGCGACCTCGAGGTTCGGGTACGCCTTCACCGCCGAATCCAGCGCCGCCTTGGTGGAGGCGTCCGCGCGGGCCGTGTCGACCACGACGAGCCCGACGGTGGGCCGCACCGTGTGCCGCAGATGCGCCTGCTGGGAGATCATCCGCGGCCCGATCAGGTCGCTCCTGGCGTACACGCCGGCGAGGGTGAGCGACTCGGTCTTCCCGTCGGCGAACCGCACGGGCACCGGCGTGCCGACCTTCCAGCCGCGGTCCTTCGCGGTGTCCTCGTCCACCATGATCGACGCCGGGCCGCCGCCGGCGGAGCCCGACACCAGCTTCAGCCGGGCCGCCTTCGCCAGCGCCGCCAGGTCGCCCGACACGTAGAAGGCGTCCTTGCCCTCGATCTTCGCCTCGGCGGTGTAGGTCGGCGACACCGCCACCACGCCCGGCGTGTCCTTGATCTTCTGCTGCGCCTCGGCGTTCACGCCGCCGGGGCCCTGCGACTGCACCAGGTAGTCCGCGCCGAACTGGGCGTCCACCTGCTCGTCGATCGACGCCCGCATCGTCGCGCCCAGCACGTTCACCGTGGTGATCAGCGCCAGGCCGATCATCAGCGCGGCCGCGGTCGCGGCGGTGCGGCGCGGGTTGCGCAGCGCGTTCTGCCGCGCCAGCCGCCCGGGCGACCCCATCAGCCGCGCCGCGGGCGCGCCCAGCACCTTCAGCACCGGGACGCTGATCACCGGGGCGAGCATCGCGACGCCGACGAACACCCCGAACGCGCCCGCGCCGACCGGGATCGCCGGGTTGCCGCCGCCGTCACCGGCCAGGCCGACGCCGATCAGGCCCGCGCCGGCGAGGGTCAGCAGCGACCCGAGCGCCACCCGGATCCGCAGCGACCGCTGCGGCAGCGCCACGTCGTCGCGCATCGCCGCGACCGGCGGGATCTTCGCGGCGCGCCGCGCCGGGAAGTACGCCGACACCACGGTCACCAGGATCCCGACCGCGTACGACGCGATCACCGGGGTCGCGGTGAACGTCAGGCCGCCCTGTCCGGCGTCGCCCATCTGCGTCTGCAGCAGCGACGCCAGCCCGGCCCCGGCCGCCAGGCCCAGCGTGGACCCGACGACGCCGACCGCGACCGCCTCGCCGATCACCGCCCGCGTCACCTGCGCGCGGGCCGCGCCGATCGCGCGCAGCAGCGCCAGCTCGCGGGTCCGCTGC
Organism: Spirillospora sp. NPDC127506; assembly: GCF_040302145.1. Classification (NCBI taxonomy): domain Bacteria; kingdom Bacillati; phylum Actinomycetota; class Actinomycetes; order Streptosporangiales; family Thermomonosporaceae; genus Spirillospora; species Spirillospora sp. NPDC127506. The sequence goes on along the minus strand of NZ_JBEORG010000036.1, from coordinate 57,822 downwards.
GCGACCAGCATCGAGAACGTGTTGAAGATGATGAACGCCCCGACGAAGATCGAGATCAGCGCGAACACCAGCAGGAACGTCCGGAAGAAGCTCATCATCTGCGCGACGTCGCTCTTGGACTCCTCGCGCAGCTGGTCGCCGGTGACGGCCTCCATCCCCTGCGGCAGGACCTTCGCGACCCGGTCGCGCAGCTCCTCCTGGGACGGGCCCGACGAGCCCATCTCGATGTCGCTGAAGTAGCCGGGCTTCAGCATCAGCTTCTGCGCGGTCGGCGTGTCGAACCCGGTGAGCGTCGCGCCCATCAGGTTCCCCGCGTCGACCAGCCCGACGATCTTCATGCGGGCGGGCGGGCCCGCGGTGAGGACCTGCGTGACGTCCCCGAGCGCCAGCTCGCCCTTCTCCGCCGTCCTGGTGTCGATGACGACCTCGCCCGGCCCCTGCGGCGCGCGGCCCGACGCCAGGTCGTACGACCCGCCCGTCGTCCAGTTCGTGCCGATCTGCGGCGGCCCGTTCTGCGCCGTCCCGACGATCTTGCCGTCCTTGCCGACGACCGCCGCGTACCCGTTGACGTTGCCCTTCGGGTCCTTGACGCCCTCGACGCCCCGCAGCGTCTTCAGCACCGCCGCCGGCACCGGCTGCGCCGCCATCCCGTCGTCGTCGCCGCCGACGACCTTCTTCGCCCGCACGTCCACGGCCACGTTCGTGCCGATCCGGCTGAACAGCTCGTCGAACTGCTTGTTCATGCTGTCGGTGAAGATCAGCGTGCCGGCCACGAACGCCACGCCGAGGATCACCGCGACGGCCGTCAGCACCAGCCTGATCTTGTGCGCCGCGAGGTTGCGGAGCGTGACCCTGCCCATCATCGCGCCGGGACCTCCGAGTCCGCGGCGGGACGGGCGGCGGCGTCGAAGCCCTTCATCCGCTCCAGCACCCGCTCCGCGGTCGGCTCGGTCATCGTGTCGACGATCTGCCCGTCGGTCAGGAACAGCACCTGGTCGGCGTACGCGGCCGCGGACGGGTCGTGCGTCACCATCACGATCGTCTGCCCCATCCGGCTCACCGAGTCCCGCAGGAACGACAGGACCTCCGCGCCCGACCGCGAGTCCAGGTTCCCCGTCGGCTCGTCCGCGAAGATGATCTCCGGGCGGGACGCCAGCGCGCGGGCGCACGCCACCCGCTGCTGCTGCCCGCCCGACAGCTCGCTCGGCCGGTGCTTCAGCCGCGGCCGCAGCCCCACCGTGTCGATCACCGTGTCCAGCCACTCCCGGTCGGGGCGGCGGCCGGCGATGTCCATCGGCAGCGTGATGTTCTCCAGCGCCGTCAGCGTCGGCACCAGGTTGAACGCCTGGAAGATGAACCCGACCTTGTCGCGCCGCAGCCGCGTCAGCTGCTTGTCCTTCAGCGCTGTCAGCTCGGTGTCGCCGATGAAGACCTGCCCGGAGTCCACTGAGTCCAGCCCCGCCATGCAGTGCATCAGCGTGGACTTCCCGGACCCCGACGGGCCCATGATCGCGGTGAACCGGCCGCGCGGAATGCCGACCGTGACCCCGTCGAGCGCGACGACCTGGGCGTCGCCGCGCCCGTACACCTTCGCGATCTGCTGGGTCCGTGCGGCGAAGTCGCCCGCCCCGGGCGCGGGCTGGGCGCCGGAGGCCGAAGGGGCGCTGTTCGTCACGTTGAAACTCCTGTGTGTGAGTGGTCGAAAGGCGTCGCGATCGCTGTACCCCCGGCGACCCGACACCCAGAACACTAGAAGCCGCACGAAGCAGATGGATGCACCCCAGGAACGGACTTGCCGGTCCACCCACGGCAGGAGGCGCCCGCCCCCCGTCGTACTCGGGGAGTAGACCCCCGCCCCGCGAACGTCAGGGATCTCTCAGGGATCATCCCTGAGACCCGCCGCCCCGCCCGGCACGGCCCGCGGCCCGGCCGCAGGTCAGCCGCGGGTCGGCCGCGGGTCAGCTCTGCCCCGGCCTGCTCAGACCCGTCTCGTACGCGTACACCACCGCCTGCACCCGGTCCCGCAGCCCCAGCTTCGCCAGCACGTTCCCCACATGCGTCTTCACCGTCGTCTCGCTCACCACCAGCTCCGCCGCGATCTCCGCGTTCGACTGCCCCCGCGCCACATGTGACAGCACCTCGCGCTCCCGCTCCGTCAGCGTGTCCAGCCCCGGAGGCGGCGCCTGGTCGCGCACCGCCGGCAGCCGCGTCGCGAACTTGTCCAGCAGCCGCCGCGTCACGCTCGGCGCCACGATCGCGTCGCCCGCCGCCACGATCCGGATCGCCTGCACCAGATCCTCCGGCGGCGAGTCCTTCAGCAGGAAACCGCTCGCCCCCGCCCGCACAGCCTCGATCACGTACTCGTCCAGATCGAACGTCGTCAGGATCAGCACCTTCGGATCGTGCGACGCCGCACCCTCCCGGATGATCCGCCGCGTCGCCTCGATCCCGTCCACGCCCGGCATCCGGATGTCCATCAGCACCACGTCCGGAAGCAGCGACCGCGTCATCTCCACCGCCGCCGCGCCGTCCCCGGCCTCGCCGACCACCGCGATGTCGGCCTCCGCCTCCAGAATCAGCCGGAACCCCGTCCGCAGCAGCGGCTGGTCGTCCACCAGCAGCACCCGCACCGTCGTCATCGCGCCGCCCCGGCCGAACGCCCACCCGGTCCGCTCATCGTCCCGCTCCTCGCCTCACGACGCACTGACACAACACCACCGTCCGCACCCGGGACGCCCCGCCGGCCATCACGCCTCCAGCGGGAAACGCGCCCGCACACCGAACCCGCCGCCGACCCGCGGCCCGATCCTCAACTCGCCACCGTACAGCGCCACACGCTCGTACATGCCGACCAGGCCATGCCCCGGATTGTCCCCGTTGTCGGCCATGAACGTCGCCGTGCCGCGCCCGTCGTCCTCCACCTCCACCGTCAGGTCGTCGTCCCCGTAGTACAGCCGCACCCACGCCCGCGCCTGCGGCCCCGCATGCTTCAGCGTGTTCGTCAGCGCCTCCTGGATCAGCCGGAACGCCGCCACGTCCACCCCCGGCGACGGCGACCGCGCCTCACCCTCGATCCACAGCTGCACCGACAGGCCCGTCTCCCGCACATGGTCCAGCAGCTCCCCGAGATCCCCCAGACCCGGCTGCGGCGCCAGCTCCCGGCCCGCCTGCTCGGCGTCCCGGTCCGTCCGCAGCACCCCCACGATCCGCCGCATCTCGCTCAGCGCCGTCCGCCCGACCTCCTCGATCGTCGACATCGCCTCCCGCGCGCTGCCCGGATCCCGGTCGATGATCCGCCGCGCCGCCCCCGCCTGCACCGTCATCACGCTCACATGGTGCGCCACCACGTCGTGCAGCTCCCGCGCGATCCGCGACCGCTCCTCGATCCGCGCCGCCCGCGCGTCCGTCCCCCGCGCCCGCTCCAGCCGCGCCGCCCGGTCCTCCAGCTCCGCGAAGTACGCCCGCCGCAGCCGCAGGTTCCGCCCCAGCATCCACACGCCGACCACCAGCGCCGAATCGGTGATCACCACCACCGGCTCCGACGACAGCGGCAGCATCAGCAGCAGATACGCCAGGAAGTACACGAACGCGACCAGCCCGCCCAGCGCGCTCTGCGCCAGCCCCCGGTGCGCCGCCACGCTGTACACCGCGATCAGGAACGCCACCACGTCCGGCACCGCCGGCGGATACTGCAGCGCCGCCGTCAGCGCCTCACCGCCGATGATGAACAGCAGCACCGGCAGCGGATGCCGCCGCCGCCACGCCAGCGCCCCCGTCACCACGACGACGAGCAGCCCGTTCCACACGTCCGGCGACCGGAACGCCGCGAAGTCCTCGCCGTCCGGGAGCTCCTGCAGGAACAGCTGCGGCAGCCCCACCAGCAGCAGCCCGAAAGCGAGCAGCGCGTCAGCCGCCAGCGGGCGCGCCTGCAGCCAGGCCCGGGCGGCGTGAAGACCACGGATGCGGGGTGACACGCCACTCACCCTAGGAGGTCGCGGCAGGTCCCGACCCCTCCTGGACGCGGATCCGCCGTCATCCCCAAGGATGAGCCCGCGACCCGCCCCGGACCGGCCCCGGGCCCGCGCACCGCGCCGCTACAGATCCCCGTGCTCCCGCGCCGCGCCCTCCGGGTCGGCGCCCTCCAGATCCGCCGGGGAGGGCCGCCGCACCGGCGCCTCCGGCAGCGGCGGGGGAGTGCCCCCGAACTCCGGGCACCGCTCCTTGTGATCGCACCAGTCGCACAGCCGCCCCGCACGCGGCCGCCACTCGCCCGTCTCCATCGCCCGCCGGATCGCCGCCCACAGCGCCTCCACCTTCCGCTGCGTCGCCCGCAGATCCGCCTCGTCCGGCTCGTACCGCAGGATCTCCCCGTTCCCCAGGTACATCAGCTGCAGCAGCCGCGGCACCCGCCCCCGCAGCCGCCACAGCACCAGCGCGTAGAACTTCATCTGGAACAGCGCCCGCGCCTCGAAATCCGCCCGCGGCGCCGTCCCCGTCTTGTAGTCCACGATCCGCACGTCGCCGCTCGGCGCCACGTCCACCCGGTCGATGTACCCGCGCAGCTTCAGCCCCGACTCCAGCACCGTCTCCACGAACAGCTCGCGCTCCGCCGGCTCCAGCCGCCGCGGATCCTCCAGCGTGAAGTACCGCTCCACCATCCGCCGCGCCTGCCCGAGCCACTCCGCCCGCTCCGCCTCCCCGGCCTCCCCGTCCGCGAACAGCCCCGCCAGCTCCGGCTCCGCCGCCAGCAGCCGCTCCCACTCCGGCCCCAGCATCTCCAGCGCCGCCGCCGGCGTCCGCCCCGCCGTCGGCAGATCGAACAGCCGCTCCAGCACCGCGTGCACCAGCGTCCCCCGCACCGCCGCCGCGCTCGGCCGCTCCGGAATCCGGTCGATCACCCGGAACCGGTACAGCAGCGGACACGTCATGAAATCGCCCGCACGGGACGGCGACAACGACCCCACCACCACGACGTCCCCCGCGCCGCCGCCCCCGCCCCGCGCGGACGGAACGGACGCCTCACTACCCGCCTCGGTCGTCGTCATGGCACAGCAGACTAGGCGACACCCCCGACGAAAATCCGGCGCCCCGCCGTCCCGCCCCCGCCGGCACAGGACACGACCGCCGCCCGGCCCCAGGCCCGGCCCCGGCCCGCCGCCACCGAGCGGCACGACCCGCCCCCCGGGGCCGTAGCATCGGAGACGTGACGAACAGCGCGCCCCCGACCCAGGGCAGGACACCGGCCGGAGGCCCCGGCCACGACGACGGCCGCACCCCGCGGCCCGGACTCTCCATGGGCCGCGTCCTCGGCATCCCCCTCTACGTCTCACCCTCCTGGTTCATCGTCGCCGTCCTCGTCACCGTCATGTTCGAAGGCCAAGTCCACGACGTCGTCGCCCGCCCCCTCAGCTACCTCGTCGCCTTCACCTACGCCGTCCTCCTCTACGGCTCCGTCTTCGTCCACGAACTCAGCCACGCCGTCACCGCCCGCATCTTCGGGCTCCCCGTCCGCTCCGTCACCCTCCACGTCCTCGGCGGCGAGACCTCCATCGAACGCGAAGCCCCCACCCCCGGCCGCGAATTCCTCATCGCCTTCGCCGGCCCCCTCACCAACCTCGTCCTCGCCGGCCTCGGCCTCCTCGCCCACGCCGCCCTCGCCCTCCCCGACGTCGCGCTCCTCCTCCTCGAAGCCCTCACCTTCGCCAACCTCCTCGTCGGCCTGTTCAACCTCCTGCCCGGCCTCCCCCTCGACGGCGGACGCCTCGTCCGCGCCGCCGTCTGGAAGGCCACCGGACGCAGCCGCAGCGGCGCCATCATCGCCGGCTGGGTCGGCCGCGCCGTCGCCATCGGCTGCCTCATCGCCGGCGCCTACCTCGCCACCTACACCACCACCGCCGACGACGGCGGCATCGGCTGGCTCGCCCTCCTCTGGTCCGCCCTCATCGCCTCCTTCATCTGGGTCGGCGCCACCCAGGCCATCCGCGCCGAACGCGTCCGCGACCGCATCCCCCTGCTGTCCGCCCGCGCCCTCGCCCGCCGCGCCACCCTCGTCACCGCCGACACCCCCCTCGCCGAAGCCGTCCGCCGCGCCCACGCCGACCACGCCGGCGCCATCGTCATCGCCGACCACGACGGCCGCCCCCTCGGCCTCGTCAACGAGAAGGCCGTCACCGCCACCCCCGAGCACCGCCGCCCCTGGATCACCGCCGGCGAACTGTCCCGCGGCCTCCACGACGACCTCACCCTCCCCGCCGACATCGCCGGCGACGACCTCCTCGACGCCCTCCGCCGCGCCCCCGCCTCCGAATACCTCCTCGTCGAACCCGACGGCCGCGTCTACGGCGTCCTCGCCGTCAGCGACGTCGACCGCGCCTTCAGCGGCATCTGAACCCGACCGCCCGGGCCGCGCCCCGGCCCACCGCCGCGGTCCGGCCCGCCCGCACCCGCCGATAGCCTTGACCCCCATGAGCGAACCCCAGCCCGACGGACCCGCCCCCGCACCCGGCCGCATCCCCCACGGCCCCTTCCGCCCAGGCGACCAGGTTCAGCTCACCGACCCCAAAGGCCGCATCAACACCATCACCCTGCAACCCGGCAAGCTCTACCACTCCCACAAGGGCTCCGTCCCCCACGACGACATCATCGGCAGCCCCGAAGGCAGCGTCTTCCGCTCCACCGGCGGCACCGAATACCTCGCCTTCCGCCCCCTCCTCGCCGACTTCACCCTCCGCATGCCCCGCGGCGCCGCCGTCGTCTACCCCAAGGACGCCGCCCAGATCATCGCCATGGCCGACATCTTCCCCGGCGCCCGCGTCATCGAAGCCGGCGCCGGATCCGGCGCCCTCACCTGCTCCCTCCTGCGCGCCGTCGGCGAACACGGCCTCGTCTCCTCCTACGAACGCCGCCCCGACTTCGCCGACATCGCCCGCGGCAACGTCGAGAAGTTCTTCGGCGGCCCCCACCCCGCCTGGCGCCTCACCGTCGGCTCCCTCGAACACGCCCTCACCGAAACCGACGTCGACCGCGTCGTCCTCGACATGCTCGCCCCCTGGGAGACCCTCGACGCCGTCGCCAAAGCCCTCGTCCCCGGCGGCCTCGTCTGCGCCTACATCGCCACCACCACCCAGATGTCCCGCATCGTCGAAGACCTCCGCGCCCACGGCAACTTCGCCGAGCCCTACGCCTTCGAGACCCTCCTCCGCTCCTGGCACGTCGACGGCCTCGCCGTCCGCCCCGACCACCGCATGGTCGGCCACACCGGCTTCCTCGTCACCGCCCGCCGCCTCGCCGACGGCGTCACCCCGCCCGCCCGCCGCCGCCGCCCCGCCAAAGGCGCCCACCCCGCCCCCGGCGGCGGCCCGCCCGGCGACCGCGGCGCCACGCCCGGGCAACCCCCCGCGCCATAGATCACACCCCCGCCGCTCCCTCCCGACGTCACCCACCGTCACCGGCGCCCGCCGCCGCCCGCCGCCACCGGCCGCCCCGCACCGCGACGCGCCGCACCCGGCACCCGCGACCCGGAGACACACCCCACATCCACCGAACTCGGCAAACCCCCCGCCACGACACGCCCGAACCCGAGAACCCCCAGGTCCAAGGCCCGTAACCCCCCGACCCGCACCACCCCCGCAGCGCCCCTCCCAACCCCCCGGGAAGACCCCCGCACGACACGAACACCGAATGGGCAGGTTACGGAAGCCCTCCAGATAGGTAGGGTCTCAGTAGGTCGTCGGCTCTCTTCGTGAGGAGGTGACGGGGCGTGGCCGCTCGTGACGATGCTGGGGCGCGCAGGGCGCAGCACGAAAAGGAGGTCAAGGACCTCCAAACGCAGATCTCCTTCCTGGAGGAGGAGATCTCCGTGCTGCGCCGCAAGCTCGCGGAATCCCCGCGCCAAGTACGCGTACTGGAAGAACGCCTCCATGAGGCACAGGCGAACCTGGCCGCCGTAACCGGCCAGAACGAGCGACTCGTAGCGACCCTCAAAGAGGCTCGCGAACAGATCGTGGCGCTCAAGGAGGAGGTCGACAGGCTCGCACAACCACCGTCCGGATTCGGCGTCTTCCTCGAAGCGCGCGACGACGGAACGGTCGACATCTTCACCGGCGGACGCAAACTCCGCGTGAACGTCAGCCCCGCCGTCGACATCGACGAACTCCAGCGCGGCCAAGAGGTCATGCTCAACGAGGCCCTCAACGTCGTCGAAGCACTCGACTTCGAAGAGCAGGGCGAAGTCGTCATGCTCAAGGAGCTCTTCGACGACGGCGAACGCGCCCTCGTCATCGCGCACGCCGACGAGGAACGCGTCGTCAAACTCGCCGAGCCGCTCCGCGGAGTCCCCCTCCGCGCCGGCGACTCCCTCATGCTCGAACCCAGGTCCGGCTACGCCTACGAGAAGATCCACAAGGCCGAAGTCGAAGAACTCGTCCTCGAAGAGGTCCCCGACATCTCCTACGACGAGATCGGCGGCCTCGGCTCCCAGATCGAAATGATCCGCGACGCCGTGGAACTTCCCTACCTGCACGCCGACCTCTTCCGCGAGCACCAGCTCCGGCCCCCCAAGGGCGTCCTCCTCTACGGACCCCCCGGATGCGGCAAGACCCTCATCGCCAAGGCCGTCGCCAACTCCCTCGCCAAACAGGTCGCCGAGAAGACCGGCCAGGAGGGCAAGAGCTTCTTCCTCAACATCAAGGGCCCCGAGCTCCTCAACAAGTACGTCGGCGAGACCGAGCGGCACATCCGCCTCGTCTTCCAGCGCGCCCGCGAAAAGGCGTCCGCCGGAACCCCCGTCATCGTCTTCTTCGACGAGATGGACTCCATCTTCCGCACCCGCGGCTCCGGCGTCTCCTCCGACGTCGAGAACACCATCGTCCCGCAGCTCCTCAGCGAGATCGACGGCGTCGAAGGCCTGGAGAACGTCATCGTCATCGGCGCCTCCAACCGCGAGGACATGATCGACCCCGCGATCCTGCGCCCCGGCCGCCTCGACGTCAAAATCAAGATCGAACGGCCCGACGCCGAAGCCGCCAAGGACATCTTCTCCAAGTACATCCTCACCGGACTCCCGCTCCACCCCGACGACCTCAAGGAGCACGGCGGCTCCGAAGAGGCCACCGTCGAGGCCATGATCCAGCGGACCGTCGAGCGCATGTACACCGAAAGCGAAGAGAACCGCTTCCTGGAGGTCACCTACGCCAACGGCGACAAGGAAGTCCTCTACTTCAAGGACTTCAACTCCGGCGCGATGATCCAGAACATCGTCGACCGCGCCAAGAAGATGGCCATCAAGCAATACCTCGACACCGGCCAGAAAGGCCTCCGCGTCAGCCACCTCCTCGCCGCCTGCGTCGACGAGTTCAGCGAGAACGAAGACCTGCCCAACACCACCAACCCCGACGACTGGGCCCGCATCTCCGGCAAGAAGGGCGAACGGATCGTCTACATCCGCACCCTCGTCTCCGGCACCAAGGGCGCAGAAGCCGGACGGTCCATCGACACCGTCGCCAACACCGGCCAGTACCTGTAACGCCCGCACCATGACGGCAACCGCGCGGCGGCCCCCCGGACGGGAGGCCGCCGCGCGCGCCGGCCGCGCCGCCGCCCCGGCGCGCCGCGCCACGCCCCCCGATGCGGCCCTGTCCCGTCGCCCCACCCCCGCCGCCCCGATAGGCTCGACGATATGAGTGTTCGGCGGGTGATGGGCATCGAGACCGAGTACGGCATCTCCGTGCCCGGGCAACCAGGGGCCAACGCGATGGTGACCTCCTCCCAGGTGGTCAACGCCTACCTCGCGGCATCGGTGGCGCGCGCCCGCAGGGCCCGCTGGGACTTCGAGGAGGAGAACCCCCTCCGCGACGCCCGCGGCTTCGACCTCGCCCGCGAGGTCGCCGACCCCACCCAGCTCACCGACGAGGACCTCGGCCTCGCCAACGTCATCCTCACCAACGGCGCCCGCCTCTACGTCGACCACGCCCACCCCGAGTACTCCGCACCCGAGTGCACCAACCCCCGCGACGCCGTCATCTGGGACAAGGCCGGAGAACGCGTCATGGCCGACGCCGCACAGCGCGCCGCCATGGTCCCCGGCACCCACCCCATCCAGCTCTACAAGAACAACACCGACAACAAGGGCGCCTCCTACGGCTGCCATGAGAACTACCTCATGCGCCGCGAGACCCCCTTCGCCGACATCGTCCGGCACCTCACCCCCTTCTTCGTCTCCCGCCAGGTCGTCACCGGCGCCGGCCGCGTCGGCATCGGCGTCGACGGCCGCGGCGACGGCTTCCAGATCAGCCAGCGCGCCGACTTCTTCGAAGTCGAGGTCGGCCTGGAGACCACCCTCAAACGCCCCATCATCAACACCCGCGACGAGCCCCACGCCGACCCCGAGAAGTACCGGCGGCTCCACGTCATCATCGGCGACGCCAACATGGCCGAGCTGTCCACCTACCTCAAGCTCGGCACCACCTCCCTCGTCCTCGCCATGATCGAGGACGGCTTCCTCACCGTCGACCTGTCCGTCGACATGCCCGTCGCCGCCCTGCGCGCCGTCTCCCACGACCCGTCCTGCAAGCACCTGCTCACCCTCCGCGACGGCCGCAAGATGACCGCCGTCCAGCTCCAGATGGAGTACCTCGAGCAGTCCCGCAAGTACGTCGAGGACCGCTTCGGCGCCGACGTCGACGAGATGACCAAGGACGTCCTCGACCGCTGGGAGTCCGTCCTGCACCGCCTCGGCGACGACCCCATGCAGCTGTCCCGCGAGCTCGACTGGGTCGCCAAGCTCGCCCTCCTGGAGGGCTACCGCACCCGCGACGGCCTCGACTGGTCCCACCCGCGCCTGCACCTCGTCGACCTGCAGTACGCCGACATACGGCCCGACAAGGGCCTCTACAACCGGCTCGTGAGCCGCGGCCGCATCGAGCGCTTCGTCACCGAGGCCGAGGTCGAGGCCGCGATCGACGACCCGCCCGAGGACACCCGCGCCTACTTCCGCGGCCGCTGCCTGCGCCAGTACGCCGACTCCGTCGCCGCCGCCTCCTGGGACTCCGTCATCTTCGACGTCCCGGGCCGGGAGTCCCTCCAGCGCGTCCCGACCCTGGAGCCCCTGCGCGGCACCAGGCAGCACGTGGGCGCCCTCCTGGACCGCTGCCGCACCGCCGCCGACCTGGTGGCCACCCTGACCGGGCAGAGCTGACGCACGGCCTCAGGGGCCGGGCGGCGCACAAGCGCCGCCCGGCCCCTTTTTTGCGTCCATTGGATAGTGTCACTATCGAGCCCTATCACCTTCGCTGACCTGCGCTAACGGGCCAGGTCTCGGTTTCGTGACCGCTATGCCCGTTTCGCTGGTCGGCGGACCGGCGATAACCCGAGCATGCCCCCGGTCCTGGGGTCGGAGGCGGCGAAACGGACCTTCAAGATCCGCTCGCCGGCGAAGATCCCGGCTAGGGTCGGAGGCACCGGCAGAGCGGAGGTACGGAATGGCCACAAAGGACACCGGCGGTCAGAAGCAGACCACCCGGCGCACGGAAGAGGTCGAGGAGACCGAGGCCACGACGACCGAGGACGTCCAGGAGCGGCAGGAGAAGCTCACTGACGACGTCGATTCGATTCTCGACGAAATTGATGAAGTCCTTGAGGAAAATGCGGAGGAATTCGTCCGTGGTTTTGTCCAAAAGGGCGGGGAATAGACAATAAATCCGGACATGTCCGATTCGGTCAAGAATCGAGCGGTCTCCTCGGCCTAGAAAACTCCAGATGCGGTAAAGCATGGGCGGGACTGGTAAAGTCCCGCCCATGCGTGTGAAGCAATGCCGCGACTGCGGCAAAACGAAACCCGTGACCGAGTTCTGGAAACGGAAAGCTTCCCCGGACGGCCTCGCTCTGTACTGCAGGGAGTGCTTCGGTCTCCGCAACGCGGCGTCGTACCGGGGAAAGCAGGCGGTCCAGGGGAAAAAGGTCCGATCCCATCGAAGGCGCTCGGCAGTTCCGGAGGGGATGAAATACTGCCCTAGGTGCGAAACGGTCAAGAAGGTCGACGAGTTCGGGAGTAATCGCTCCCGTAAGTCCGGACTGTCTGCATATTGCAAGCCCTGCCACAACATGGTGATCGCCGAGCACAAGCAAGTGAAGTACGGCGGCGAGCGCAACTTCCTGCTCAAGCTCCGGTACGGCGTGACGGAGCAGGAGGTGGCGCGGATGATCGCCGAGCAGGGCGGCGTCTGCGCGATCTGCTTGCGAGGCGAGGCGAAGCACGTCGACCACAGCCACCTCACCGGCCTGGTCCGCCGGATCCTGTGCTGCAAGTGCAACGGCGGCCTCGGCCAGTTCCATGACGACCCGCAGGTGCTCCGCCTGGCGGCGGACTACCTGGAGCTGCGCGGCTCGCACGCCCGGCGCATGCGGCTCGAGATCGGCACTCCGGTCTTGGGAGGCCTGCACCGGGTCCGCTCGGATCCGTTCCGGCCGGCTCGCGGGAACGGCGTGCAGTCGGCGGGGCGGTACCACCTGCGCCGGAGGCGCGGGATCAACGACGAGGCCAGGGAGTGGCTCCTCAAGGTGCAGGTCGGCCTCTGCGCCGTGTGCTCGGACTTCCCCGGCGAGCACGTCGACCACGACCACGAAACGGGAGCGGTGCGCGGCCTGGCGTGCTTGAACTGCAACACGGGAATGGGGCAGCTCCGCGACGACCCGATCGCGTTGCGCCGCGCGGCCGACTACGTGGAGGGGCGGCTCGTCCGGACGGTGGCCACTGAGGACGGCGGTACGAGGCTGTCTCTGACCGTCCCGGACGTCGACCCGGCGACGGTCCCGAAGGGCGGCTGGAAGGAGTTCTGGGAGCAGGACGGCGAGTACCGCAAGGCGACGCTGCCGTTCGACGAGGAGCTCGACATGCCGACGTGGGACGACTCCGACCCGGACGGCGCCTGGGCGCCGTCCTGAGAGCGCACGGGGCCCGGCAGGGGGCGACACGCGCGGCGGCGGAGCGCCGGGCGCGCGTCGTCAAGTTCCGGAGGCTGTCGTCACGCCCGGGAGGCTGGGTGTCGGCGGAGAGAGGTTCGCCGTCGGCTGACGCGGGAGTGGATCACGCGGCATGCGCCGGGCGAGGGTTGAACAGTAGGGTCGTATTCGTCTGCGCCGGTGGGGTCAGTGAGGGCACCGGCGCCTGGTGGAGGGAAGGGAGTCGCGTGGCGTCCCACGAATCGCATACCGGGCGTCTGCCCGGGCTGTTCTCGAGCCCGGACACGTCGTCGTTCACCGAGTTCCTGGGGGGCTACTCCCCGCATCTGCTGCCCGGCGGGCGGACGCCGCCGGTGTCGCGGGCGGGCGACGACATCCCGCACGGGACGACGATCGTCGCGGTGAGCTTCCCCGGCGGGGTGGTGATCGCTGGGGACCGGCGGGCGACGGCGGGCAACGTCATCGCGCAGCGCGACATCGAGAAGGTGTTCCGGGCGGACGAGTTCTCGGCGATCGCGATCGCGGGGACGGCCGGGATCGGGATCGAGATGGTGCGGCTGTTCCAGGTGGAGCTGGAGCACTACGAGAAGCGCGAGGGCCGGACGCTGTCGGTGGAGGGCAAGGCGAACCGGCTGGCGACGATGGTGCGGCAGAACCTCGGGATGGCGATGCAGGGCCTGGCGGTGGTGCCGCTGTTCGCGGGCTACGACGAGGAGCGGGACGAGGGGCGGATCTTCTCCTACGACCCGGCGGGGGGCCGGTACGAGGAGCGGGACTTCCACTCGATCGGCTCGGGGTCGGTGTTCGCGCGGGGCGCGCTGAAGAAGCTGTACCGGGCCGACCTGTCGGCGGAGGACGCGGCGCTGGTGTGCGTGCAGTCGCTGTACGACGCGGCTGACGACGATTCGGCGACGGGCGGGCCCGATCTGGCGCGGCGGATCTTCCCGGTGGTGGCGTCGGTGACGTCGGACGGGTATCGCCGGCTGGGCGAGGACGAGGTGGGCGCGCTGGCGCAGGCCGTCGTCGACGGACGTTACGACTCGCCGGGCGGTCCGACCGCCCCGCTGCGATAGAAGGGATCCTGACCGGTGTCCATGCCGTTCTATGTGTCGCCCGAACAGCAGATGAAGGACAAGGCGGACTATGCGCGGAAAGGTATCGCGCGTGGCCGCAGTGTCGTGGTTCTGCAGTACGACGACGGCATCCTGTTCGTGGCGGACAATCCGTCGCGGGCGCTGCACAAGATCAGTGAGATCTACGACCGGATCGCGTTCGCGGCGGTGGGGAAGTACAACGAGTTCGAGAACCTGCGGCTGGGCGGGGTGCGGTACGCCGACATCAACGGGTACCAGTACGACCGGCGGGATGTGACGGCGCGGGGTCTGGCGAACGTGTACGCGCAGTCGCTGGGGACGATCTTCACGGAGACGAACAAGCCGTACGAGGTGGAGCTGGTCGTCGCCGAGGTGGGGGAGGACGCGGAGACGGACCAGATCTACCGGCTGACGTTCGACGGTTCGGTGGCGGACGAGCACGGCTATGTGGCGATGGGCGGGCAGGCCGATGCGGTGGCGCAGTCGCTGAAGGACGGCTACCGGGAGGGTTCGTCGCTGGTGGAGGCGCTGCGGACGGCGGTGCGGGCGCTGGAGGCGCAGGATTCGGACCGGCATCTGGAGGCGACGTCGCTGGAGGTCGCGGTGCTGGACCGGAACCGGGAGCACCGGTTGTTCAAGCGGTTGACGGCGCGGCGGATCGCGGAGTTGCTGTCGGCGGCGGATGAGGCCGGGGGGTCGGACGGCTCGCCGGACGATGCGTCGGACGATGCGTCGGGTGCGGAGTCCGGTGGCGCCGGGGGTTCGGCGTCGGGGGCGGACGAGGACTGAGACCGGGGCCTGCGCGCCGCCGGGTGGCGGGGCCGCGGGCCGGGGCGGGCTCGTCGCGGCGGGGCGGTGGACGCCCTCGGCCGCGGCGGGCCCGTCGTGCTGCGGGGCGGCGGCTCGGGCGGGGTGCCGGGGTTCGCGGGAAACGGTGGGGTCGAGAGACTGCCAAGTGGGGGTCGCGCCGCATAGGGTCATGGTGTGGACAGGCGCATCTTCGGGCTTGAGAACGAGTACGGCGTCACCTGTACGTTCCGCGGGCAGCGGCGGTTGTCACCGGACGAGGTGGCGCGCTATCTGTTCCGGAGGGTGGTGTCGTGGGGTCGTAGCAGCAACGTGTTCCTGCGGAATGGGGCGCGGCTGTATCTGGACGTGGGGAGTCACCCGGAGTATGCGACGCCGGAGTGCGACAGCGTCGTCGATCTGGTGACGCACGACAAGGCGGGGGAGCGGATCCTGGAGGGCCTGCTGGTGGACGCGGAGCGGCGGCTCCGTGAGGAGGGGATCGCCGGCGACATCTACCTGTTCAAGAACAACACGGACTCGGCGGGCAACTCGTACGGCTGCCATGAGAACTATCTGGTGGGGCGGCACGGGGAGTTCGGCCGGCTGGCGGACGTGCTGATCCCGTATCTGGTGACGCGGCAGATCATCTGCGGTGCGGGGAAGGTGCTGCAGACGCCGCGGGGTGCGGTGTACTGCGTGTCGCAGCGGGCGGAGCACATCTGGGAGGGCGTGTCGTCGGCGACGACGCGGTCGCGGCCGATCATCAATACGCGGGATGAGCCGCATGCGGACGCGGAGCGGTTCCGGCGGCTGCATGTGATCGTCGGTGACTCGAACATGAGTGAGACGACGATGCTGCTGAAGGTCGGGGCGACCGATCTGGTGCTGCGGATGATCGAGGCCGGGGTGGTGATGCGTGATCTGACGCTGGAGAACCCGATCCGGGCGATCCGGGAGGTCAGCCATGACATGACGGGCCGGCGGAAGGTGCGGCTGGCGAACGGCCGGGAGGCGAGTTCGCTGGAGATCCAGAAGGAGTACTTCGGGAAGGCGCGCGATTTCGTGGACGCGCGCGGCGGGGACGCGACGGCGAAGCGGGTGCTGGAGCTGTGGGAGCGGACGCTGCGCGCGGTGGAGACGGGTGATCTGGATCTGGTGTCGCGTGAGATCGACTGGGTGACGAAGTACAAGCTGATCGAGCGGTACCGGCGGAAGTACGATCTGCCGCTGTCGTCGCCGCGGGTGGCGCAGCTGGATCTGACGTATCACGACGTGCACCGTGACCGGGGGCTGTACTACCTGCTGGAGAAGCGGGGGTCGGTGGACCGGGTGACGCGGGATCTGGACATCTTCGAGGCGAAGTCGGTGCCGCCGCAGACGACGCGTGCGCGGCTGCGGGGGGAGTTCATCCGGAAGGCGCAGGAGAAGCGGCGCGATTTCACGGTGGACTGGGTGCATCTGAAGTTGAACGATCAGGCGCAGCGGACGGTGCTGTGCAAGGATCCGTTCCGGTCGGTGGACGAGCGGGTGGACAAGCTGATCGCGGGGATGTAGCGGGGTCTGGGCGGGCTCCGGCGCGACACGCGCGCCGGAGGCTACCGGCTGGTCAGCCGGGCGGTAGGGTGAGCGCGCAGTAGCGGTCGTGACCCCTCGGAGGACCCCCGTATGCGCCGCCGTTTCCGGTCGTTGTCGATGGTCGTCGTGCTCGCCGCGCCGTTGGCGTTGTCGGCGGGGTGCTGGTGGGGCGGCGATGGTGTGGACGTGACGGTGCGGGGTGATTTCGGGAAGGTTCCGGAGGTGGAGTTCCCGAAGGGCGGGCCGGGTGACTCTCTTGCGGTGGAGACGCTGCGGGAGGGGAAGGGGCCGGCGGCCCGCAAGGGTGATCTGGTGGTGGCCGACTATGTGGGCTACCGGTGGAGTGAGGACGGGCGGAAGCTGCTGGCGAGCAGCTATCAGAAGGGGCAGCCGGGGGCGTTTCCGACGGGTCAGCTGGTGCCGGGGCTGGTGAAGGCGTTCGAGGGTGCGCGGGCGGGCGCGCGTGTGGTGGCGCGGATTCCGCCGGAGGACGGTTTCGGCGCGGAGGGCGATCCGAAGCATCAGGTGGGGGCGGACGACACGCTGGTGTACGTGCTGGACGTGCGGGCGGTGTATCCGAGGTCGGCGGGTCCGCATGGGCAGCGGCAGGCGCCGCTGGACGATCCGGGGCTGCCGAAGGTGGCGGATGCTCCGGCGGGGCGGGCGCCGGTGGTGACGATGCCGCGGTCGGGGCCGCCGAAGGGGCTGCAGGTGCGGGCGCTGGTGCGGGGGGACGGTCCGGCGGTGCGCAAGGGGCAGCTGCTGGTGCTGCAGTATGCGGGGTATTTCTGGCGGAACGGGCAGGTGTTCGATTCGTCGTGGTCGAAGGCGGGGCCGCGTGCGGTGCCGATCGGGACGGGTCAGGTGATGAAGGGCTGGGATCGGGGCCTGGTGGGGCAGCGGGTCGGGAGCCGGGTGCTGCTGGTGGTGCCGCCGTCGCTGGGTTACGGGAAGAAGGGCTTGGCGCAGGCGGGGATCAAGGGGGACGACACGCTCGTGTTCGTGGTCGATCTGCTGGGCGTGAACTGACCGCCCTTTTCTGGACGGCGTTTTCTAAACCGCATGCCGGTTGTTCTTAGACTGGCGGTGTGGAGGACATCGACGCGATCGCGCTGCTGCAGGATCCGGTGCGGCGGCGGCTGTACGAGTACGTGGCGGCGCAGGACCGCGAGGTGGGGCGGAACGAGGCGGCGGAGGCGGCGGGGGTGGCGCGGACGCTGGCGGCGTTCCATCTGGACAAGCTGGTGGACGCGGGGCTGCTGGAGGCGGGCAGCCGGCGGTTGACGGGCCGGTCGGGGCCGGGTGCGGGGCGTCCGGCGAAGGTGTACCGGCGGTCGGCGGCGGAGCTGGGGGTGTCGGTGCCGGCGCGGGATTACCGGACGGCGGCGGGGCTGCTGGCGGAGGCGGCGGAGTCGGCGGGCCTGGACATGGAGTTGCAGGATGCGGCGCGCAGGCGGGGCCGGGCGCTGCGCGGGGGCGTCGGCGGGCTGGGGGAGCTGGCGGAGGTGCTGGCCGGGCGGGGCTATGAGCCGGTCGTGGACGACGCCGGTGTGCTGCGGATGCGCAACTGCCCGTTCCATGCGGTGGCGGAGGAGTTCCCGCCGCTGGTGTGCGGGATGAATCTGGCGCTGCTGGAGGGGTTGGCGGAGGGTTCGGGTGTGCGGGTGCGGATGGATCCGCGTCCGGGCTGGTGCTGCGTGGCGGCCGAACCTTCTAAAAACAATGAGGATTGACATAGAAGCGGCGCCGTGGTGAGCTGAGGATCATGACGGATGACACCCGCGACGACGCCCGCTGCCACGACGACGCCCGCTACCGCGGCGACAACCGCTACCGCGACGACACCCGCTACCACCTGGCCCAGTTCAACGTCGCCACGCTCCGCCACCCCCTCGACGATCCGCGCACGGCGGACTTCGTGGCGCTCCTGGAACCGGTGAACGCGCTCGCCGACGCGGCGCCGGGGTTCGTGTGGCGGCTGGTGGAGGAGGGGCGGCCGGACGCCACCGGCATGCGCCCCGCCGGCGACGACGTGATCGTGAACTTCTCGGTGTGGGAGTCGGTGGAGGAGCTGTGGGACTTCGTGTACCGCAGCGCGCACCTGGAGACGATGCGCCGCCGCCGCGAGTGGTTCCAGCGGCACGCGGAGGCGCACCTGGTGATGTGGTGGGTCCCGGCGGGCCGCATCCCGACGGTGGAGGAGGCCCTGGAGCGGCTCGCGCTGCTGCGGGCGCAGGGGCCGTCCCCCCGCGCCTTCACGTTCAACTCGGCCTACACGGCCGCGGAGGCCGCGGCGGCGGAGGCCGGCGCCGCGGCCGAAGCCCCGGGCGCCGCCGAGCCCGCGGCCCTCGGGGGCTAGCCGAGCAGCGCGGCGGCGTGGCGGCCGGCCGCGGCGGCGGTGAGGAAGTAGGGGAGGTCCTCGTCGAGGCGGCGGCCCATGGTGGACATGGGGGCGCCCCAGTCCTTCTCGGCGGCGCGGAGGGTCTCGTGGAGGCCGTCGACGGGGACGGGGACGAGCCGGTGCCGGTCGCCGAGCGGCGCGGCCTCCGCGGCGACGCGGGCGCCGAAGGCGCCGCCGAGTTCGGGGACGGGGATGTCGGCGGCGGCGAGGGCGACGCGGCCGTAGGCGGTGAGGGAGTGGTGGGAGACGCCGATGTGGCGTTCCCGCGCGTCGCCCTCGCTGACGCGCAGGGAGCCGACGGGCCGGCCGCCGAGGACGGACGCGGCGTTGACGGCCTCGCCGGCGGAGACGCCGGAGAACCCCCATCTGGTGCCGGTGCCGAGGTTGCCGGGGCCCTGGGCGAGGACGACGGCGTCGGCGCGCAGGACGAGGCGGGCGGCGAGGAGCCCGGTGTGGACGGTGACGGCCTCCAGGTCGCCGCCGAACGCCTGCCCGGCGGTGACGGTGGCGGCGAGGGCGCCGGCGTCCTTGAGCCGGGCGATGGACATGGAGAACCAGGCGGGCAGCGCCCCGCCGTCCGGCATGACGTAGACGACGCGGGCGCCGGGCCGGGCGGCCAGCAGCGCGGCGAGGATCGGGGGCAGCGCGGAGTGCAGGTCGGCGATGACGACGGGCATGCCGTCCAGGGAGTCGGCGTCGCGGAGCAGGTCGTGGTGGGGGGAGCCCTGCTCGTCGGCGCCGAGGACGGTGGCCTGCAGCGGGGTGTAGCGGGCCTTGACGAGGTGGCCGGGGCCGGCGGGGTCGGGCGGGAGCCGGTCGGGGACGGCGACGACCATCGCGTAGCCGCCGGTGCCGAGTCCCATCGCCAAGGCCGTAGTGTTGAGCAGGACGGTGTCGCCCGGTTCGGGCCGTCCCACCAGGGCGGGGTAGGCCAGGGCGCGGTGCGTGCCGTCGCCCCCGATCGAGACGTTCAGCTCGACCGCCCCGGGCCATTCGCGGCGGATGTCCTCGACTGTGCCTTTGCGCCATCGGATCACACCGGGAAACGGTAGCGTCCTGCAGTACGGCTCGCGGGGACGTTCGGCCGCCCGGTGCGGGGGGCCACGGAGGGAACGAGGTGGTGGCGGAGTGTCGCGGCGCAAGACCGAGCGCCTGCTGAATCTGGTGGTCTGCCTGCTCGCGACCCGACGTTTTCTGACGGCCGAGCAGGTCCGCCGGGCGGTGCCCGGCTACCCGGACTCCGACGAGGCGTTCAAGCGGATGTTCGAGCGGGACAAGGAGGAGCTGCGCGAGCTCGGCGTCCCGCTGGAGGTGGGCAGCGACCTGCAGGGCGGCGGCGGTGAGGAGATCGGGTACCGGATCCCGCCGCAGGCCTACGAGCTGCCCGAGATCCATCTGACGCCGGACGAGGCGGCGGTGCTGGGCCTCGCGGCGCGGGTGTGGCAGCAGGCGAGCATGGCGGAGGCGGCGTCGGGGGCGCTGCTGAAGCTGCGCGCGGCGGGCGTGGAGACCGACGCGGCGCCCGCGGTGGGCATCGAGCCGCGGGTGAACACCCACGAGCCGGCGTTCGCGGCGCTGTGGGAGGCGGTGCGCGACGGCCGCCCGGTGGCGTTCGACTACCAGGGGATCGGGCGGACGTCGGCGGCGCGGCGGCATCTGGAGCCGTGGGGCGTGGTGAGCCGGCGGGGCCGCTGGTACGTGGTGGGCTTCGACCGCGACCGCGGGGAGCAGCGGGTGTTCCGGCTGAGCCGCATCGTGGGGGAGGTCGCCGCGGACGGCCCGGCGGGGTCGGTGGCGGTCCCGGACGGGGTGGACGTGCGGCGGATCGCGTTCGACTGGGGCGACCCGGTGAGCGAGCCGCGGCCGGCGGTGGTGCGGCTGCGGCGCGGCGCGGCGCAGGGCCCGCGGCGGTGGGCGAAGGACGTGCGGCCGGTGGAGGGCGGCCCGGACGGCGAGCGGGACGGCGAGCGGGACGGCGAGTGGGACGAGGCGGTCCTGACGTTCCGCGACGTGGACCGGTTCGCGCCGTACCTGGCGCGGTTCGCCGACGACGTGGTCGTGCTGGACCCGCCGGACCTGCGGGAGGCGGTGATCCAGCATCTGAAGGCGGTGCTGGCGGGCGCCGGGGGGCACCCGGGGCGCGAAGGGGAGGCGCGATGAGCGGCAGGGCGGCGGCGACCACGTCGACGGACCGGCTGGGGCGGCTGCTGGCGCTGGTCCCGTACGTGGTGAACCGCGACTCGGTGGCGCTCGGGGAGGCGGCGGCCGCGTTCGGGGTGACCGAGAAGCAGCTGATCGACGACCTGAACCTGCTGTGGTGCGTGGAGCTGCGCGCCCCGGACCCGTACTGCCCGATCGACCTGTCCTACGAGGGCGGGGAGATCACGGTGGCGGAGGCGGAGTCGATCGCGCGTCCGCTGCGGCTGAAGGTGGACGAGGCGTCCGCGCTGCTGGTGGCGCTGCGGATGCTGGCGGGGATCCCCGACCTGGACGACCGGGACGCGCTCAGCCGGGTGATCGCGAAGCTGGAGGGCGCGGCGGGGGAGGCCGCGGCGGTGTCCAGCAAGGTCGCGGTGGAGGTCGACGCCTACGGCGCGACGGCCGACCCGGCCCGCACCGCGGTGGGGGTGCTGCGGGACGCGATCGCGGCGGGCCGCCGCGTGCACCTGACGTACTACGTGCCGGCGCGGGACGAGAACACCGAGCGGGACGTGGACCCGATGCGGCTGCTGGTCGTGGAGGGCAACACCTACCTGGAGGGGTGGTGCCGGCGGGCGGAGGCGGTGCGGCTGTTCAAGCTGGACCGGATCGCCGACCTGGCGGTGCTGGACGTGCCGGCGCAGGTGCCGGACGACGCCGAGCCGATCGACGTGGACGCGGGCCTGTTCCGGCCGTCGCCGCAGGACGAGGCGGTCACGCTGGAGCTGACGCCGCGGGGCCGGTGGGTGGCCGACTACTACCCGTGCGAGAGCGTGGAGGAGCTGGGGGAGGGGCGGCTGCGGGTCGTGCTGCGGACCCCGGACTCGCGGTGGGTGCGGGGCCTGGCGCTGCGGCTCGGCGACCAGGGCCGCGTCGTGGCGCCCGCGGCGGTCGCGGCGGGGGTGCGGCAGGACGCGGCGCGGGCGCTGGCCCGGTACGGCGTGCTGTGAGCGGATCGGGTACCGTGGCCGCGTGATGTGGGTCGCGGTGTCGGTGGCGCTGGGCTTCGCCGGCCTGGCGGTGCTCGCCTGGTGCGCCTTCCGGGTGTGGCTGGGCGTGCGGAGCCTCGGCCGCGAGCTGGACCGCACCAGGCGGCGGCTGCAGCCGAGGCGGTCGGCGCTGCGCGACGAACTCTCCCGCCTCCAGGATGCTCGGTCGTCACAAACGCCGGATGAGGGCGTACGATCGGCCTGAGGGCCATTCTGCTGAAGAGGACTGCCATGCCGAACATCGGGACTCCCGAACTGCTCATCATCCTGCTGGTCGTCGTGCTGATCTTCGGTTCGGCGAAGCTTCCGCAGCTCGCGCGGTCGCTGGGCAAGTCGGCGCGGATCCTGAAGGCCGAGACCAAGGGCCTGCGCGAGGACGACGACGACGCGCCGGAGGACAAGCCGTCCCGGCAGGCGCAGGCGCAGGACGAGGACCCGCGGGAGAAGGCGGCGCGGCTCCGGGAGGAGGCGGCGCGGCTGGAGCGCGAGGCGGCCGGCGACACCGGGCAGCGGCCGCGCGGCGCGATCGGTTCCGGCGAGCCGATCGAGGGCGTGCCGGTGTCCGACCCCGGCAAGCTGCGCCAGGGCTGACCCGCCCCGCCCGCGCGTTCCCTCCGCCGACCCCGAGCCCGAATGCCGACGATGAAGCTGAGCAGGCGCGACGCCGCCCCCGACGGCCGCATGCCCCTCATGGACCACCTCCGTGAGCTGCGCAACCGGTTGATCAAGGCGATCCTGGCCTTCGTGGTCGGCGCGGTCGTGGGGTGGCTGCTGTTCGACCCGGTGTGGGACTTCCTCAAGCAGCCGTACTGCTCGCTGCCGCAGTCGCACGTGGTCGACAAGGACGAGTGCTCCCTGTTCGTCAACGGGATCTTCTCCTCGTTCTTCCTGAAGCTGAAGATCTCCTGCATCATCGGCGCGGTCATCTCCGCGCCGATCTGGCTGTACCAGCTGTGGGCGTTCGTCGCGCCGGGCCTGTACAGCCGCGAGCGGCGCTGGACGTACGTGTTCCTGAGCGCCGCGGTCCCGCTGTTCTTCGTCGGCACCGGCCTGGCGTACGTGACCGTCGACAAGGGCCTGGCGATCTTCCTGGGGTTCGTCGCCGACGACGTCAAACCGCTGATCACCGTGGACAGCTACCTCAGCTACGTGCTGACGATGCTGCTGGTGTTCGGGCTGACGTTCGAGCTGCCGCTGTTCGTGGTGCTGCTGAACCTGGCGGGCGTGCTGAGCTCGGCGCGGATCCGCCGGATGCAGCGGATGATCCTGTTCGGGATCTTCGTGTTCGCGGCGGTCGCGACGCCGAGCGCCGACCCGTTCACGATGCTCGCGCTGGCGCTGCCGACGGTGCTGCTGTTCGAGATCGCCGCGCTGCTGGCGTTCCTCAACGACCGGCGCCGCGCCCGCCGCCCCGACCCGTACGCGGGCCTGTCGGACGACGAGGCGTCCCCGCTGGACCTGGACGCCATCGACGCCGAGCTGGAGAAGGGCGACGCCGCCCGCTGATCACCCCGCCCCCCGGCGGCCGCGGATTGGGTATCGGGCCGGTCGAAACCGTAGGCTCGAAGGCATGACCTCCCCCGACACGGCGTCGGCCGACCAGAGCCCGGCCCAGCGGTACGCCGCCTACCGCAGGCGCACCGCCGGGAGCGGCCCGGCCCTGCTGGACTTCCGCACCCTGTACGACTTCGAGCTGGACCCGTTCCAGCTGGAGGCGTGCCGGGCGCTTGAGGACGGCAGCGGCGTGCTGGTCGCCGCGCCCACCGGGTCCGGGAAGACGGTGGTGGGGGAGTTCGCCGTCCACCTCGCCCTCACCGGCGGCACCAAGTGCTTCTACACCACGCCGATCAAGGCGCTGTCGAACCAGAAGTACGCCGACCTCGTCCGCCGGTACGGGCCGGAGAAGGTGGGGCTGCTCACCGGCGACAACAGCGTCAACGGCGAGGCCCCGGTGGTCGTGATGACGACCGAGGTGCTGCGGAACATGCTGTACGCGGGGTCGCAGACCCTCGCCGGGCTCGCGTTCGTCGTGATGGACGAGGTGCACTACCTCGCCGACCGGTTCCGCGGCGCCGTCTGGGAAGAGGTGATCATCCACGTCCCGGACTCGGTGCGGATCGTGGCGCTGTCGGCGACGGTGTCCAACGCCGAGGAGTTCGGCGAGTGGCTGCACGAGGTCCGCGGCGACACCGCGGTGATCGTCGACGAGCACCGGCCCGTCCCGCTGTTCCAGCACATGCTCGTCGGCACCCGCCTGTACGACCTGTTCGTCGACACCGGCAAGGGCGGGGACCGGCAGGCGCGGCTGAACCCGCAGCTGACGCGGATGGCGGTCGAGGAGGTCCGCCGCGCCAAGGTCAACCAGGGCCGCCGCACCGGGCGGCGCCGCGCGCCGCGCCCGCAGCGGTTCCGGCCCCCGTCCCGCCCGGACGTGATCGAGCGGCTGGAGCGCGCCGGGCTGCTCCCGGCGATCACGTTCATCTTCTCCCGCGCCGGCTGCGACGCCGCCGTCCTGCAGTGCCTGCACGCCGGGATCCGGCTGACGTCCAGGGAGGAGGCCGAGGAGATCCGCGCGCACACCGAGCTGCGCACCGCCGACATCGCGCCGGAGGACCTGCGGATCCTCGGCTACGGCGACTTCCTGGAGGCCCTGCAGCGCGGCGTCGCCGCGCACCACGCCGGGATGCTGCCGACGTTCAAGGAGATCGTCGAGGAGCTGTTCACCCGCGGGCTGATCAAGGCGGTGTTCGCGACGGAGACGCTGGCGCTCGGCATCAACATGCCCGCCCGCACCGTCGTGATCGAGAAGCTCGACAAGTGGAACGGCGAGGCGCACGTCGACCTCACCCCCGGCGAGTACACGCAGCTGACGGGCCGCGCCGGGCGCCGCGGCATCGACGTGGAGGGCCACGCCGTCGTGGTGTGGGGCCCGAACGTGGACCCGGCGTCCGTCGCGGGCCTGGCCGGCACCCGCACCTACCCGCTGAACTCCAGCTTCCGGCCGTCGTACAACATGGCGGTGAACCTGGTCGGCGCCGTCGGGATCGAACGGGCCCGGACGCTGCTGGAGGAGTCGTTCGCGCAGTTCCAGGCCGACCGCGCCGTGGTGGGGCTGGCCCGGCAGGTCCGCAAGAACGAGGAGGCCCTGGAGGGGTACGCCAAGGCCGCGCAGTGCCACCTGGGCGACTTCATGGAGTACGCGGCGATGCGGCGGCGGCTGTCGGACCGGGAGGCGGAGCTGTCCCGGGAGCGGTCGTCGGCGCGCCGCGCGGAGGCCGCGCGGTCGCTGGAGCACCTGCGGCCCGGCGACGTGATCATCGTGCCGTCGGGGCGCCGCTCCGGCCTCGCCGTCGTCCTCGACCCGGGCGTGGGGCGCCGCTCGGACGGGCCGGCGCCGCTGGTGCTGACGGTCAACCGGTCGGTGCAGCGGCTGTCGATCCAGGACTTCCCCCGCGCCGTCGAGCCGGTCGACCGGATCCGCATCCCCAAGTCGTTCAGCCCCCGCAACCCGCAGGACCGCCGCGACCTGGCGTCCACGCTCCGCAACCGGGTGCCCGACGACGTCCGCGACCGCAGGCGCGCCCGCGCCGACTCCGCCGCCGCGGAGGACGCCGAGGTCACCCGGCTGCGCGCCGAGCTGCGCCGCCACCCGGTGCACGGCTGCGACCAGCGCGAGGACCACGCCCGCTGGGCCGAGCGGTACCACCGGCTGGACCGGGAGACCGAGCAGCTGCGCCGCCGCGTCGAGGGCCGCTCCCAGGTGATCGCCCGCACCTTCGACCGGGTCTGCGCGGTGCTGCAGCAGCTCGGCTACCTCGACGGCGACTCCGTCACCGCCGAGGGCCGCCGCCTCGGCCGCATCTACAACGAGCTGGACCTGCTCACCGCCGAGAGCCTCCGCGAGGGGCTGTGGGAGAAGCTCGACCACGCCGAGCTGGCCGCGTGCGTGTCGGCGCTGGTGTACGAGTCGCGGCAGCCCGACGACGCCGCGCCGCCCCGCACCCCCGGCGGCGCGGCGCAGGACGCGCTCGCCGCGATGGTGCGGCTGTGGGGGGAGCTGGAGGCCGTCGAGCGCGACAACCGGGTGTCGTTCCTGCGCGAGCCCGACCTGGGTTTCGCGTGGACGGCGTACCGGTGGGCGAAGGGCGACGACCTCGACGAGGTGCTGCTGGAGAGCGACCTGACCGCCGGCGACTTCGTCCGCGCGGTCAAGCAGCTGCTGGACCTGCTCGGGCAGGTCGCCGACGCGTCCCCGCAGAACAGCCACATCCGCAAGACCGCGCGGCGGGCGATGGACGCGATGCGCCGCGGCGTCGTCGCCTACTCCTCCGTCGGCTAGCGGTCAGGAGGGGGCGGCGCGGCGGCGGACGCGGCGCGCGGACAGCGTGCGGTCCACCCGGTGGCCCGCCAGCCGGACCAGCAGCGGCTGCGGCGGGCGCCGCAGGAACCGCGGTGTGACCCGGTGCCCGGCGGCGGCGCCCCGCAGCAGCAGCCGGGCGGCGCGGCGGCGCCCCGGCGTCCAGGGCAGCCCGTACTCCTCGCGCAGCCGCTCGGGCAGCAGCGCCGCGGTGACCAGCCGGAACACCATGAGGGCCGGGAACAGGGCGCGGAGCTTGCGCGGCCACAGGACCGCCCGCGCCACCTCGCGGGCGGCGCCGGTGACCTCCAGGGAGGCGAGCGTCTCGTCCATGTAGGCGCGGAACGCGGCAAGGTCGGGCGGCTGCTCCTCCAGCGGGCAGCCGAGGACCTCGGCGACGACGCGGGCCTGCCGGTAGTACTCCTCGGGGTCGGTGTCGCCGGGCCGCATCAGCGTCTCGTGGACGTACAGCGCCGAGTCGATGAGCGTCGCGTTCACCCACATCTGCAGGCCGGGGTCGTTGCCGGAGTAGCCCTCGCCGCGCACCGCCGTGTGGATGCCGCGGACCTTCGCGGCGATCCGCGCGACCTGCTCGGGCGTCCCGAACGTGGTGATGAGCAGGAAGTCCAGGGTGCCGAACAGGCGGGCGAGGGGCCGCTCGGCGAAGTCGCTGTGCTCGGCGACGCCGCGGGCCACGCCCGGGTGGGCGAGCTGCATCAGCAGCGCCCGGCCCGCGGCGAGGCCGACGAGCGGTTCGGAGGCGAGGGTCCGCAGGACGTCGCGGTCGGCGAGCCGCTCCGCCAGGCGGTCGGGTGCGGGGGTCGGGGACGTGGCGGGCAAGCGGGCCTCCCGGCGGTCGGGTCCAGGGCGCCATCCTCGCCCACCTATTGACGGGTGGTCAATAACGCGGGCGCCAGGCCGCGGCCTGAACGGGCCACAATGTGAAATGCCGCACATTTCCATGTCATTCGGTGACACAATCGGGCTGCCCGACGACCGGTCGGCCCGCTGGAGCCCGGGCGCCCTCCCCGCATGGATCACGAGAAAGGTCCCCACCGTGGCCATCCGCGACAAGATGCGCGCCAACGCGGCCCATGTCCTGCAGCCCGGCGAGAACGTCCAGGCGGTGTTCGTCGGCCAGACCGTCAGCCCGTACTGGATCCTGGTCTCCTCCCTGATCATCCTCTTCGGCAACACCTACCGCGTCGTCGTGGTCACCGACCGCCGCATCCTCCTGTGCCGGTCCGGGCGGCTGCGCATGACCCCCGTCAACGAGGTCCTGCGCGAGCTGCCCCGCGGCACCCGCATCGGGCCGCCGGAGGGCCTCTGGTGGCGCTGCGAGACCCTCGGCGAGAAGCTCTACGTGCACCGGCGCTTCCACAAGGACGTCAACGCCGCCGACGGCGTCGCCGCCGCCTGACCTCCTCCACGCCTACTACCCGGGTCGGAGGAGGTTCCGCAGTGCGGAGGATCCGGGCGCCGCGCCCGGCGCGCTAGTGTGATCACGATCACTGGACCACCGCCGAGCAGCCCGGGAAGTGCGAATGATCGAGGCGGAGAACCTCACCAAGCGGTACGGCGACAAGACCGCCGTGGACGACCTGTCCTTCACGGTCGTCCCCGGCCGGGTGACCGGCTTCCTCGGCCCGAACGGGGCCGGGAAGTCGACCACCATGCGGCTGCTGCTCGGCCTCGACCGGCCCGACCGCGGCGACGCCCGCATCAACGGCCGCCACTACCGCGACCTGGACGCCCCGCTGAGCGTCGTCGGCGCGCTGCTGGAGGCGCGGGCCGTGCACACCGGCCGCAGCGCCTACAACCACCTGCTGTGCCTGGCGCAGACGCAGGGCATCGGCAAGCGCCGCGTCGACGAGGTCATCGACCTCGTCGGCCTCGCCGAGGCCGCCCGCAAGCGCGCCGGCGGGTTCTCCCTCGGCATGGGACAGCGGCTCGGCATCGCCGCGGCGCTGCTCGGCGACCCGTCCGTGCTGATCCTGGACGAGCCCGTCAACGGCCTCGACCCCGAGGGCATCGTGTGGATCCGCACCCTCATGCAGCGGCTCGCCGCCGAGGGGCGCACCGTGTTCGTCTCCAGCCACCTGATGAACGAGATGGCCGTCACCGCCGAGCACCTCATCGTCATCGGGCGCGGCCGGCTCATCGCCGACTGCTCCACCGAGGAGTTCATCGAGCGCAGCACCGAGAAGACGGTCACCGTGCGCAGCCCCGGCGCCGCGCGCCTCGCCGAGCTGGTCACCGCCGAGGGCGGCAAGGCCGACCCGGGCGGCGACGGGCTGCTCACCGTCACCCACATGGAGGCCCCCCGCGTCGGGGAGCTGGCCGCGGCCGAGGGGATCGTCCTGCACGAGCTGACGCCGAGCCGCGGCTCCCTGGAGTCGGCGTTCATGGAGCTGACCCGCGACAGCGTCGAGTACGGCACGGCCGCCCAGGCACTCGGACCCGCGCCCGGACCCGCGCCCGGACCCGCACCCGGCCCGGCGCCCGGCCCCGTACCGGGCGCGGCGCCCGATCCCGCACCCGGCGCGGCGCCCGGCCAGGCGACCGGACCGGTCCCGACCCAGGAGGAGGAGACCCGATGACCGCGCCCGCCACCGCCGCGCCCGCCGCCGGCCAGGCCGCGCAGGGGCGGCCGAGCTTCGGCCGGCTGATGCTCGCCGAGTGGACGAAGATCCGCACCGTCCGGTCCACGCTGTGGTCGCTGATCCTGCTGGTCCTGCTCGACCTCGGGTTCACCGCGCTGTTCGTCGGCCTCACGATGGCGCAGTGGGACAAGGCCGACCCCGGCGACCGCGCCCAGATCGCCGCCGACCCGGTCAGCTTCATCCTCGGCAGCGGGTTCTTCCTCAGCCAGCTGACCATCTGCGTCCTCGGCGTGCTGGTGATCGCGTCGGAGTACTCCACCGGCATGATCCGCGCCAGCCTGCTCGCGGTGCCGCGGCGGCTGCCGATGCTGTGGGCCAAGGCCCTGGTGTTCGCGCTGGTCGTCCTCGTCCTCGGCGTCGCGGTGTCGTTCGCGTCGTTCTTCATCGGCGCCGGGATCATCGGGGACCGGATGCGGGTGTCCCTCGGCGACGAGGGCGTGCTGCGCGCCGTCGTCGGCGGCGGGCTCTACCTGGCGATGCTCGGGCTGTTCGCGCTCGCGATCGGCGCGATCGTCCGGCACACCGCCGGCGGCATCACCGGCGTCATCGGGTTCGTGCTGGTGCTCGCGCCCCTCGCCATGCTGCTGCCCGGCAGCGTCGGCGACCACATCCACGCCTACCTGCCGTCGGAGGCGGGCACCCTGATCGCCAAGGCCCACCAGGGCCCCGACGACCTGCTCACCCCCTGGCAGGGCTACGGCGTCTTCGCGCTCTGGACGGCCGCGCTGCTCGCCCTGGCCGCGTTCCTGCTCAAACGCAGGGACGCCTGACCCGGCCCGCCCGCGTCCCCGCGCCGCGACCCCGGCGCGGGGACGCTCGCGTCTCCGGGCCCTCCACCGGAACCATTGCACAGTGCAACGGTCGGGTGTACCGTCTTGGGCAGTTGCTTAAAGCGAATGACCAAGATCGGATGCCCTGAGCGGGCGGGAGCGGAGACGATGGCGGACGGCGAGGTGCCCACGCGGATCCGGCTGCTGGAGGCGGCCGTCGCGGTGATGGCCGACGGCGGCTGGGCCGCGGTGACCTCGCGGGCCGTGGCCGACCGCGCGCAGGCCAACAACGCGCTCGTGCACTACTACTTCGGATCCGTGGACGCGCTCCGCCGCGCCGCGGTCCTGCACGCCGTGGAGAAGGAGCTGGAAGGCCCCGTCGAGGCGATCCTGCGGGCCGAGGACGCCCTCACCGCCGTCGCCGACGCCGTCCGCGGGCTCGCGGCGCGCGGCCCCGGCAGCGCCGCGCAGCGGGTCCTGGTCGAGGCGATGCTGAACGGCCTGCGCGACGACGAGCTGCGCGCCGAGACCCAGCGCCAGATCCGGGCGTTCCGCGACCTGCTCGCCGCGCGCCTGGCCGAGAACCGGGAGTCGGGGCTGCTGCGCCCCGACGCCGACCCCCGCGCCCTGTCGGTGGTGCTCACCGCGCTCATCGACGGGCTGCTCATGCACGTGATGGTCGATCCGGAGACCGAGGCCGGCGGCGCGGCGGCGGGCCTGGTGGCCCTGCTGCGCCCGTCCGGGCCCTTGCCCGGGCAGGCGGACGGAGGAGAGGACGATGACGGGACACGGCGGTGAACGGGCGGCGGCCGTCCGGGCGGACGGGGCGGCGCACGGCGATGCCCCGCCGGCGGTTCTGCTGCGCGGCGCCGGCAAGACCTACGGGACCGGGCACGCGCGGGTCCACGCGCTGCGCGAGGCCGACCTGGAGGTGCGGCGCGGCGAGTTCGTCGTCCTGCTCGGCCCGTCCGGGTCGGGCAAGACGACCCTGCTCAACCTGATCGGCGGGATCGAGCCCGCCACCGAGGGCGAGGTGATCGCCGGCGGCCGCGACATCTCCCGGCTCGGCGAGGACGCCCGCACCGCCTACCGGCGCGACACCGTCGGGTTCGTGTTCCAGTTCTTCAACCTCGTCCCGTCGCTCACCGCGCTGGAGAACGTCCGGCTGGTCGCCGAGCTGACCGGCCGCGGCGACCGGGAGCGGGCGGCGGCCGCGCTCGCCGCCGTCGGGCTCGCCGACCGCGCCGGCCACTTCCCGGCGCAGCTGTCGGGCGGCGAGCAGCAGCGCGTCGCGATCGCCCGCGCCATCGCCAAGGACCCCGAGCTGCTGCTGTGCGACGAGCCGACCGGTGCGCTGGACCTGGAGACCGGGCGCGGCGTCCTGCGCGTCCTGCAGGACCTCAACCGCGAGGGGCGCACGGTCCTGGTCGTCACCCACAACGCCGCGATCGCCGCCCTCGCGCACCGCGTGGTGCGGATGCGGTCCGGCCGCATCGTCGGCGTGACCGCCGGCGCCGAGCCGGCCTCCGCCGACCGGGTCGAGTGGTGACCGTGCGCGTCCTCAACGTCAAGCTGCGCCGCGACCTGCGGCGCCGCCCCGCCCAGCTGGTGTCGGCGGTGGTGCTGGTGATGCTCGGCGTCGCGCTGTTCGGCGCGTCCTACGACGCCTACCGCAACCTCGACGCCGGCTACCAGGCCCTGTTCCGCGAGTACCGGTTCGCCGACCTCACCCTGACCGGCGGCGACACCGCCGCGATCGCGCGGGACGCGGCGGCGCGGCCCGGCGTGCGGGCGGTCGCCGTCCGCACGGTCGCGGACGTCCCCCTGCGCATGCCCGGCGGCGACACCCTCGTCGGCCGCGTCGTCGGGCTCCCCGCCGGAGCGCAGCCCGCGGTGAACCGGGTGAAGGTCCTGAGCGGCGCCTACCTCGACCCGGCCGCGCCGCGCGGCGTCCTCGCCGACACCCACATCGCCGACCAGGCGGGGCTGCGGCCCGGCGCCGCCGTGGCGGCGTGGGACGGGCGGGCGTGGCTGCCCCTGTCGGTGCGCGGCACCGTCTCCTCGCCCGAGTACCTGTGGCCCGCCGCCAGCCGCCAGAACGTCCTGCCCGCGCCCGGATCGTTCGGCGTCCTGTTCGTCCCCGAGCCGCTCGCCCGGCGGATCGCCGGGGCCGCGGCGCCCCGCCAGGCGGCCGTCTACTACACCGCCGCCGGACGCGAGCGCGCCGCGGAGCTGGACGCCGCCCTCACCGCCGCCGCCCGGTCGCACGGGGCGGGCGCGGCGCTCACCCGCGCCGAGCAGCCCTCCAACGCCACCCTCGCCGAGGACATCAAGGGGTTCTCCGAGCTGGCGGTGATGTTCCCGCTGCTGTTCCTCACCGCCGCCGGCGTCGCCGTCTACGTCGTGCTGACCCGCCGCGTCGCCCGCGACCGGGTGATCATCGGGACGCTGCGCGCCTCCGGGTTCCGCCGCCGCACCGTCGTCGCCCACTACCTCGCCACCGGCGTCGCGGTCGGGCTCGCCGGGTCCGCCCTCGGCGTCGCCGCCGGGCTCCTGCTGGCCGGGACCGTCACCCGGCTGTACGGGGACGCGATCGGGCTGCCGGAGACGCTGGTGTCGGTGCGCGCGACCACCGTCGCCGCCGGGCTGGCGTTCGGGGTCGCCGCGGGCGCGCTCGCCGCGCTCGCGCCCGCGGCGGCGGCCGCACGCGTCCCGCCCGCCGAGGCGATGCGCGGCACCGTCCCCGCGACCGGGGGAGGGGGCCGGCTCGCCCGGCTGGCGCGGGCGGTGCCCGCCGCGGGGCGGCTGCCCGCCGGGGCGTGGCTGGTGCTGCGCGGCCCCACGCGCCAGTTGCGCCGCACCATCTACACCATGGCGGGCGTCGTCCTCGCCCTCGTCCTGATCCTGGTGTCGTGGGGGATGCTCGACTCCTCCAAGGCCACCGTCTCCCGCCAGTTCGACCAGATCCAGCGGCAGGACGCCGAACTCACCCTCGGGCGCCCCCTCGACGGCGCCGCGCTCGGCGCGGTGGCCGCGACCCCCGGGGTCCGCGCCGCCGAGCCGTCCGCGCACGTCCCCGTCACCGTCACCGCCGGGGGCGCGGGCTACTCCACCACCGTCGTCGGGCTCCCCGCCGGGACCCGCATGCACCGGTTCCTCACCCCCGGCGGCGGCGAGCGGAGCCTGCCCGCGCACGGCGTGCTGCTCGGCGTGGCCCTGCGCGACAAGCTCGGCGTGGACGCCGGCGACCGCGTCGGGCTGCGCCTCGGCGACGGCCGCACCGCCACGACGACCGTCGCCGGGTTCGTGGACGAGCCGCTCGGCACCTACGCCTACGCCACGCTCGGCCAGCTCGCCGCCTGGGCGCCGGACGCCGCGCCCGACACGGTCCTGGTGGCGTTCGACCCCGGCGCCGACCGCGCCGCCGCCGGGCGCGCCCTCGCCGCCCGGCCCGGCGTCGTCGCCTACACCGACGCGCACGCCCTGAAGAAGACCATGGACGAGTACATGAACCTGTTCTACGTGTTCGTCGCGGTCATGCTCGCGTTCGGCGGGCTGCTGGCCTTCACCGTCCTGTTCGCCACCCTGTCGGTGAACCTCGCCGAACGCGGCACCGAACTGGCCACGCTGCGCGCCGCCGGCGTCGGGCGGCGCCGCCTCGGCCGGCTCGTCACCGCCGAGAACCTCCTCGTCGTGGCCGCCGGCGCGGTCCCCGGGCTGATCCTCGGGAGGCTCGCCACCGGGGCGTTCCTCGGCGCGTTCAACAGCGACCTGATGTCGTTCCACACCGAGATCCGGCCCGCCACCTTCGCCTGGTCGGCGCTCGCCGTGATCGCCGTCGCGTGGGCGGCGCAGCGCCCCGGCCTGCGCGGCCTGGCCCGCATGGACCTCGGCGCGCTCGTCCGGGAACGGTCCGGCTGACCCCCGCCCGCCCCGCCCCGACCGGCGCGGCGGTCAGGCGTAACGGTCAGGCGTGCGGTCAGGCGTGCGGTCAGGCGTACAGGGCGTTCAGCCAGTCCTGCCACGCCTTCCGCGCCCGGTCGGCGGACGCGGCCGCGTCCGGCGCGAACCGGTGCAGCGCGATGCCCACCGGGCCGCCCCACGCGTCGCGGCCGAAGAACCGGTACATCGCGTCGCCGGTGCGCAGCCCGATGAAGTGCTCGTTCCGGTAGTCGAGGACGGCCTCGGCGGGGCCGGCGTCCGGCAGGTCCACCCGCACCGTGTCGCCCTCGGCGGCGCCGTCCAGCCCGAGCGCGCGGCCGACCGCGGCGAACGAGCCCTTGCGCATGGACTCCGCCGGGCCCTGCACGTCGGAGTGCGCCGCCCGCCGCCCGGTGAAGTGCGCCAGGTACTGGCGCAGCGTGTGCAGGTAGAAGTCGGTGTGCCGGTTCGCGCCGTCGTACTGGTCGTCCCAGTCGCCGGTGAAGATGCCGCTGTGCACGTAGCGGACCCAGGCGCCGCCGCCCTCGCGCGGCTCGATCCGGTGCTCGAGGACGTTGAGGGTCTGCGGCATGCCGTGGATGCCGTTCGGGTCCTCCGCTCGGCTGGCCAGCCGGTGCGGCGGGTCCCACGCGGTGATGACGCCCCCGCCGGCGACGCCGCCGCCCTCGCGGGGCTCGAACTCCATCGGCCACAGCCACGCGGCGGTGCCGGTGGTGACGGCGTCCCAGACCTGCTCGGGGCTCGCCTCGGTCTCGTACTCGCGGACGATCTCGAATTCCCTGCCCATGGTCGCTCTCCTCGCGCTCTCAGCTCTCGATCTCCCCGGTGGGCTGCGGTTCCGCGCGCGCCCCGGGCTCGGTCTTCAGGGACGGGTGGACGGCGATGACGACGCGGTGCGCGCGGCCGCCCTCCACCGCCCCGCCGTGGTACTTGCGGACGAGCGCGCTCACCCCGGCGGTCAGCTCCTCGATGAACGCGGCCCGGTCCGCCGCCGTGGCGAACACGACCTCCCCGTCCAGCGCGTAGGTGGCCAGCCGCTTGTCGGCCCGCGCCGCCCCGCTGATCAGCGCGCCGACGTCGCGGACCAGCCGCGCGGCCAGCGCCAGCAGCCACCGCGCCGACAGCGCGTCGCGGTGCCGGCCGGGGTCGGGCTGCAGCGTCGCGAGCGCCAGCGGCGAGATGACGTAGGACGCCGCCGTCGCCCGCAGCAGCCGCTCGGTCATGTTGCCCTTGCGGCGCTCGCCGACCAGCTCGACCAGGCCGTGCCGCTCCAGTGTGCGCAGGTGGTAGTTGACCTTCTGCCGGGGGAGGCCCACTCGCGCCGCCAGCGTCGCCGCCGACATCGGCTCGCCCAGCTCGGCCAGCAGCCGCGCCCGCATGGGGTCCAGGGAGGCGGCCGCCGCCTCCGCGTCCTCGATCACCGTCACGTCCAGCATGCCCTCATCCTCGCTGCCGACAAATAGATTTGTCAAGACAGGATTCTTGGTCTTGCGGTGTTGTCCCGGATGCCCGGTTCGTTCTCGGGTAGTGGGAGGGCATGGCCAACGACCCGGAAGCCCGGTCCCGCACGCCCGGCGCACTGCGCGACTACGCCTTCATCGCCGACGGCGAGCGCGGCGTCCTCGTCGGCCCGGACGGCGAGTACGCCTGGATGTGCTTCCCCCACTGGGACTCCGACCCGGCCTTCGCCGGCCTGCTCGGCGGGCCCGGCGGATACCTGGTCCAGCCCGCGTGCGAGCGGTTCGTGCCGGGCGGCCACTACGAGGACCGCGGGCTCATCTGGCGCAGCCGGTGGGTGACCGGCGAGGGGTCCATCGTCGAGTGCCGCGAGGCGCTGGCCCGCCCCGCCCGCCGCGACCGCGCCGTCCTGCTGCGCCGCTGCCGGGCGGTGCGCGGCGGCGCCCGGCTGCGCGCCCTGCTGGACGTGCGCGCCGGCGGCCCGCGCATGCGGAGCCCGCACCACCGCGACCCCGACTGGACCGCCCGCAGCGGCGGCGTCCGGATCCGCTGGCGCGGCGCCGACGAGGCCGTCGTGCGGGAGGGCCCGGACGGCGGCGCGGTCCTCGCGGCGGCCTTCGACCTCGCCGAGGGCGAGTCCCGCGACCTCGTGCTCGAACTGGCCGCGGACGGCGCCGCCGCGGACCCGGCGGCGCTGGACGCCGACGCGCTGTGGGAGGCCACCGAACGGGACTGGCGGCGGGCCGTCCCCTCCTGCGGCGACACGATCGCCCCGCGCGACGCCCGGCTGTCCTACGCGGTCCTGACCGGGATGACCAGCCGGGCCGGCGGCATGGCCGCCGCCGCGACGACCGCGCTGCCCGAACGCGCCGACGAGGGCCGCAACTACGACTACCGCTACGCCTGGATCCGCGACCAGTGCTTCGCCGGGCACGCCGTGGCCGCGCACGGCGGCCCCCCGCACGTGCTGCGCAGCGCCGCCGAGTTCGTCACCGCCCGCCTCCTGGCCGACGGCGACCGGCTGCGGCCCGCCTACACCGTCGCGGGCGGCCCCGTCCCCGCCCAGCGCGGCAGCGGCCTGCCCGGCTACCCCGGCGCCGCCGCCGTCACCGGCAACCGCGCCGGCGGGCAGTGGCAGCTCGACGCGGCCGGCGAGGCCCTGCTGCTGCTCGCCACCGCCGCCGAGCACGACCGCGCCGGGGACGGCGCCCGGGAGGCCGCCCGCGTCGCCGCCGCGGCGGTCGGCAGCCGCTGGCGCGGCCCCGGCGCCGGCATCTGGGAGACCGACGACCGGCTGTGGACCCACTCCCGGCTGATCTGCGTCGCCGGGCTGCGGCAGGCCGCCCGCGTCCTCGGCGGCCCCCGCGAGGCCGCCGCCTGGAACTCCCTCGCCGACGCCGTCCTCGCCGAGACCGCCCGGACCGCGCTCACCCCCGGCGGCCGGTGGCGGCGCGCCACCGACGACGACCGGGTCGACGCCGCGCTGCTCATCCCGCCGCTGCGCGGCGCCGTGCCCGCCGGCGACCCGCGCACCGCCGCGACGCTCGAGGCCGTCCGCGCCGAGCTCGTCCAGGAGGGCTTCGTCTACCGGTACCGGGCCGGCGGCGAGCCGCTCGGCGCCGCCGAGGGCGCCTTCACCCTGTGCGGCTTCTTCCTCGCGCTCGCCGAGCACCGGCAGGGCGAGGCCGCCCGCGCCCTCGGCGCCTTCGAGCGGACCCGGTCCGGCACCGCCACCAGCGGGCTGTTCTCCGAGGAGTACGACGTCGAGCAGAGGCAGCTGCGCGGCAACATCCCGCAGGCGTTCGTGCACGCCCTCCTGCTGGAGACCGCCGCCCGCCTGGCCTCCTAGCCCGCCGCCCCGGGCCGCGTTGGCGCACCCGGGCCCGGCCCTGTAGAAAGCTGTCATGGACGAGGACGGGGACGCCGGAGTCGACGAGGTCACCTCGGCGATGCTGACCGCGTCGCGGCTGCTCGTGGCGATCTCCGCGCGCTCCCTGGCCGAGGTCCAGGACGCCGTCACGCTGCCGCAGTTCCGGCTGCTCGTCGTGCTGTCCTCGCAGGGCCCCACCAAGCTCGTCACGCTCGCCGGGCTGCTGGAGGTCAACCCGTCCACCGCGCTGCGGATGGTCGACCGGCTCACCGCCGCCGGGCTCGTCCGCCGCGAGGCCAGCCCGCGCAGCGGCCGCGAGGTCCTCATCCAGGTCACCGGCGCCGGGCGGCGCATCGTCGACGACGTCACCGCCCGCCGCCGCGCCGAGATCGCCGCGGTCGTCTCCCGGATGCCCGCCGGGCAGCGGCGCGCCCTCGTCGCCGCCCTGCGCGCCTTCACCGAGGCCGGCGGCGAACCCCCGGTCGGCGACACCGCCCAGCTCGGCTGGACCTGACCCCGGCCGGACCCGGCCCCGGCCGCGTCGAACCCCGCCGCCCCGGCGTGCGTACTGCAGCCGTAACGCCCTTCACCTCGACCGAGAGGCGGTGCCGGATGCCCCGACCCCGACCGGCCGCCGCAGCGGCCGCCGTGCCCGCCGCGCTGGCCGCCGGCCTGCTCCTGAGCGCCTGCCAGCCCGCCGGGCGGCAGGCCGCCGACGGCGCCGCGGTGGCGCCCAAGGCCGGCGACGAGGCCGCCGCCCAGTCCACCGTCGTCACCGACTGGGGCCCGCTCGGCCCCGCCGACCGCGACGTCATCGTCCAGCTCCGGCAGGCCGCGCTGTGGGAGATCCCCGTCGCCCGCCAGGCGCAGCGCCGCGCCGCCCGGCCCGCGACCCGCCGCGCGCTCGCGGAGATCGCCCGCCGGCACGCCGGGCTCGACCAGCTGAACCGCAGGGTCGCCGGGCGGCTCAACGTCCCGCTGCCGAACCGGC
The DNA here is from genome assembly GCF_040302145.1 of Spirillospora sp. NPDC127506. Taxonomy (NCBI): domain Bacteria; kingdom Bacillati; phylum Actinomycetota; class Actinomycetes; order Streptosporangiales; family Thermomonosporaceae; genus Spirillospora; species Spirillospora sp. NPDC127506. Next base: position 19,767 of record NZ_JBEORG010000036.1, on the reverse strand, counting down.
CCAGCGCCGTCCAGCAGAGCTGGATGTCGGAGATCAGCGGCAAGTCGGGCAACAACTACGACAAGACCGCCGTGGCGCGGATGCGGATGGCCCAGGGCATGCTCTACGCCGAGCTCGGCGCCGTCCGCGCCAGCACCCGCAACACCCTCGTGCGGCAGTTCGCCGAGCGGGCGCAGCCGTTCGTCAACGAGCAGATGCGGCAGCTGGAGTCCACCGGGTTCGTCACCGGCGACACGCTGCCCGACCCGCCCGCCGTCACCGAGCCGCCGCCGCCCGCCCCGCCCGGCGCGCGCCGCTCCCCGGCACCCGCCGCGACGTCGCTGCTGTCCTGACGCGCTGTCCTGACGCGGATCGGCGCCCGACCCGGATCGGCGCTAGCGCCCGAGCTCGCCGAGCAGGGCGGTGAGCGTCGCGCCGAGCGGCGCGTCCAGCCTGACCGCCGCGTGCTCGTCGCCGCGCGTTGCGCCCCGGTTGACGATCGCCACCGGCACGCCGTGCCGGGCCGCGTGCCGGACGAACCGGTAGCCCGACAGCACCGCCAGCGACGACCCGAGCACCAGCAGCGCGCCCGCGGCCCCGGTGAGCGCGTAGCAGTCCCGGACCCGGGCCGGCGGCACGTTCTCCCCGAAGAAGACCACGTCGGGCTTGAGGACGCCGCCGCACCGCTCGCACGGCACGACCCGGAACGCGGCGGCGGCCTCGTCGGGGATCACCGCGTCCCCGTCGGGGTTGATCGCCTCCGCGCGCGCCTCGAAGCCGGGGTTCGCGTCGCGCAGCCGCGCCTCCAGCCGCCCGCGCGGCGTCCGCTGCCCGCACCCCAGGCACACGACCCGGTCCAGCGACCCGTGCAGCTCGATCACCCCGTCCGCGCCGGCCGCCTGGTGCAGCCCGTCGACGTTCTGCGTGATGATCCCCGCGAGCAGGCCGCGCCGCTGCAGCTCCGCCACCGCCCGGTGCCCCGCGTTCGGGCGCGCCGCCGCCATGTGCCGCCGCCCGAGATGGGCGCGCGCCCAGTACCGGCGCCGCGCCGCCTCGCTCCCGGTGAACGCCTGGTAGGTCATCGGCTCCGCGCGCCGCCGGCGCCCCGTCTCGCCGCGGTAGTCCGGGATGCCCGACTCGGTGGACAGCCCGGCGCCGCTGAGCACCACCACGTCCCCGCCGGAGACGAGGTCGGCCAGCAGTGCCAGCTCGCCGGTCCCCGCCGCGTTCTCCGCCACCTGCGTCACCCCTCCATGGTGCACGACCGGGACGAGTGAGGGACGAAACGCCCGGCGCTCCTGTGGCGCGTGTCACCCGCGTGACAAAAACCGCCGGGAGAATGTGCCCGGGGCGGCAAGTTCCGCCGGGCGCCGCCGCGCTAGCTTCCGAAGCCCCGCCTCTCCGCGGGATCCCCCCACACCGCGAGGTGCCGATGACGCGTGAACACCGTGCCCGGAAAGGCCGCTCCCGGGCGTGCCGCGCCGATGGGACGCCCCGCGTCGTGGTGACCGGGTTCGGCGTGAAGAGCCCCGCGGGCGGCACGCCCGCGGAGGTGCTCGCGACCGTCCTGGCCGGCAAGTCGCAGGCCGTCCACGTCCCCGAGCTGCTGGAGGCCGGGACCGCCGTCTCGTTCGGCTGCCCCGCCCAGCCCCTGGACGAGGACCGCTACTTCGGCAGGCCCGAGCGGCGCCGCCTCGACCGGATGACCAAGCTCGGCGTCGCCGCGGCCGACGACGCCGTCGCCGACGCCGGGCCCGGCTACGGCGGCGACCCCGCCCGCCGCGGCGTCTACGTCGGGACGGCCGCCGCCGGGCTCGCCTCCGCCGTCGCGCTCGGCGGCCACGAGCACGCCGGGACGCTGGACCGGGTGCCGGTCCCCGCCGTCCCGAAGATCATGCCGAACGCGACCGCCGCGAACGTGTCCATCCGGCACGGCTGCCAGGGCCCCTGCCTCACCTTCTCCACCGGCTGCGCCAGCGGCGCCACCGCGATCGGCGAGGCCGCCCTCGCCATCCGCGCCGGCCGGATCGACGCGGCCGTCGCCGGCGGCGTCGACGCGATCCTCACCCCGTTCGTCATGGCCGCGTTCGCCCGCATCGGCGCGCTCGCCCGCCGCGACCCCACCCCGCACACCGCCGGGCGCCCGTTCGACGCCGACCGCGACGGGTTCGTCGTCGGGGAGGCCGCCGCGTTCCTCGCCCTGGAGCGCGCCGACCGCGCCGAGGCCCGCGGCGCCCGCGTGTACGGGGAGGTCGCCGGGTACGGGGCCGCCTCCGACGCCGCCCACCTCGTGCGGCCCCGCCCGGACGGGGAGGTCGCCGCCCGCTGCATCGCCGCGGCGCTCGCCGACGCCGGGCTGGAGGCGTCCCGGATCGGGCACATCAGCGCGCACGCCACCGGCGCCCGCGGCAACGACGGCGCCGAGGCGCTGGCGATCGACCGCTGCTTCGGCGGCCGCACCCCGCCCGTCACCGCCACCAAGGGCGTCACCGGGCACGTCCTCGGCGCCGGCGGTGCGCTGCAGGCGATGGTCGCGCTGCTCAGCGCCGCGGACGGGCTCGTCCCGCCCACCGCCAACTTCGCCGCGCCCGACGCCGAGACCGCGCTCCTGGACGTCGTGCACGGCGAGGCCCGGGCGATCCCGCCCGCGCGGCCCGCGCTGTCGAACTCGTTCGGGTTCGGCGGGCACGACGCTGCCCTCGTCCTCACCCCCGCCTGACGGGGCGCTCCGGCCGGGGGCCTACCCGTCCACCCGGGCCTACCCGTCCACCCGGGGGCCGACGGGCCGGGGCCCGTCCGGGACCGCGGGGCCGCGGCGCCGGCGGGAGGACCGCCCGCCGCGGGAGGCCAGCAGCGCCCCGGCCGCGATCAGCAGGACGCCGGCGGCGCCGCCGCACAGCGGCACCACGGTCTTCAGCAGCCGGATCTTCCGGGCGCCGTCCGCGGAGCGGTCCTGCAGCGCCCGCCGCGACTCCGGCGTCATCTTCAGGGTGAAGTCCGCGACGACGAGCCGGCCAGGCCCCTCCTTGGGGCGCAGCGTCGACAGGACGTGCCGCTGCTGGTCGATCGGCGCGCCCGTCCGCGGGTCCACCCAGTACGTCGCCTCGGCCTGGTAGTAGCGGTCCACCGGCACCGCCGGGCCGCCCGCGGGGCGCCCCAGCAGCTCGCCGGGCACGTCCGGCAGCTCCCCGGCGACCCTGGTCTCCGGGATCCGCTGGACGAAGCGGTAGGCGAGCAGGCCGCCGACGCGCTCCCGGCCGTCGAAGACCACCGGCCAGCTGCGCAGCGTGGAGGTGTCGAACAGCTCCAGGCCCTTCTTGCGGACCTGCACCGGCCAGAACAGCCCGATGCCCGACAGCCGGACGCCGGCGTCGCCGTCGATCGCCGCGCCGCAGCAGTTCCGCAGCCGCCCGGTGCGGCGGTCGAACGCGTACCGCTGCTTCTGGAGCTCGATCGTGGTGCCGCGCCCCACGTCCTGCACGACCGTCGTGGAGTCCCACACCGCGACGCCGTCGTGCGCCGACTTCGGGTCGCCGCGGACGGTGTTGGTCGCCACGATCGTCGCGCCCGTCCGCGGCGTCGCCTCCCCGGCGTCGAAGTAGGAGGCGTCGTCGGCGCGCAGCCGGGTCACCTGGTACAGGTCCGCCGGCGCCCCGATCAGCGACGGCGCCACGTAGAAGCGGACGAGGAGCCCGGCGGCCAGCAGGAACGCGCCGAGCCCGATGAGGGACGCACCCATGATCCGCCGCACTGCCGCCTCCCGGCCCACGCTCGGAACCACGCACGAACTTGATATTTCATCTTTTGCGAGTGTCCCGCATCACACCCGCAAAAGAAATGGATCAGCGCCCGAACCCCGCGAAGAGTGTGCCGCCGCCCAGCCGGACCGGTCGTCCGGCGCGGCCCGCCCGCCCGAACCCCTCGTCCGGCCCGCCTCGGGGGCGGCGCCGCGGTGAGCGCCAGTTAACGCGCGGGTCACGCGGGTGATCCATCCGGGAAATACGGGCCGCCCAGCATCGGGGTTCATGGGAGCCGACAGCACAACGGACCGGAGGCTGGTCGTCGCGGGGCACGGACCGGCCGCGCACCGCCTCGTGGAGGCGCTCCGCGCGCGGGACGCCGCCGGGACCTGGACCATCACCGTCATCGGCGAGGAGCCGCGGCCCGCCTACGACCGGGTGGCGCTGACGACCCACCTGGAGGGCGCCGACCTCGCCCACCCCGCGCACGGCCCCGAGGTCGCCGTCCGCACCGGCGAGCGGGTCACCGCGATCGACCGCGCCGCCCGCACGGTCGCCACCTCGGCCGGGGACGCCGTCCCCTACGACGCGCTCGTCCTCGCCACCGGGTCGGCGCCGTTCGTGCCGCCGGTCCCCGGCGCGGACCTGCCCGGCGTGTTCGTCTACCGCACGATCGACGACCTGGACGCCATCCGCGCGTACGCCGCCGGCAAGACCACCGGCGCCGTCGTCGGCGGCGGCCTGCTCGGCCTGGAGGCGGCCCGCGCCCTGCAGGGCCTCGGGCTGCGCAGCGGCGTCGTCGAGGTCGCGCCGTGGCTGATGCCCCGGCAGCTCGACGAGGGCGGCGGCGCGATGCTGCGCCGCCACATCGAGGGCCTCGGCATGGCCGTGCACGTCGGCGTCCCGATCCGCGCCCTGGAGGCGGGCGGGGACGGCGCCGTCCGCCGCGTCGTCCTCGACGACGGCACCGTGGTCGACGCGGAGGTCGTGGTGATCTCCGCCGGCATCCGCCCGCGCGACGAGCTGGCCCGCGGCTGCGGCCTGCCGGTGGGGGAGCGCGGCGGCGTCGCCGTCGACGGGACCTGCCGCACCGAGGACCCCGCGATCTGGGCCGTCGGCGAGTGCGCGTCGGTCGAGGGGACGGTCTACGGGCTCGTCGGGCCGTGCTTCTCCATGGCCGAGGTCGTCGCCGACCGGCTCCTGTCGGACGCCAGCACCGCCGTGTTCGAGGGCGCCGACATGTCGACGAAGCTGAAGCTGATGGGCGTGGACGTCGCCAGCTTCGGCGACCCGTTCGCCGGCCCGGAGCAGGGCGCGCTCGGCGTCACCTACACCGACCCCGTCGCCGGCGTGTACAAGAGGCTCGTCGTCAGCGACGACGCGCAGACCCTGCTCGGCGGCGTCCTCGTCGGCGACGCCGAGTCCTACGGGACGCTCCGCGCCTACGTCGGGGGCGGCCTGCCCGGCCCGCCCGAGCAGATGCTGTTCGGCGGCACCGAGGCCGCCGGCGGCGACCTGCCGGGCGCGACGGTCATCTGCTCCTGCAACAACGTCACCGCCGAGGACATCCGCTGCGCCATCGCGGAGCACTCCCTCACCGACGTGCCCGGCGTTAAGGACTGCACCCGCGCCGGCACGAGCTGCGGCAGCTGCGTGCCCCTGGTGAAGCGGATCCTGGACGCCGAGCTGACCGCCGCCGGGATCGAGGTCAGCAAGGCCATCTGCGAGCACTTCGACTACAGCCGCGCCGAGCTGTTCGACATCATCCGCGGCGGGGGCGTCACCAGCTTCACCCAGCTCGTCGAGGAGCACGGCACCGGCCGCGGCTGCGACATCTGCAAGCCCGCCGTCGCCTCCATCCTGGCCAGCCTCGGCAACGGCCACATCCTGGAGGGCGAGCAGGCCGCGCTGCAGGACACCAACGACCACTTCCTCGCCAACCTGCAGAAGAACGGCACCTACTCGGTCGTCCCGCGCGTCCCCGGCGGGGAGATCACCCCCGAGAAGCTCATCGTGATCGGGGAGGTCGCCCGCGACTTCGGCCTCTACACCAAGATCACCGGCGGGCAGCGCATCGACCTGTTCGGCGCCCGCGTCGAGCAGCTCCCCGAGATCTGGCGGCGGCTCGTCGAGGCCGGGTTCGAGTCCGGCCACGCCTACGGCAAGGCGCTGCGCACGGTGAAGTCGTGCGTCGGGTCCACCTGGTGCCGCTACGGCGTCCAGGACTCGGCCGCCATGGCGATCCGCCTCGAACTGCGGTACCGGGGGCTGCGCGCCCCGCACAAGCTGAAGTCGGCCGTGTCCGGCTGCGCCCGCGAATGCGCCGAGGCGCAGAGCAAGGACTTCGGCGTCATCGCCACCGAGAACGGCTGGAACCTCTACCTCGGCGGCAACGGGGGCATGCGGCCCCGGCACGCGGACCTGTTCGCCACCGACCTCACCGACGACGAGCTGATCCGCTACATCGACCGGTTCCTGATGTTCTACATCCGCACCGCCGACCGGCTGCAGCGCACCGCGAGCTGGCTGGAGTCCCTCGACGGCGGCCTGGACTACCTCCGCGAGGTCATCGTGGACGACCGGCTCGGCATCTGCGCCGACCTCGACGCCGCCATGGCCCGCCACGTCGCGTCCTACTCCGACGAGTGGCGCGACACCCTCGACGACCCCGAGCGGCTCCGCCGGTTCGTGTCCTTCGTCAACGCCCCGCGCACCCCCGACCCGAGCATCGCGTTCGCGGTCGAGCGCGACCAGATCAAGCCGCTCCCGCTGGAGGTGAAGCGATGAGCCCCGCGGCCCGGCCGGGCATCGTGGTCGTCGGAAACGGCATGGCGGGGTCGCGGTTCGTCAGCGAGCTGCGCGACCGCGACACCGCGACCCCCGTCACGGTGTTCGGCGCCGAGACCCAGCGCCCCTACAACCGGGTGCTGCTGTCCAACGTCCTCGCCGGCGTGACCCGGCCCGACCACATCAGCCTGGTCGACGCCGCCTGGTACGCCTCCCACGGCGTGGACGCCCGGCTCGGCGTCGAGGTCACCCGCGTCGACCGCGCCGCCGGGACGGTGCACGCCTCCGACGGGACCGTCACGCCGTACGAGACGCTCGTCCTCGCGACCGGCAGCACCGCGTTCGTCCCGCCGATGCCCGGCCTGCGGGACGGCCTCCCCGAGGGCGCCCTGGTGTTCCGCACCCTGGACGACTGCCGGCGCATCACCGAGCTCGCCGCCTCCGCGCGGCGCGCGGTCGTCGTCGGCGGCGGGCTGCTCGGCATCGAGGCGGCCCGCGGGCTGGCCGGCCGCGGCCTGGACGTCACCGTCCTGCACCTGGCCGGGCACCTCATGGAACGCCAGCTCGACCCCGCCGCCGGCAAGGTCCTCGCCCGCACCCTCGCCGCGCTCGGCATCGGCACCCGGCTGCAGGCCGGCGTCGCCGGGCTGCGCACCGCCGGCGGCGCCGTCACCGGCGTCGAGCTGGCCCGGCCCGGCGGCGGGACCGAGGTCGTCGACGCCGACCTCGTCATCCTGGCCTGCGGCGTCCGGCCCGAGGTGACCCTCGCCCGCGACGCCGGCCTGGCCGTCGGCCGCGCCATCGTCGTGGACGACGAACTGCGGTCGGTCACCGACCCGTCCGTCCGCGCCATCGGCGAGTGCGCCGAGCACCGCGACGAGGTGTACGGGCTCGTCGCGCCCGCCTGGGAGCAGGCCGGCGTCCTCGCCGGGCTGCTCGCCGGCACCGACCCCGCCGCCCGCTTCACCGGCGCCCGGCAGATCACCCGGCTCAAGGCCGCCGGCATCGAGCTGGCCTCGATGGGGGAGACGCACTTCGGCGACGACGACGAGGACGTGGAGGTCGTCCGGTTCACCGACGCCGCCCGCGGCACCTACAAGAAGGCCGTGATCCGCGACGGGCGGCTCATCGGCGCGATCCTGCTCGGCGAGACCGCCGCCGCCGGAACCCTCACCCGGCTCTACGACCGCGCCGCGCCGCTGCCCGCCGAGCGCCTCGGCCTGCTGTTCCCCGGCATGGGCCGCGCCGCGGAGGCCGAGTCGCCGGTGCGGATGCCCGACGCCGCCACCGTCTGCCACTGCAACAACGTCAGCAAGGGGGAGATCCGCGCCTGCTGGCAGGCCGGCGCCCGCACCGCCGCCGACGTCGCCCGCGCCACCCGCGCCGGCACCGGCTGCGGCGGCTGCCGCGACGCCGTCGAGGGCATCGTCGCCTGGCTGGACGAGCAGGACTCCGCCGACGTCGCCTGAACCCGCCGAACCCCGCCGCCGGACCCGCGGTCGCCGAACCCCTGGCGGCGGGGGCGGCCGGGGGCGGTGGGTAGGCTCCGCCCATGCTCGACGGACGTCCGCTGATCGACGCGCACGTGCACGCCGCCCGCCTGCCGACCCTGCCCCCGGCATGGCGGCAGTGGGCCGAGGAGTTCGGCGCGTCCCACCCCTGGCAGGACCTCTACGACGCCGACGGGACCCTCGTCCCCGAGCGGGTCGACGCCCGCTTCGAGGAGGAGGGCGTCGACATCGCCCTGCTGCTGTGCGAGTACAGCCCGAAGACGACCGGCACCCAGCCCATCGAGGACCTGGAGCCGCTCCTCAAGCACAACCCGCGCCGCTTCCGGCCGATCGCCAACGTCAACCCCCACCTGCACTACCCGATCGGCGCCGAGGTCGCACGGCAGCTGGAGTTCGGCGCCGCCGCGCTGAAACTCCACCCCGTGCACGGCGGGTTCAGCGTCGCCGACCCCGACCTGTACCCCGCCTACGAGGTGTGCCGCGACGCGGGCGTGCCCGTCGTCGTGCACTGCGGCACCAGCTCTTTCCCCGGCTCGGCCAACCGGTACGCCGACCCGACGCCCGTCGACGACGTCCTGCGGCTGTTCCCCGGCCTGACGTTCGTCCTCGCCCACGGCGGCCGCGGCTGGTGGTACGACGCGGCCGCGTTCCTCGCGCTGTCCCGCGAGGAGGTGTGGATCGAGCTGTCCGGGCTGCCGCCGCGCCGGCTCCCCGAGTACTACGCCCGGCACGACCTGCGCCGCCTGGCCCGCAAGTTCATCTTCGGCACCGACTGGCCGGGCGTCCCCGGCGTCGCACGCAACGCCCGCGCCGTCGCCGGCCTCGGGCTGGACGAGGAGACGCTGTCCCTCGTCCTCGCCGGCAACGCCCTGCGCGTCTACAAGGGCCTGTCCCTCTGACCCGGCCGACCGCCGGCCGTTTCGCCCCCCGCCCGCGGGAAAGGACTCCTCCATGACCGACCCCGGTCCGTTCACCGAGGACGTCGTGCGGCAGATCATGCGGCACATGAACGACGACCACGCCGCCGACTGCCTCACCATCTGCCGCGCCCTCGGCGGCCGCCCCGGCGCGACCGCCGCCCGGATGACCGGCCTGGACCCCGGCGGCATCGAGTTCGCCGTCAGCGACGGCGGCGCCGAGCACACCGTCCGGATCCCGTTCGGCGAGCGGCTCACCGAGCGCCCGCAGGTGCGGCGCGAGGTCGTCCGGATGACCGAGGAGGCCCGCGCCGCCCTGAGCGGCTGACCTGCCTGGCCTGAACCCGCCGGCGGCGACGTCGCCCGGCTCTGCCGCCTCCCCGGCAGGCCCAGGGCCTGCAGGGGCCGCTGCCGCGCCTTGCCCGACGCCGCGGGCGGGACGCCGCCGAGCAGACCTGGGTCAGCGCCGGGGCCGGGACCGCCTGCCGGCCCGGCGCCGCCGCCACCGCCGGGCTCGGCGGGCACGTCCGCGCCGGCGCCGCCTGACGGCGCGCCCCGCGGGGATTTGGGGCGGGCCGAAAAGGGGATGCGGTTTGGCTCGCGGGCGGGTGGAGATCCGGTAGGCAGCCGCGGGGCCCGCGACGGGCCCCCGACCCCCAACGGAGGCCCGACATGCTCGCGATCGTCGCCGCGATCGTCTTCGCCCTGGCTCTGCTCTTCGACCTCGCCGACGTCTCCTCGGACGCGATCAACAACGGGACGCTGACCGTCCTCGGCCTGCTGCTCATCGCGCTGCACTTCGCCGGCGTCGGCACGTCGGCGAACTGGCGGCCCCGCCGCTACAGCCGCCGCCGCTGACCGGCGGTCACTCGGTGCGGGAGAACCGGACCCGGCGCCGCGCCGGGTCCGCCTCCTCCAGCCGCACCTTCACCTGCTCGCCGAGCGGCAGGTCCGCGCCCTCGCAGCGGCCGAACACCGGCGGCGCCACCAGCTGGACGCGCCCGCCGGTGCGGTCGCCGTTCACGTCCACCACCACCGCGTCGAACACCTCCCCGACGTGGTCGCGCAGCAGCAGCGCCTCGACGAGGTCGACGCAGGCGTGGTCGACGTCGGCGGCCCGGCGCAGCGCCCGCTGCATCGTGTCGGGCAGCCCCGGCAGCGCCTCGCGCGCCCACCCCGGCACCGGGCGCCCCGCCGCCAGCGCCAGGCACACCTCCGTCGCGTACCGGTCCGCCAGCCGCCGGATCGGCGCGGTGACGTGCGCGTACGGGGCCGCCACGGCGGCGTGCCCGGGCTGTGCGGGCGGCGCCCCGTCGAACGCGGTGTAGCCGGCGCCGCGCATCAGCGCCGCCGCGTCGTGCAGGAACGCCGCGTGCCGGGGCAGCGCCGGGTCGAGGGCGCGGACGATGCCGCCGTAGGAGGCGTCCGCCGGCCAGGCGACGCCGAGCGCGCGGGCCGCGATCCGCAGCCGCGCCTCCGCCTCGGCGGGGGGCGGCGGCATCGTGCGCAGCAGCCCGACCCCGCCGTCCAGCATCAGCCGGGCCGCGGCCCGGCCGGTCAGCAGGGAGATCTGCGCGTTCCACGCCTCGGTCGCGAGGTCGCCGCGCAGCTTCACCGCCCAGCCGCCGGCGGCGTGCACGACCTCCTGCTCGGGCAGCGGCAGGCTGACCCCGCCGCGCGCCGCCTCCGCCGCGATGAGCCGCTCGCCGATCTCGCCGAGCAGCGCGATGCGCGGATCCCCGCCGTCGTGGCGGGCGGTGGCGTAGTCGAGGCGGTCGCGGCTGCGGACGACGGCGCGCCGCACGTCCACCCCGGTGATCCGCCCGGCGTCGTCGATGTCGATCGTCCACGTCACCGCGGGGCGGTCGCGGCCCGGCAGCAGGCTCGCGGCGCCCTCCGACAGGGGGCGCGGGTGCAGCGGCGCGCTCGCGTCCGGCAGGTAGAGGGTGACGCCGCGGGTGTGCGCCTCGGCGTCCAGCGCGCCGCCCGGCCGCACGAACCCGGCCACGTCCGCGATCGCGTACCGGACCCGGTGGCCCGGCCCGCGCCGCTCCAGGTGCATCGCCTGGTCCAGGTCCATCGAGCCGGGCGGGTCCAGGGTGAAGAACGGGACGTCGCGCAGGTCGGCCCGGCCGCTGTCGAGGGCCGCGGGCCGCGCGGCCTCGGCGAGGACGGCGGGCGGGAACGGGCCGGGCACCGAGAACTCGGCGCGGATCCGGTGCAGCCCGGCGCGGACCTCGGCGTCGGCCTCGGCGGTACGCAGTCGCAGCGGTCGGCGCGGCACAGAACCGAGCGTACGGGACGGACCCGCCGCACCGATCGGAATCTACAATGTAAAGGCGTCGGGCCGGCCGCGCGCTCCGGGCGAGGGGGCGGGGGCTCCGGCGAACGCCCGCAGGCCGTCCGGGTCCACGACGGTGATCCGCCGCCGGCCGGTGCGCACCAGGCCCGCGTCGCGCAGCACGGCCAGGGCCCGCGCGACCGTCTCCCGGGAGGCGTCCATCCAGCTGCCGAGCTCCTCCTGCGACAGCGGCGGCCCGATCGCGATCTCGCCGCCGGGGCCCGCCGGCGCCCGCCGGGCCGACAGTTCGGCGAGCCCCTCCAGCAGGATGGCCAGCCGCCGCGCGCCCTGAGCCGACACGTGCGCCTGGGCCCGCCGCCCCGCGTCGTCGAGCCGCCGCACGAACGTGCCGCTGACCAGCATCCACACCCGCGGATGCGCGTCGAGGAAGGCGGTGAACCGCGACGCCGGCACGACCAGCGCGCGGATCTCGTCGAGCGCCTGCACCGTCGCCGACCGCTCCCTGCCGCCGAGGACCGCGCTCTCGCACACCAGGTCGCCGGGGCCGCGCACGGCGAGCACCACCGCGTGCCCGGCCGCGCTGGACGAGACGACCTTCGCCCAGCCCGACTCGATGACGACGATGTGGTCGGAGTCGTCGCCCTGGTAGCACAGCGGCGCCCGCGGCCGGTAGGTCCGCGGCCGCCCGGCGTCCCGGAGCGCCGCGCGCTCCCGTCCGTCCAGCGCGTCCCAGAACCCTCCGCCGCGCACCGCGGCGAGGCCGCCGCGGGATGTGGTCCGCTCGCTCACGGCAGTTCCGTTCCGGTCCGGGATGGGGTGAACCGGCACCCGCGGCAGTTGGGGGGAGTGGGGCGGTGAGGCCCAGTGCCGCGGGTACCGGTCGTCTGCACGCGTGTCCGCACGCCTCCAGCAGAACCCGTCACCGCCTCGGATGCTGCACGCCGGAGAACCGCCTGTCTGCGTCTTATGACACTTTTGGCGAAAATTGCAGTGAAATCGCGTGCTTCAGCGCGAAAGAGCATTGAGGAGGCGGTTCACCGGGCTGCCGAGATTCCACCGGTCGGCGAGCTCCACCAGCCTCTCCGCGTCGCGCGGCCCGGCGGGCAGCCGGTCGTCCAGCTCCGCCAGCTCCGGCGCGTCGATGTCGGTGACCACCCGCACCACCGTCTCGGCGGCGGCCAGGTACTCGCGCGCGGCCTCCAGCCGGCGGCGCGCGCCCGCCGGGAACCCCGCGTCGGTGCCCGCGTCCAGCGCCGCGAGGATGCCCTCGACCGACCCGAACCGGGTGACCAGCGCCGCCGCGGTCTTGTCGCCGACGCCCGGCACCCCCGGCAGCCCGTCGCTCGGGTCGCCGCGCAGCGTGGCGTAGTCGCCGTAGCCGCGGCCGGGGATGCCGTACTTGGCCGCGACCTCCTTCTCGCCCATCACCTGCAGGTTCCGGATGCCGCGCGCGGTGTACAGCACGGCGACCGGGCCGCGGTCGTCGACGAGCTGGAACAGGTCGCGGTCGCCGGTCACGATGTCGACCGGTCCCTCGGCGGCGCCGCGCACCGCGAGCGTCCCGATCACGTCGTCGGCCTCGTAGCCGGGGACGCCGGCGCGGGCCAGCCCCACCGCGTCCAGCACCTCGTCGATCAGCGGGAGCTGCGCCTCCAGCGCGTCCGGGGTCTGGTCGCCGCCGTCCGCGGCGACCCGGTGCGCCTTGTAGGACGGCAGCGCCGCCACCCGGAACGCGGGCCGCCAGTCGGCGTCCATGCAGCAGACGAGGCGGTCCGGCGACCGGTCCTGGACGAGCCGCGCGATCATGTCGATCAGCCCGCGCACCGCGTTCACCGGCGTCCCGTCGGGCGCCGTGACCGACTCGGGCACCCCGAAGAAGGCGCGGAAGTACAGCGACGGCGTGTCCAGCAGCATCAACCCGCTCATGGGAGGACATGCTCCCACGCGGGTCCGGCGCCGCGCCGCACCGCCGCTCCTGCGATCCTGGTACCGGCCATCGGACCGGAACGGAGAATGGAGACGGGTGTGACAACGGAGTTGTATCCGCCGGAGCGCATCGGGCGGGTGCGGGAGGCGGTGGCGGAGGCGGGCCTCGGCGCGGTGCTGCTGACGCCCGGCCCGGACCTGCGCTACGTCACCGGCTACGACGCCAAGGAGCTGGAGCGCCTCACCTGCCTCGCGGTGCCCGCCGAGGGGGAGCCGTTCCTGGTCGTCCCGCGGCTCGAACTGCCCGCCGCGCAGGAGTCGCCGGCCGGGGCGCTCGGCATCGAGCTGGTGCCCTGGGACGAGACCGCCGACCCGTACGCGCTCACCGCCGCCCGGCTCCCGGCAGGGCCGGCGAAGGTCGGCGTCGCCGACCGGATGTGGGCGGTCATGGCGCTGCGGTTCCGCGCCGCGCTGCCGGACGCCGAGCAGGTCGCGGCCGGGCCGGTGCTGCGCGAGCTGCGGATGCGCAAGTCCGCCGCCGAGGTCGCGGCGCTGCGCGAGGCGGGCGCGGCGATCGACCGCGTGCACCGCCGCGTCCCCGGCCTCCTCAAGGCCGGCCGCACCGAGCGCGAGGTCGCCCGCGACATCGCCGACGCGATCACCGCCGAGGGCCACGCCCGCGTCGACTTCGTCATCGTCGGCTCCGGCCCGAACGGCGCGAACCCGCACGCCGAGCCGTCCGACCGCGTGATCCGGCCCGGCGAGCCCGTCGTGGTCGACATCGGCGGGACGATGCCGAGCGGCTACTGCTCGGACTCCACCCGCAACTACTGCGTCGGGGAGCCGCCCGCCGAGTACCGCGCCTACTACGCGGTGCTGGAGGAGGCGCAGCGCGCGTCGTGCGCGGCGGTGCGGCCGGGCGCGACGCCCGAGGAGGTGGACGCGGCGGCCCGCGGCGTCATCGCCGCCGCCGGGCACGGCGAGCACTTCTTCCACCGCACCGGCCACGGCATCGGCCTGGAGTCGCACGAGGACCCCTACATCGTCGAGGGCAACCGCGAGCCGCTGGAGCCGGGGATGGCGTTCTCCATCGAGCCGGGCATCTACCCCGGCCCGCACGGCGCCCGCATCGAGGACATCGTCGTGTGCACCGAGGACGGCTTCGAGCCGATGAACACCACCGAGCACGGCTTGGTGATCGTGGACTGACCCGCCGCCGGGGACGGGACGGCGGCGGCGCGGACCGGCCTGCCGTCATCGGGCGCCGGCCTGCCGCCATCGCGCGGCGGCCCGCCGCCGGCGGTCGTCGAACGAGGGTGCGGACCGGTTTTCGGTCCGCACCCTCGCGTCATTGCGGACAGCACAAATTAGGGCGGAAACGGGTCGGTAACGATCTCTGCACCAAATGTGTCAGCGGGCACTGTGCGTATTGCGGTTCGGCCGGTCGGCCATGTACCACCTAGATGCATTGTTACGAGGGGGTAAGCCGGTTTCTTCCGCATCGCGGACCGTCGCGCCGTGCCGGAGCGAGCCCGCGCCCTCCCCGGAGCCGTGCCGTGCAGAAGAGGAGACGCCGTGGCAGAGGTCGACCTGACCAGCGTCGGGAAGGTCTATCCCGACGGCACGCGGGCCGTGACCGACCTGAACCTTCACATCTCCGACGGGGAGTTCCTCGTCCTCGTCGGGCCCTCGGGCTGCGGCAAGACGACCGCGCTGCGGATGGTCGCCGGCCTGGAGGAGATCTCCGAGGGCGAGATCACGATCGGCGGCCGCGTGGTCAACCGCGTCCCGGCCCGGGACCGCGACGTCGCGATGGTGTTCCAGAGCTACGCCCTCTACCCGCACCTGTCGGTGCGCGACAACATCGGCTTCGGGCTGTCGCTGCGCAAGATGCCGAAGGCCGAGATCCGCGAGAAGGTCGACCGCGCCGCGGAGATCCTCGGCCTCACCGAGCACCTGTCCCGCAAGCCCCGCAACCTGTCGGGCGGGCAGCGGCAGCGCGTGGCGATGGGCCGGGCGATCGTCCGGGAGCCGCAGGCGTTCCTGATGGACGAGCCGCTGTCCAACCTCGACGCCAAGCTCCGCGTCCAGATGCGCGCGGAGATCGCCCGCATCCAGCGCGACCTCGGCGTCACCACGATCTACGTCACGCACGACCAGACCGAGGCGATGACGCTCGGCGACCGGGTCGCGGTGATGAAGAAGGGCGAGCTGCAGCAGGTCGCGCCGCCGCAGGAGCTCTACGACCGGCCGGCGAACCTGTTCGTCGCCGGTTTCATCGGCTCACCGGCCATGAACCTGATCCAGGGCACGCTCTCCGGTGACGCGGCGAACCCGCGCCTGGAGATCGGCGGCCAGACCCTGGCGCTGCCGGCCGAGGTGCTGACCGAGCGCCCGGCCCTGGCGTCCCGCCTCGGGAGCGACGTCGTCGTCGGCATCCGCCCCGAGGACATGGAGGACTCCGAGCTGGTGGAGACGCCCGACGGGGCCGGGCTGACCTCCACCGCCGACCTCGTCGAGGCGATGGGGTCGGACGTGCTCGTCCACTTCGCGATCGAGGCGTCCCAGGTCGTCACCGAGGACACCAAGGAACTCGCCCGCGACGCGGGGACCGACGTGCTGGGGACGCTGGACAGCCCCCACACCGACATGGTCGCGCGGTTCAGCCCGCGCACCCGCGTGAAGGTGGGCGACCCGGTGACGATCCGCGTCGACACCGGGCGCCTGCACTTCTTCGATATCGAGTCCGGCGCGGCGATCTGGGGATCGGACGCCGCCGGTCCGCTCAGGGAGGATGAGGAATGAGGGTCAGCAGGCTGATGGGAGCCGCCGTCGCGGCGGGACTGCTCCTGTCATCGGCCGCCGCGTGCGGCGGCGACGACGACGGCGGCAGCGACGGCTCGACGCCCGCCGGCGGGGGGGCGCTGAAGGGCACCACGATCGAGGTCGCCGCCAAGTGGACCGGCCAGGAGGAGGCGAACTTCCGCAAGGTCCTGAAGGCGTTCGAGCAGAAGACCGGGGCGAAGGTCAACTACGCCTCCACCGGTGAGAACACCGACGCCTACCTCGGCCCGCGCATCGAGGCCGGGAACCCGCCGGACGTGGCGATCCTGCCGCAGCCCGGCCTGATGCAGCAGTACGCGCAGAAGGGCGCGCTGAAGCCGCTCGACGAGGACGTCGTCGCGCAGGTCGGGCAGAACTTCTCGCCCTACTGGAAGGAGCTCGGCTC
The DNA here is from genome assembly GCF_040302145.1 of Spirillospora sp. NPDC127506. Classification (NCBI taxonomy): domain Bacteria; kingdom Bacillati; phylum Actinomycetota; class Actinomycetes; order Streptosporangiales; family Thermomonosporaceae; genus Spirillospora; species Spirillospora sp. NPDC127506. The sequence goes on along the minus strand of NZ_JBEORG010000036.1, from coordinate 3,376 downwards.
CAGCGGCGGCAAGGCCTACGGCGTGATCGTCAAGGCCGCCTACAAGTCGATCCTGTGGTACCGGCCCGAGGCGTTCGACGAGGCCGGCGTGCAGCCGCCCGCGGCGTGGGCCGACCTGGTCAAGGCGGCCGGCACGCTGCAGGACGCGGGCACCACCCCGTTCACCCTCGCCGCCGGGCCGCAGGACTCCTGGACGCTCACCGACTGGTTCGAGAACGTCTACCTGTCGCAGGCGGGCCCGGAGAACTACGACAAGCTCGCCAAGCACGAGATCAAGTGGACCGACCCGACGGTCGGCAAGGCGCTGGAGACCCTCGCCGAGATCTGGGGCAAGCCCGACTACCTGAACGGCGGCGTCGCCACCGCGACCAAGACCAAGTTCGACGAGTCGGTCACCCAGGTCTTCGGCCAGCAGAAGGCCGCCATGGTCTACGGCGGCGACTTCGCCGCCGCGAACATCTCCACCACCAAGGCCAAGGTCGGCACCGACGCCAAGGTGTTCGCCTTCCCGAAGGCCGGTGACACGCCCCCGGCGATCCTCGGCGGCGACGTCGGCGTCGCGATGAAGGACGGCAAGGGCGCGCAGGAGCTGATGAAGTTCCTCGCCTCCCCGGAGGCCGGCAAGGTCTGGGCCGGGCTCGGCGGCTACCTGACGCCGAACAAGAACGTCCCGCCGGACGCCTACTCCGACCCGATCGCCAAGCAGCTGATCGGCCAGCTGCAGCAGTCCGGTGACGCGGCCCGTTACGACATGTCCGACCTGGCGCCCGCCGCGTTCGGCGCGACGCCCGGCAAGGGCGAGTGGGAGGCGCTCCGCCAGTTCGTGATGCACCCGGACGACGTCAAGGGCACGCAGGCCAAGCTGGAGGCCGAGGCCGCCAAGGCCTACAAGTAGGGAATCCCCTGATGAAGGCTCGGAATGAGGAGGTGCCGCCGGCCGCGACGGCCGGCGGCGCCGCCGCCGTCGACGTACCGGCCGCGCGGCGGCCCGGCGCCCGCCGGGGACGCGAGCGGCTGACCCCGCCGTCCTGGCTGGCCATGGCGTTCCTGCTGCCGGCGCTGCTGCTGCTCGGCTTCCTGGTCGTCTACCCGATCGTCTACTCGGTGATCCGCAGCTTCTTCGACGCCTCGGGCGACGGGTTCGTCGGCGCCGACAACTACACCGGGATCTTCAAGGGGCACAACAACCTCGTCGCGGTGCGCAACACCGCCATCTGGGTCGTGGTGGCCCCGACGATCGTCACCATCGTCGGCCTGGTCTTCGCCGTCCTCACCGAGCGGATCCGGTGGGCGACGGTGTTCAAGCTCGTCGTGTTCATGCCGATGGCGATCTCGTTCCTCGCCTCCGGCGTGATCTTCCGGCTGGTCTACCAGATGGACCCCGACAAGGGCGTCGCCAACGCGGCGCTCGTCGCGATCCACGACACCTTCGCGCAGGGCACCACCTACCCGGGCGCCGGGCCCCGCAACGGCGGGGACGCCCCCGTCCGCGAGGACGGCGGCGCCGTCGTCACGGTGAACTCCTACGGGCCGGGGCAGAGCGCCCTCGTCCCGCTGCTGAAGGTCAAGCAGCAGTACCTGCCGAAGGACGCCAAGCCGGCCGCGCAGCCGCCGGCCGCCAAGCCCGGCCAGCTGACCGGGACCGTGTGGTTCGACTTCACCAGGGGCGGCGGCGGGCAGCAGAACACCCCCAACGCCGGCGAGGTCGGGCTCCCCGGCGTCAAGGTCGAGGCCGTGCGGGACGGCAAGGTGGTCGCCAAGGCCACCACCGGGGACGACGGCACCTTCACGATGAAGAAGGTCCCCGACGGGACGTACACGATCCGGCTGCCCAAGGACAACTTCACCGCCGCCTACCGCGGCGCCGAGTGGCTCGGCAGCACGCTCATCACCCCGGCGATCATCGGGTCGTACCTGTGGGTGTGGTCCGGGTTCGCGATGGTGCTGATCGCCGCCGGGCTCGCCGCGATCCCCCGCGACGCGCTGGAGGCGGCCCGGGTGGACGGAGCCACCGAGTGGCAGGTGTTCCGGCGGGTGACGATCCCGCTGCTCGCACCCGTCCTGATGGTGGTGATGGTGACGCTGGTCATCAACGTCATGAAGGTCTTCGACCTCGTCTACATCATCGGCGGCGGTGATCCGAACGCCAACGTGCTGGCCCTGCAGATGTGGACGGTGTCGTTCGGCGGCGGCAACGACCAGGGCGCCGGCAGCGCCATCGCCGTGCTGCTGTTCGTGCTGGTGCTGCCCGCCATGCTGTTCAACGTCCGGCGACTGCGGCAGGAGCGCAAATGAGCACCGCGGAGAAGGAGGCGAAGGCGCCGGCCGCCGGCGGCGGCAACGGCAACGGCGCGGCGGGCGCGCCGCACCGCGGCGTGGCCGCCCGGATCGTCGGCAGGCTCGGCGGCGGGGCGGCGCAGGCGCTGCTCGTGCTGATCGCGTTGTTCTGGCTCGTGCCGACGCTCGGGCTGCTGGTGGCGTCGCTGCGCTCCAACGAGGACAACAACGCCAGCGGCTGGTGGAACGTCTTCGCCAAGCCCACCGAGCTGACCATGCAGTCCTACAGCTCGCTGCTGGACAAGGGCGACTTCGTCGACTCGTTCTGGAACACGGTGCTGATCACCGTCCCGGCGACCGTGCTGGTGGTGGTGATCGCCGCGCTCGCGGCCTACGCGTTCGCGTGGATGGAGTTCCCCGGGCGCGACTGGCTGTTCATCCTCGTGGTGGCGCTGCTGGTGGTGCCGATCCAGGTCGCGCTGATCCCGGTCGCCAAGCTGTACGGGGCCATCGAGTTCGGCGGGTTCCACATGTTCGGGTCGATCGCCGGCGTGGTGCTGTTCCACGTCGCGTTCGGCCTGCCGTTCGCCATCTTCCTGCTCCGCAACTTCTTCGCGGCGATCCCCCGGGACCTGCTGGAGGCGGCGCGGATGGACGGCGGGTCGGAGTGGACGATCTTCCGCCGGGTGATCTTCCCGCTGGGCGGCCCGGCGATCGCCTCGCTCGGCATCTTCCAGTTCCTGTGGGTGTGGAACGACCTGCTGGTCGCGCTGGTGTTCGCCGACACCGAGTCGCAGCCGATGACCAAGTGGCTGCAGTCCCAGATGCGGCAGTTCACCGGCAACATCGACATCCTCGCGCCCGGCGCGTTCCTGTCGCTGATCGTCCCGCTGATCGTGTTCTTCGCCTTCCAGCGCTACTTCGTCCAGGGCGTCCTGGCCGGGTCGGTGAAGTAGCCGGCGCGGCGGACGCGCACCTCGCGGCGACGCCCCCCGGCCCGCGCGGGCCGGGGGGCGGCGCCGCGTCCGGGGCCGGGGCGACTTGCGCAGGGTCGCGGCGGCGTGCCGGGCCGCGGCGGCGGGGTGGCCGGTGGCCCGGC
>NZ_JBEORG010000035.1:0-76667 GCF_040302145.1 Spirillospora sp. NPDC127506 | reverse complement strand
AAATGACCCTGCCGAGGAACGCCGAGAGCGCTCCGCTGGTGCGCCACACGCTCGACGCCTCTCTCCGCGGCCTCGGGGTGGGGTCCGAGATCCGTACCTACCGCGCTGCCGCGTTCGCCGCCGCGGAGCGGCGCGCCGCGGCGCCCATGTTCCCCGGCGGGCTGCTGCGCGTCCCGGCGTTCCTCGGCGCCAACGCCATCGCGCTGATCATGAACCTGGTCAGCAACGGGATGCTGTTCGTGGCGACGCTGCGGCTGCAGCAGGCGGGGCACCGGCCCGCGCTGGCCGCGGGGGCGATGCTGCTGCCGATGGCCGTGCCGCTGGTGCTGCTCGCGCCGGTCAGCGGCCGCCTCACCGCCCGGTTCGGGACGCGGGTGCCGCTCGGCGCGGGCACCGCGGTCGCCGCCGCCGGGTCGCTGTCCCTGCTGGCGGCCGGGCCCGGCGGCGGCTACGCGGCGCTGCTCCCGGCGCTGCTGGCGATCGGGATCGGCGACGGCCTGATCGTCACCGCCGTGGTCGCCGCCGCGATGCGCGCCGCCCCGCCCGCCCACGCCGGCCTGGCCGGCGGGGTCAACAACACCGCCCGGCAGGCCGGCACGGCGCTCGGCGTCGCGGTGTACGGGGCGGTCGCCGGGCCGGCCCTGCGCCCCGCGTTCACCTCCGGCCTGCACGTCCTGGCCTGGACCAGCGCCGCGCTGTGGCTGGCCGCTCTCGCGCTGACCCGCATCGTCCCGGCCCGCTGAGGACCCCCGGGCCGGCGCCTGCGGGCGCGGCCGGGCGGCCGCGGCGGGGCTGCGGCGCCGGAGCCGCGTCCACCGCCTGACCGGCCCCGCCACCGGCGCTCAGGCCGGTCCAGGCGTGGGCGGCGCCCGTCCCGCGGGGGTTTGCGCGCCGGCCGGTCGTCGCAGGGCACGCCGCGGACATGTCCCGGCCGCCGTCCGCGGCGGGGCGGTGATAATGGAGCCCGGCCGGGAGGGAGGCTGGTCCATGGACGGACGGGTGGCGCTGGTGACCGGGGCCGGTTCGGGCATCGGGGCCGCGGTCGCGGCGGCGCTGCTGGACGCCGGCTGGCGGGTGGCGCTGACCGGCCGCCGCGCCGGGCGCCTCGAAGACACCGCCCGGGCCGCGCGCGGCGGGGAGGCGCTGACCGTGCCCGCCGACGTCACCGACCCCGCCTCCGTGCGGGCGCTGTTCGACGCGGTCCGCGACCGGTGGGGGCGGCTGGACCTGCTGGTCAACAACGCCGGCGTGTTCGGGGCGTCGGCGCCCGTCGAGGAGTACTCCCACGAGGAGTGGCGCACCGTCGTCGACACCAACCTCACCGGCGCGTTCCTGTGCGCGCAGCAGGCGTTCCGCATGATGAAGGACCAGGACCCGCAGGGCGGCCGCATCATCAACAACGGGTCCCTGTCGGCGCACACCCCGCGCCCCCGCACGGTCGCCTACGCCGCCAGCAAGCACGCGGTGACCGGGCTGACCAAGACGCTGTCGCTGGAGGGACGCCCCTACCGGATCGCGTGCGGGCAGATCGACGTCGGCAACGCCGCCACCGACATGACCGGCGGGTTCGGCGCCGGCACCCTGCAGGCGGACGGGACGGTCAAGCCCGAGCCGGTGATGGACGTCCGCCACGTCGTCGACGCCGTCCTGTACATGGCGGGCCTGCCGCTGGAGGCCAACGTCCAGCAGATGACGGTGCTGGCCACCGCGATGCCGTCCTACGTCGGACGCGGCTGACCGGGCGGGCTGACCGGGCGGCTTGTCCGGGCGGCCGGCCGGGCGGGTTGACCGGCCGCCCGTACGGGCGGCCGGCCGGGCGGCTCGTCCGGGCTCGGTCCGCGGGGTTGCGCCGCCGCGCGCCGCGCCACGCCCTGTTCACCCTTTGTCGGGAAGCGCACACGTTTAGCCTCCGACAAGGGGGAACGCCACCTTCAGGCTTCGAGACGAAAAGGCGGAGGAGGCCTGGAGGCTATGAGCATCGTGCGGCCGACGCATGACGGCGAGACCACGGCCGAGACCACGGCCGAGAGCCTGGGCGCGCACCGGCAGGACCAGGCCCGCGCCCCCGAATTCCGCGCCGGACGCGAGGAGCACGGCACCGGGGAGCTGGTGCGGCAGGCCGCCCAGCAGGTGTCTGAGCTGATGCGCGCCGAGCTGCGGCTGGCCGTCGCCGAGCTGAAGGACAAGGGCCGGCACGCCGGGACCGGGGCCGGGATGTTCGGCGGCGCCGCCCTGGTCGCGCTGTACGGGGTCGCGGCGCTGCTGGCCGCGGCGATCGCCGGGATCGCGGTGGCGCTGCCGGTGTGGGCGGCCGCCCTGATCATCGGCGGCGCGCTGATGCTGGTCGCCGCGCTGCTCGCCCTGCTGGGCAGGTCGCAGACCCGCCGCGCCACGCCGGCCAAACCGGAGAAGGCCATGGACGAGGCCAGGCAGACGGTGGCCGAGCTCAAGGAGAGGGCGACGCACTGATGACCGCGCAGAGCAGGCACGGCGCCGAGGCCGGCACCGAGGAGCTGCGCCAGGAGGTCGACCGGGCGCGCCACGAGCTCGGCGAGACGGTCGAGCAGCTGGCCGCCAAGGCCGACGTGAAGGCGATGGCCCGGGAGAAGGCCGAGCAGGCCAGGACCCGGGCGCGGGACGCGGCGGCGTCGGCGTGGCGCGCCGCCGGCTCGGAGCAGAACATCGCCAGGGCCCGGCGGGGCGGCGTGGTCGCCGCCTCGGCGGGAGCCGCGGCGGTGGCGGTGCTGTGGATGCGCCGCCGCCGGGCGTCCACCAGGCGGGTGGGTCCCGTGCGGTTCCGCGTCCGCGCCCGGCAGCGCCGCGCCGTGCGGGTGCGCCGCACCAGGACCCGCAGGACCCGCTGACCCGCCGAACCCCCCCGGATCCGCTGAGAGGACGCTCATGCCCACCCCAGGCGTCATCGCCGACGCGCCGCCCACCTCCTGGGTGGGGGCCCTCAAACGCACCGTCGGCGAGTTCAAGCACGACAACCTCACCGCGTGGGCGGCGGCGCTCACCTACTACTCGATCCTGTCGATCTTCCCCGCGATCCTGGTGGTGGTGTCGCTGGTCGGGCTGGCGGGCCAGTCGACGACCGACGACCTGATCGCCAACATCGGCGACATGGCGCCGGGCGCGGTCCGCGACCTGCTGGTCGGCTCGGTGCGGCAGCTGCAGGGCAGTAGCGGCGGCGCCGGCGCGATCGCCGTCGTGAGCCTGCTCGGCGCGGTGTGGTCGGCGTCGGGGTACGTCGGCGGGTTCATGCAGGCGTCCAACATCGTCTACGACATCCCCGAGGGCCGCCCGATCTGGAAGACGATCCCGATCCGGATCGGGGTCACCATCACCACCCTGGTGCTGCTGTCGGCGTCGGTGATCGCGGTCGTGGTGACCGGGCCGCTGGCCCGCAAGGTCGGCGACGTGATCGGCGCCGGCTCCACCGCGGTGACGATCTGGGGCATCGCCAAATGGCCGGTGCTGCTGCTGGTGGTGGCGTTCCTGTTCATGCTGCTGTACTGGGCGGCGCCCAACGCCAAGCGCGGATTCCGGAAACTGGCGCCCGGCGGGCTGCTGGCGATCGCGCTGTGGCTGGCGGCGTCGGGGCTGTTCGCCGCCTACGTCGCCAACTTCGGCTCCTACAACAAGACCTACGGCAGCCTCGCGGCGATCATCATCTTCCTGGTGTGGCTGTGGATCACGAACCTGGCGATCCTGCTGGGCGCGGAGCTGAACGCCGAGCTGGAGCGGGGCCGCGCCATCGCCGGGGGCACCCCCGAGGACGAGGAGCCGTACGTGGAGTTCCGCGACACCCGCGGCTTCGACGAGCAGGACCGCCGCGAAGCCGGCCTGAAGGAAGCCGAACACGACGCCGAGCGCGACGCCGGATCCGATGCCGGACACGGGGCCGAGCGCGACGCCGGACGCGGCGGCCCGCACGGCGACGCGCGGGACGGGGCGGGCGCCGGGGAGCCGGGCGCGACCCGGGGGCGTCCGCCGTCCGGGCGGCCCTAGGGCGGCCGGACGGGCGGAGTTACCGGGGAAGCACGGGTCGCACGGGGCCGAACACCCTGAATAGGATCACTGCATGCTCCGTCCCGCCTACCCGATCGAGACCGAGCGGCTCACCCTGCGGCCGTTCCGCGAGGACGACCTCGAGGGCCTGTACGCCTACCAGTCCCTGCCGGAGGTGGCGCGGTTCCTGTACTGGGAGCCCCGCAGCCTGGAGGAGTCACGGGCGTTCCTGAAGCAGAAGATGGGCGCCTCCACCGTGGAGAAGGAGGGCGATTGGCTCGTCCTGGCGGTGGTGCGGCGCGAGACCGGCGAGCTGATCGGCGAGGTCAACCTGCAGTGGCGCAGCCGCGAGCACAGGCAGGGCGAGATCGGCTACATCTTCAACCCCGCCTACCACGGCAAGGGGTATGCGACGGAGGCGGCCGAGGTCGTGCTGCGGCTGGGGTTCGAGGGCCTGGACCTGCACCGCGTGTGCGGGCGCCTGGACGGCCGCAACGCCGCGTCGGCGCGGGTGCTGGAGCGGCTGGGGATGCGCCGCGAGGCGCACCTGGTGCAGAACGAGAAGGTCAAGGGCGAGTGGTGCGACGAGGTCATCTACGCGATGCTGCGCCACGAGTGGGACGAGCGCACCGGCGCCTGACCCGCCGCCCCCGGCCGGCGCGGCCCTGCAAGCGGCTCACCGCGCGGCCTGCTCTTCCAGGGCCCTGGCCAGGTCGCGGATGTGGCCGCGCAGTTCGGCGGGGCGGCGGACGGTGAAGGGGAACCCGAGCCCGGCCAGCATCCGCGCGGCCCCGTCCAGCCGCTCGGCGCGCATGGTCATCACCACTCCCCCGCCGGGGTCCTCGGCGAGCAGGGCGACCGACTCGGGGATCCGGCGGCGGGCGTCGGCGAGGCCGGCGTCCAGCACGACCTCGACCTCGTGGGCGTAGGGGACGCGCGCCAGCGACGCGGTGACCTGCCGGACGGGGTCGGCGTCGCCGGGGACCTCGAACGTCTCGGCGCCCGGCTCGGCGGAGGCGATCCGGTCGACGCGGAACGTGCGGGCCTGGCCGCTGCGGTGGTCGCGGCCGGTGACGTACCAGCGGCCGGAGTGCAGCACCAGCCCGTAGGGGTCCAGGTCCCGTTCGGTGTCCTCGCCGCGCCACGACCGGTACCGCAGGCGGACGCGGCGCCGTCCGCGGGCCGCGGCGGCCAGGGTGAGCACGGCGCCGGTGTCGGGCGCGGCGGCCGCGCGGTCGGGGCCGGTGAACCCCAGCGTGTCGCGCAGCGCCTGGACGCGGTCGCGCAGCGCGGCGGGCAGCACGCGCTCGACCTTGGCCAGGGCGCTCTCGGCGGCCTGGCCGGCCAGTCCCATCCGGCGCCCGGCCAGCAGGCCGAGCACGACGGCGGCGGCCTCCTCGTCGGTGAGCATCAGCGGCGGCAGCTTGTAGCCGGGCATGAGGCGGTAGCCGCCGTACCGGCCGCGGTCGGCGACGACGGGGACGCCGAGGTCGTCCAGCCGGGCGGCGTAGCGGCGGACCGTGCGCTCGTCGACGCCCAGGCGGCGGGCCAGTTCGGCGCCGCCGATGCGGTGGTGGGCCTGCAGCAGCTCCAGCATCGCCAGGACGCGGGTCGTCGGATGGGACGGCTGTGGCACGGGTCACTCACCTAATCCGGGCGGATCTCGTCCGGTATTCACCGTAGCGTGCGGTCGTACCCGCCGAGAGACCAGGGAGAACGATCGACATGGACGCTGACGTGAACACCGGCACCAAGGCCGATGCGGTGGCCGGCGCGGAGGGCGGCGCCGCCGGTAGGGGGACGTTCGTGCTGGTGCCGGGGTACTGGCTCGGCGCGTGGGCGTGGGACGAGGTGGCGGCCGTCCTGCGCGCCGAGGGCCACGAGGTGCACGCGCTCACCCCGGCGGGGCAGGCCGAGCGGGCGGACGAGGACGCCTCCGGCGAGGGCGTCGACGTGGACGCCCAGATCGCCGGCATCACGCGCGTCATCGAGGACGGCGGCCTGCGCGGCGTCGTCCTGGTCGGGCACAGCGGCGCGAACATGGCGGTCACGGGCGCGGCCGACCGGATGCCGGACCGGATCGCCCGCGTCGTCTACGTCGACACCGGCCCGATGCCGTCGGGGATGGCCGCCATCGACTTCCACGACCCCGACGCGCGGGCGGAGCTGGAGCACGCGATCGCCGAGGAGGGCGGCGGCCGCCGCATCCCGGTGCCGGCGTTCGACCCCGACGCCGACCCGGTGAACCTCGCCGGGCTCACCGACGCGCACCTGGCCGCTCTGCGCGAGCGCGGCACGCCGCAGCCCGCGGGCACGGCGACGCAGCCGGCGGCGCGCCCCGATCCGCTGCCGGAGACGCCGCGCACGCTGATCGCCACCACGATCCCGATCGCGGCGGTGCGGGAGATGGGCGCGGCGGGGCATCCGGTCTTCGCGGCGATGACCGGCCCGGGATGGACCTACCGGGAGCTGCCGACCGGGCACTGGCCGATGTTCTCCAAGCCCCGCGAGCTGGCCGCGCTGCTGGCCGAGGCCGCCGCCGGCACCGGCGCCGACCCGGGCGCCGGCGCCGGTGCCGGGCGGGGGGAATGACTCACTTCTCCACAGCGGCGGGCGCAATTCTTATAACGCGCCCATGTAGATCATTGCGGCTTGGACCGGGACACTCTCCCGGAGTCGCGCGGCCACGGGGGTCGGGCCTGATCCGCGAGGTGAGCAGATGACACCCTCCGTCCGCCGTCGGTCCCACGCACTCCGCCGGCGGCGCCCGCTGGTGTCCGCCGCCGTCGGCGCCGCCCTGGTCGCCGGGATCGGCGCGACGGGCACGGGTTCCGCGCAGGCGCTGGCAGGTCCGGTCAAGGCCGACGACGGGGCGCGCATCACCGCGGAGAGCAAGGTCGGCACCCGCGAGGTCGACATCACCATCGCCTCGCCCGCGCTCGGCAAGTCGGTGAAGGCGCGGATCCTGCTGCCGAAGAACTGGACGCGCAACTCCACGGCGACGTGGCCGATCCTGTACGCCTTCCACGGCGGGCAGGACAACTACACCTCCTGGACGCGGAACACCGACATCGAGGCGTGGGCGGCGCAGTACAACGTCATCGTCGTCATGCCGGAGGGCGACAACGGCTCCTACACCGACTGGTACAACTACGGCAAGGGCGGGACGCCCAAGTGGGAGACGTTCCACACCGCCGAGGTGCGCCAGCTGATGGAGCGCAACTACCACGCGGGCGCGCTGCGCGCGGCGATCGGGAACTCCTCCGGCGGCGCCGGGGCCATGTCGTATGCGGCCAGGCACCCGGGGCTGTTCAAGTACGCGGCGTCGCTGAGCGGGATCCTGTCGATGCGGTCGATCGGGATGCCGGCGATGCTGATGTTCACCAACGCCGGCAACGGGCAGGACCCGTTCGCGATCTGGGGCATCCCGTGGGCCGACGACGCCAACTGGAAGGCGCACGACCCGTACACGCTGGCGCCCAAGCTGCGCGGCACCGGGATCTTCTTCTCCGCCGGGACGACGGGCCGGCCGGGCCCCGGCGACCCGGACGTGGCGCCGTGGGACATCGGCCTGCTCAGCGAGATCGCGGTGGGCGCGAACAACAAGGACTTCAAGAAGCGGCTGGACGAGCTGAAGATCCCCTACACGGCGCACATCTACGGCGACGGCCGGCACAACTGGCCCGCGTGGGTGCGGGAGTCGAAGTCGATCTGGCCGACGCTGATGAAGTCGATCGGCGCGAACAAGGCGTGACCCCGCGCGTCTGAGGGCGCGGGCGGTACCGAACCCGGCCCGGTTCCCCGGCGGCTGCGGCTGCCGCCGGGGAACCGGGCCGCCGCCTTCCCCGCCCCGCTTCCGGTCCCGGTTCAGCAGGCACACCCCGGTCGGCGCACCCCGGTCGGCGCACCCCGGTCGGCGCACCCCGGTCGGCGCACCCCGGTCGGCGCACCCCGGTCAGTGCGGCCCGGTCAGTGCGGCCCGGTCAGTGCGTCGCCGCGCGTGACCCCGCGCATGGCCGCGGGGCGGGGTATGTGGGGCGGGGTCAGTCGCGGTAGCTCAGGCCGTGGCCGAACGGGTAGAGGACGGCGCCGGGGTCGTCGCGGGCGGGGATGGCGACGGGCAGCCGTCCGCGCGGGTCCAGTTCGCCGAACAGGACCTTGGCGGCCGACCGCAGCGCCTCGGCGGTGTAGGAGTAGGTGGCCAGGTAGGTGGCGGCCTCGGGGAACCAGGCGATGTCGTAGGGGTCGCGGACGGCGATGACGACGACGGGTGTGCCGGTGGCGATGAGCGCCTTGACGAGGTTCATCTGACCGGGCCCGTTGTGGCCGGGTTCGTCCTTGATGTCCCAGGCGCGGTTGGTGACGGCGACGACGAGGTCCTGGTCGCGTGCGGCGGCGACGGCCGCGTCGATGTCGGCCTGGCCGGGGTTGATGCCGGTCTGCCGGATCGTGGTGGTGGCGCCGCGCCGGGCGATCTCGGTGCCGATGGCCGCGGTGGTGGACACGCCCCATCCGGTGACCAGGACGTCGCGGGCGCCGGGCCGCAGCGGCAGGATGCCGGCGTCGTTGCGGACCAGGGTGGTGGTGCGGTCGGCGGCGCGCTGCGCGGCGGCCAGGTGCGCGGGCGTCCCGACGGTCCGTCCGACGCGGGACTCGTCGGCGTAGGGGTCGCGGAACAGGCCGCGCCGGTGCTTGAGCTCCAGGATCCGGTACACCGATTCGTCGATGCGCCGCTCGGTCAGCTCGCCGGTGTGGACGGCGTTGACGACGGCGGCGAGCTGGCGGGGGAACACGCCGTTGCCGTCGTCGTCGACGGGCGGTTTGAGCAGGACGTCGGCGCCGGCCTTGAGGGCGAGGACGGGGATGTTCTCGTCGCCGTACTTGTCGCGGACGCCCTGCATGTCGAGGGCGTCGGTGACGACGACGCCGCGGTAGTGCAGCTGGTCGCGCAGGATGCCGGTGAGGATGGGCCGCGACAGGGTGGCGGGGTCGCCGGAGGGGTCCAGGGACGGCACGACGATGTGCGCGGTCATGACGGCCTCGGCGCCGTGGGCGATCGCGGCGCGGAACGGCGGCAGGTCGAGGCGTTCCCATTCGGCGCGGGTGTGGTCGATGTGGGGGACGCCGGTGTGGCTGTCGGTGGTGGTGTCGCCGTGCCCGGGGAAGTGCTTGACGGTGGCGGTCACTCCGCCGGAGGTGTAGCCGCCGACCTGCGCGGTGACCATGGACGCGACCAGGCCGGGGTCGGAGCCGAAGGAGCGGACGCCGATGACGGGGTTGGCGGGGTTGACGTTGACGTCGGCGTCGGGCGCGTAGTCCTGGTTGATGCCGATGGCGCGCAGTTCGCGTCCAGTGATGCGGGCCAGGGCGCGGGCGTCGCCGGTGCGGCGCCCGGCGGCCAGCGCCATGGCGCCGGGAGACTGGGTGGCGGGCGGCTGGATGCGGGCGACGATGCCGCCCTCCTGGTCGGTGGCGATGGTGGCGGGGATGCGGTGCGGCTGGGCCATGGCGGCGCGCTGGATGCCGTTGGAGAACGCGGCGACCTGCCGCGGGTCCTGGACGTTCTCGCCGTAGTAGATGAATCCGCCGGGGTGGTAGCGGGCGATGACCTGGGCGGCGTTGTCGACCCCGTACAGCTTCCGGTTGGCGGCGACGTCGGCGGGGTCGGAGGTGTCGGCGCCGGTGCCGTGGATCTGCAGGACGAACAGCTGGGCGGCCTTCTCCTCCAGCGTCATCGACCGCAGGATCCGCAGCAGCGCGGGGTTCTTGCCGTGCCCGTGCCCGGGGGCGCCGCCGCGCGCGGGGGCGGCGTGCGCGGCGGGCGCGGCCAGTGCGGCGGCGGAGAGGGCCCCGGCGGTGAGGCCGGCGAGCCACCGGCGGCGCGTGCGGGGACGGTACATGTCGGCTCCCTCCGGCCCCGGGACTACCCGGGTGATCATGCTTTTGGGCACGGTAACCCCGGCCGCGGCCGCCGTCCACGGCAATCCTCGACATGCCCGCCGGCCGCGCGCGGCCGGGCGTACGCGGGCAGGGGCGGCTGCTCGCAGGTCAGGGCGGGTCAGTTGCGGCGCAGCCAGCGCCACCAGTGGGCGCCGGGCGGGTCGGGCGCGGTGAGGGGGTGGTCCTCCACGTCGTAGCGGCGGACGTAGGCGGTGGCGAACGCCTGCAGGCTGGCGCCGAACGGGACGGCGAGCAGCACGCCGAGGGGCCCGGCGACGGCGGCGCCGGCGAGGATGAGCCCGAACGCGACGGCGGGGTGCATGTCCAGGGTGCGGGCGGTGATGCGGGGCTGCAGCAGGTAGTTCTCCAGCTGCTGGTAGGCGAGGATGAACAGCAGTATCCACAGCGCGGTCGCCGGGGACACCGCCAGCGCGATCAGCACCGGGACGGCGCCCGCCAGGTAGGTGCCGATGGCGGGGATGAACTGCGACACCACCCCGACCCACAGCGCGAGCGTCGCGGCGTAGGGGACGCCGAGGGCCGCCATCGCGGCGAAGTGGGCGATGCCGGAGATGAGGGCGAGCAGGCCGCGCGAGTAGATGTAGCCGCCGGTCTTGTCGACGGCGATCTCCCAGGCGCGCAGGACCTCGTGCTGGCGGCGCGGCGGGAGCAGCGAGCAGACCGTGCGGCGGAACCGGGGCCCTTCGGCCGACAGGTAGAAGGTGAACAGCAGCACCCCGAGGGCCTTGAAGACGACGCCGAACGCGGTGGCGCCGATGCCCCACACGTTCTGGGCCAGGTCGGCCAGGTGCCGCGACAGCGCGCCGGTGACGGTGGGGAGCCGCTCGAACAGGGTGTCCTGCGACAGGTTCGTCCCGAACGTTTCGTTGACCCAGCCGATGAGCTCGCGGACGTAACCGGGGAACCCGTCGATGAGGTTGGCGGCCTGGCCGGCCAGCAGCGACCCGATGCCGCCGAGGAACCCGGCGAGCAGCAGCCCGACGGCCGCGAACATCAGCGCGGTGGCGGGGCCGCGCCGCCACCGGTGCCGGGCCAGCCAGTTCACCGCGGGTTCGATCGCGAACGCCAGGAACAGCGAGGTGACCAGGAGCAGCAGCAGTTCCCGCAGCCGCTGCAGCAGCCACAGCCCGGCCAGGAACGCCAGCACGACCGCGCCGGCCAGCGCGAACGCCTTGGGCAGCCAGGGCGGCATCCGGTGCGGCCCGCCGGGCCGCGCGGCCGGGCCGGCCGGTGCGGTGAAGGCGCCGGGCGGGACGCCGCCGGGCGCGCGGGCGGACGGGGCGCCGGGCGTCCCGCCGGGCGCCTCGCCGGACGAGCCGCCGGGTGCGTCCCCGGGTGCGTCGCCGGGCGTCTGCGGCATTCCCGCACGGTAACGGCCCCGCATCCCCCATTCCGGTCATCCCGCCCGCCCCGGGGTGGAGCCTTTGCCGAGGTTTCAGCCGCGCGAAAAGATCTCCGGCAGAATTTTCGGCGCGCGTGTTGATCCGGGGCGCGCTCGTTCGACCTAGGGGTGCGAGGCTCCGGAAGGGGAGCCCGGGACGAGGGAGGACGACGATGAAGTACATGCTGATCTGGCGCGCGACCGACGAGGCCTACGCGGGGATGGCCGGCGCCGACTTCACCGAGATGATCGAGAAGGTGGGCCGCTTCAACCAGGAGATGATCCAGGCCGGGGTGCTGCTGGCCGCCGAGGGCCTGGACGACGCCTCCGAGGGCGTGGTCGTCGACCACTCCGCCGAGCCCCCGGTGGTCACCGACGGCCCCTACGGTGAGACCAAGGAGCTGTTCGGCGGCTTCTACATCCTCGGCGTGGCGTCCAAGCAGGAGGCGGTCGAGTGGGCCAAGCGGGCCCCGATCACCGGCCCGGGGTTCAAGACCGAGATCCGGCGGGTCACCACGATCGACGAGTTCCCGCAGGACAACGAGTGGATCCAGAAGGAGCGGGCGTGGCGCGAGGCCACCGGGCAGCTGTGACGGGAGCGGCGGATGGCCGGCCGGAGCGCGCGTGAGACCGTCGCCGCCGTGTGGCGGATCGAGTCGGCGCGGATCGTCGGCGGCCTCGCCCGCTACACCGGCGACTTCGCGCTGGCCGAGGACCTCGCGCAGGAGGCGCTGGCGGAGGCGCTGGTGACCTGGCCGCGCGACGGGGTGCCCCGCAACCCGGCGGGGTGGCTGCTGACGGTGGGGCGGCGGCGCGCGATCGACGCGTTCCGCCGCCGGTCGGCCCGCGACGAGCGGTACGCCGCCCTGGCCCGCGGGCTGGGCGAGGGCGGCGCTGCGCCGGGGGCCGTCCCGGCCGCCGCCGCGGACGGGGACGTGCTGTGGGACCCCGACCGCATCGACGACGACGTGCTGGCGCTGATGTTCATCTCCTGCCATCCGGTGCTGGCGCGGGAGGCGCGGGTGGCGCTGACGCTGCGCGTGGTCGGCGGCCTGACCAGCGACGAGATCGCCAGCGCGTTCCTGGTCCCGACCGCCACGGTGCAGGCCCGCATCACCCGGGCGAAGAAGACGCTGGGCGCGGCGCGGGTGCCGTTCGAGGCGCCGCCGGCCGCCGAGCGGGCGGAACGGCTCGGGTCGGTGCTCAGCGTGATCTACCTGATCTTCACCGAGGGGTCGTCGGCCAGTTCCGGCGACGTGCTGATCCGGCGGGACCTGGCGGGCGAGGCGCAGCGGCTGGCGCGGGTGCTGTCGCGGCTGGTGCCGGACGAGCCGGAGGCGCACGGGCTGCTGGCGCTGCTGGAGCTGACCGCGGCGCGGTTCCCGGCCCGCACCGGCCCCGACGGGGAGCCGGTGCTGCTGGAGGACCAGGACCGCACCCGGTGGGACCGGTCGGCGATCGGGCGGGGCCGCGCCGCGCTGGCCCGCGCGGAGAAGGCGGGCCGGGGCCTGGGCGCCTACGGGCTGCAGGCGGCGATCGCCGAGTGCCACGCCGTCGCCCCGTCGGCCGCCGAGACCGACTGGGACCGCATCGTGGTGCTGTACGAGGCGCTGGGCCGGCTGGCGCCGTCGCCGGTGGTGGACCTGAACCGGGCGGTGGCGGTGTCGATGGCGCGGGGCCCGGCGGCGGCGCTGCCGGTCGTGGACGCGCTGGCGGCGGGGGCGCTGGCGGGCTCGCACCTGCTGCCGACCGTCCGCGGGGAGCTGCTCACCCGCCTGGGGCGCACCGCCGAGGCGCGCGCGGAGCTGGAGCGGGCGGCGGGCCTGTGCCGCAACGAGCGGGAGCGGACGGTGCTGGAACGCAAGATCGCCGCGCTCCCCTGACCTGCGCTCCCCTGACCTGCGCCGGCCGTGCCCGTCCGGCTGTGCTCGCCGAGCCCGGGGCCGGCGGGGCGGGCGCCGCTCAGGCGGGGCCGCCGCCGGCCGGCGGGACGAACTCGGGCTGGTCCAGGACGCGCAGCCAGCTGCCGTCGGGCTGGCGTCGGACGACCTGGGCGCGGGCGCCCGCCCCGTCCCTGGGCGGGGTGGAGGTGAGCGCCAGGTCGCCGCTGATCAGCGTGGGCAGCGGCTCCTCCGGCTCGAAGCGGGCGCTGGCGGCCAGCACCTTCTCCCACAGCGCGCGGATGGCGTCGCGCCCGACGGTCTGCGAGCCCGGCGGGTAGGCCAGCACCGCGTCGGGCTCGTAGAGGGCGGCGACGCCGGCCGCGTCGCCGGCGTTGGAGCGCTCGACGAACAGCCGCGTGATGTCCTCGGGCCGCATGGCCTTCTCGTATTCCCGGTGTCCGCTCATGGTGTCCTCCCTCTCTCGGTCTCACTTCCCATCCTGCGCACCGCGGATGGAGAAGTCCAAGAGATAGATGTTCTCCACACCAGAAGCAGTTCTTATGGCAGGCGGGTGTCGGGGGGATGCGGCAGGATGCCCGGTATGGGTGATGTGTTCACGCATCGGCTTCGGGTGCGGTACAGCGAGTGCGATCAGCAGGGCGTGGTGTTCAACGGCCACTACCTGTTCCTCTACGACGTGGCGCTGACGGAGATGTGGCGGGCGCTGATCGGCGAGTACGGCGAGATGGTGGACGACGGCTACGACCTGGTGGTCGCCGAGGCGCGGATCCGATTCCGGGAGGGCGCGCGGTTCGACGAGCTGCTGGAGGTGTCGATGCCGCTGGCGCACCTGGGCACGACGAGCATGATCGTGCGCCCGGTGTTCCGGGTGGGCGAGCGGCTCATCGCCGACGGTGAGGTGCGGCACGTGTTCATCGACCCGGCGACCAAGGCCAAGCGCGAGATGCCGGCGCAGGTCCGCGCGCTGCTGGAGCCGCACCTGCTCGCCGCGGACGCCGGCCCCGGCGCCCCCGTGCCCGCACCGAGCGCGTAGCGGTCCGCCCCGCGATGCGAACGCGCCCCCGTGCCCGGGCCGCCGGGGGCCGTCCGGGGCTCAGCCGCCGCCGCGCTCGCGTTCCGCACCGCCCTCCGCGCCGCCCGCCGCACCGCCCGCCGCATCGTCGTTCGGGGCGGCGGGTCCGGGCGGGGCGGCGGCGTAGCCGCCGAGGCCGTGTTCGAGCAGGTCGAAGGCGCGGCGGGCGGCGGCGTAGACGTCCTCGCGCATCTCCTCCAGGGTCTCCCCGGCGCTCTTGCGGTCGGCGATCTGCTCGACGAGCCGGGTCTGCACCGCGAAGATCATGGCGGCGGCGATGCGGGGGGCGGGGTCGTCGGGGCCGGCGCCGGTGTCCTCGGCGAGCAGGCCGGCGAGGCGGTCCTCGGCGCGGCGCATCATCTCGCGGCTGCGGGCGGTGAGGGCGGGGCTCTCGCGGACGGTCCTGGTCCAGACCTCCGAGCCCTCGTGGAAGGCGGTCTGGTAGGCGCGGGCGTCCAGGCCCTCCAGGAAGCGGCGGCGGAACAGCGCGGCGGCGCCCTCGCCCGGCCGGCGGTCGCGGAAGTCGCGCGCGATGGCCTCGATCATCTCGTCCTGCCGGTCGAAGAACAGGTCCTCCTTGGTCTTGAAGTAGTTGAAGACCGTGTTGACCGACACGTCGGCGGCGCGGGCGACGTCGGCGACGGTGACGCTGTCGAAGCCGCGCGTCACGAAAAGGCCGGTGGCGATGTCGCTGATCCGCCGCCGCGTCTCGCGCTTCTTGCGTTCGCGCAGGCCCGGTTCCGGCGCGGCGCCGCGGACGAGGTCCTCACCCATGCCCCGGAATATACCTTCACTGGTGTCACTGAAAACTTGGTGTGACTGCAAAATTGGGGTTACGCTAGCGGGCGTTCGTCGTGAGGAGGACATCGTGATCGAGGCGCGCGGGCTCGCCCGCACCTTCACCACCGGGCACGGCCCGGTCGAGGCCGTCCGGGGCGTGGACCTGGACGTCGCGCCCGGCGAGATCGTCGGGTTCCTCGGCCCCAACGGCGCCGGGAAGACCACCACGCTGCGGATGCTGACGACGCTGCTGGCGCCGACCGCCGGGACCGCGACCGTCGCGGGCCGCGACCTGCGCCGCGACCCGGCGGGCGTCCGCCGCCGCATCGGCTACGTGGCGCAGGGCGGCGGCACCGACCCGTCCGTCCCCGCCGGGGAGGAGCTGGACCTGCAGGCCCGCCTGTACGGGGTGCCGGACCGGGCGGCGCGGATCGCCGAGCTGTGCGCGCGGCTGGACCTGGCGGGCCTGGAGGCGCGCCCGGCGGGGGCGCTGTCGGGCGGGCAGCGCCGCCGCCTGGACATCGCGCTCGGGCTGGTGCACCGCCCGCCGCTGCTGTTCCTGGACGAGCCGACCGCGGGCCTGGATCCGCAGAGCCGCGGCGACCTGTGGGACCACGTCCGCGCCATGCGCGACCGCGACGGCACCGCGGTGTTCCTGACCACGCACTACCTGGACGAGGCCGACGCGCTGTGCGACCGGCTGCTGATCATCGACCGGGGCCGGATCGTCGCCGAGGGCTCGCCCGCCGAGCTGAAGCGCCGCGTGGCCGGCGACGTCGTCACCCTGCGGCTCGCCGACCCCGCCGCCGCCGGGGCGGCCCGCGCGGCGCTGGCCGGGCACCCGGCCGTCCGCGAGGCCGCCGTCACCGGGTCGCGGGTGCGGCTGACCGTCCAGGACGGCGAGGCGGCGCTCATGGGCCTGGTCCGCGCCCTGGACGGCGCCGGGGTCGAGCTGGCGTCGCTGAGCCTGGCGCGGCCCACCCTCGACGATGTGTTCCTGACCGTCACCGGCCGCTCCCTGCGCGATGCGGCCTGACCCGGCCCGCCCTCATCCCGCGCGCCCCGGCGCCGTGCCCGGCGGTGCCCGGCGCGGTGCGGGGCGGCGGGGCCGCCCGGAGATCGGAAGGAGAACCGGTATGCGGTTCGCGCGGACGCTGTCCGACACGCGGCTGATCTTCCTGCGGTACCTGCGGCAGACGCTGCGCAGCAGGGTCGCGGTGCTGTTCGGGGCGCTGCAGCCGCTGCTGTACCTGGTGCTGTTCGGCCCGCTGCTGCCGGACCTGGCGCAGGTGCGCGGCGCCGGCGGCGCCTGGCAGGTGCTCGTGCCGGGGCTGCTGGTGCAGCTGGCGCTGTTCGGCGCCGGGTTCGTCGGGTTCGGGCTGATCGCCGACCTGCGGTCGGGGGTGGTGGAGCGGTTGCGGGTCACCCCGGTGAGCCGGACCGCGCTGCTGCTGGGCCGCGTCCTGCGCGACACGGCCGTCGTGGCGTTCCAGGGGGTGCTGCTGGTGGCGGCCGGGCTGGCGCTGGGGCTGCGCGCCCCGGCGGGCGGCATCGCGGTCGGGCTGCTGCTGGTGGCGGCGCTCGCGGTCGGCGTCGCGTCGCTGTCTTACGTCCTGGCGATGCGGACCCGCGCCGAGGACGCGTTCGCGCCGCTGCTGTCGGCGGTGACGCTGCCGCTGATGCTGCTGTCGGGGATCCTGCTGCCGATGAGCCTGGCGCCGCGCTGGCTGGACGTGCTGTCGCGGCTCACCCCGTTCCGGTACGTGGTGGACGCGGCGCGGGCGGCGTTCCTGGGCGACTACGCGGCCGCGGCGCTGGCCGAGGGCGCGCTGGTCACGGTGGTGCTGCCGGCGGTGTCGGTGGCCTTGGGCGCCCGCCGCTTCCGCGCCGGCGACACCTGACCGCCCGGCGGGGCCGCGCCGCCGCCTCCCGCTCCGCCCGGCCCGTCGCCCGGTCCGGAGCCCGGTCCGGCGGCGGCGCGGCCGGCGGCGCGCTGGGCGATGTAGGCGCCGGCCAGGACGATCGCGCCGCCGGCCATCTGCGCCGGGGCGAGGCGCTCGCCGAGCACGGCCCAGGCGATGAGGGCGGCGGCGACGGCCTCGGTGTAGCAGATCGCGCCGCCGACCTGCGCGGGCAGCCGCTGCAGGCCCGCGACGCCGGCGAGGTAGGCCGCGACGGTGCTGACGATCCCGATCCAGGCGGCCAGCGCCCAGCCGGGGGCGGTGTGCCCGGCGAAGGGGACCTGCGCGGGCAGCACGTCCCACGCCAGCGCCCACGGGGCGGCCGGGACGGTGAGCACGGCGGCGCCGACGACGCTGCCGGCGGTGGTGATGACCAGCGGGTCGACCCGCCCGGCGAGCCGGTCGATGATCAGGAAGTAGCTCGCCTGGCAGGCGGCGGCGCCCAGGCCCGCGGCGAGGCCGACCGGGTCCAGCGACAGGCCCGTCCACACCTGCACGACCAGCGCCAGCCCGGCCATGGCGGTCGCCACGCCGGCCGCGGCGGTGCGGTGCACCGGGACGCGGCGCACCAGCCGCAGCCACGCCAGCACGATGACGGGCCCGCTGAACTCCAGCAGGATCGCCACCCCCACCGGCAGCCGCGACGCCGCGACGAAGTAGCACGCCTGGCAGCCCGCGACGCCCGTCAGCCCGTACCAGATCAGCGGCCGGGCGTGGGCGCGCAGCCCGGCCGGCGCCGCCCGTCCCCGCACGGCCGCGGCGACGGGCACCAGCACCAGCGCGGCGACCGCGATCCGCAGCCACACCGCCTGCAGCGGGCCGAGCCCCGCCTCGATCAGCGCCTTGCCGAACGGGCCGGACGACCCGAAGCACACCGACGACAGCAGCACCAGGCCGACGCCGGCCGCCCGGGTGCGTGCGGCACCGTCCATCGCCACCTCCAGCTCGCCGCGCGGTCCGCCCGCCCCCGCGGCGAGCTAATGAGCATCCTGCCATAACAGTCCTTACACGCCGAGGGGCGGATACCGGGCCGTGACTGCGGCGATGCCGGACGGACCGCCCCGGGCGACTACTATTCGCCGGATGAGCTGGCAGGCGGCCGGGGCGGGGCCCGGCGGAACCGGAGGCGGCCCGAGCGGCGACCTGTTCGCCTCCGTCGAAGGCAACGTGCGGGAACTGGTGGCCTCGCCGTGGTGGCGGACCGCCCAGCCCGCCGACCGCGCGGCCCAGGTCGCCGCGCGGATGCTGTGGGGCGCCGGCGAATGGTGGCTGTACGGGGCGTGGGGCCGCTGGTACCGGTGCGGCCTGGACGGCGCCTGGCACCCCTGCCCGCCCCCCGCCGACTTCGAGGACCGCCGCGTCGCCGTGCCCGCGCCGCGCGGCGCGGGCACCCCGCCCGTCCCGCCGCAGCTGTTCCCCACCGGCCCCGACCTGGCGGCCGGGCGGGTCGCGCCGCTGGGGTTCCTCGGCCCGGTCCCCGACACCGCCGTCGTGGCGCGCATCTCCCAGGCCCTCACCACCGCGCTGGCCGTCGACCCGCAGCAGTTCGCCCAGCGCGACCCCATGTTCCAGCCGGGCACGCCCAGCACCGTCGCCGCCGCGTGGGGCGCGCTGCTGTGGTGCGCCGGGTCGCCGGTCGCGCTGACCGAGAACCCGCTGATCGAGTCGTTCATCCCGTTCCTGACGACCTCGGCGGACCGGCTGCACTGGATGATGCCGCCCGACTTCGCCACCCTGGCCGGCTACTACATCCACCGGCTCGGCGCCGGCGACGGCGGCGGCGCCGCCCACATCGCCCGCGTCATGTACGAGGTCGCCGCCGGGCTGCAGGCCGACCCCCGCTTCCGGCCCGGCGCCGACGCGCTCGCCGCGATCACGGCCGCGTCGCTGCGGACGGTCAACCAGGACATGGCGACCGTCCGGTACGGGCCCGGCGCCGTGCTGCAGGAGTGGCGGCGCCGCTGCCCCGCCGAGTACGCCATCCCGATGGTCCGCGACACCGCGCCCGGCGAGTACCTGCGGCTGGCCCTGTACGACCTGCAGCAGATCGTCGCCGGGCTGACCGGCCCCCGCCCCGCGGCGCCCGGCCGCGGCCACGACGAGGTCCGCCGCGCCGGGATCGCGGTGCTGGCCGCCGACCTGCAGGCCGCGCCGGGCGCGCTGCCGGCGCTGCAGCGGTGGCTGGATCCCGACAGCGCCCGCACCCTGCAGGCCGTCCTGTCGGACCCGGCGAACCCGCTGCGCGAGCTGTGGCCCCGCGACGGGCGGCTGCCGGACGCGCTGCGCAGCGACGACGCCGAGGCGCTGGGGGCGCTGCTGGCCACCACCTACACCCTCGGGCTGACCTGGTGCCGGCTCGCGCAGGTCGCGCCGCCGGCGACGGGGTTCGCGGTGCCGCAGGCGGTCGCGGCGGAGCTGACGTCCCCGGCGATGCACAGCCCGCCGTCCACCGACGAGCTGTCGGCGTGGGACATCATCAAGGCCGCCCGCGCCCACATGGCCGCCGAGCGCGCCTCGGCGGGCGGCGACCAGCCGGTCGCGCCGGTGCCCGATCCGGCGCAGGCCGCGCCGGGCCCGCCGCCGGCGGTGGCGCTGGCCCCTCCCCCGGCCGCACCCGAGCCGCCGCCCGGCCCCCCGGCCGCGCCCCCGCCGCCGTCCCCGCAGGCCGCCGGGCAGGCCGCCGGTCAGGGGGCGGGGCAGGCGGCCGGGCATGAGCAGCCCGCGCCGCCCGCCTCTCCCCCGGTCCCGGCCCCGGCGCCCCCGCCGGAACCGCCGGCCGACCCGTTCGCCTCGGACGCGCCGCCGCCGCCGCCGCGCACCGCGCCCCCGCCGCCCCCGCCCGGCCCGGCGGTGCCTGCTCCGGCGGTGCCCGCCCCGGCGCCGGAGCCCGAGCCGCTGCCGCCGCCGGACGCGACGGCCTTCGACGCCGCTCCCGACCGCGCCGGCGACCGCGCCGCCGGCGGGGCCGCACCGGTTCCGCCGCCGGCGCCGGAACCGGTGTGGCCGGCCGAGCCGCAGCCCACGCAGCTGGACACCGACGCGTTCAAGACCCAGCTCGACCCGGGCCCGGCATGGCCGGGCGCCCCCGAAGCGGCGCCCGTCCCGCCCAGTGCCCCGCCGGCCGCCCAGCCGGGTGTGCCGCCGCAGGCGCCGCCGCCCGAACCGCGGCCCGCCCCACCCGCCCCGCCGGCCCCGCCGCCGGCCGCTGCGGATCCGGCGCCGCACGCGGACCTGCCGCCTCCGCCGGCGCCGGTGCCCGAGCCGCCGCCCCCGGTGCCGCCCCAGCCCGTCCCCGAGTCCGAGCCGCAGATCGCCGAGGCGTACGGGATCCGGTTCCTGTGCGGCGCCGACGACATCGAGCGCGTCGTCACCGAGGTGCGGCGGCGCGGCAAGTGGGCGCGGCGGCTGCGCGGGCAGGAGGTGTCGAGCGCGTCGGCGCCGGCGCTGCTGCTGATCGGCGCGCCGTCCAGCGGGCAGCGGCGGCTGGCCCGGATGGCGGCCCGCGCGCTGGCGGAGGTGGACGCCTCCAGCGGCGAGGTCCACTCCGTGCACGCCGAGGACCTGCGCGAGCGCGGCCCCGACGGGCTGCGCGCCGCGCTGGAGGACCACGCGGGCCACGTCCTGCTGCTGGACGGCCTGGACGGGCTGGTCCTGGACGAGGCCGACGGCGCCGCCTACGCGTCCGTGCTGTACCGGACGCGGCTGGAGGGCGTCAACGACACCGCGCTGCTGGGCACCTGCGAGCCGGACCGGGTCGGGGAGCTGTCGGCGGCGGCGCCGGAGCTGACGGCGGACCTGCGCGCGGTGCGGCTGCCGGACCTGTCGGCCCCGCGGGCGCGGGCGGCGCTGGTGCGGCTGCTGGCCGAGGAGCGCAGCCTGCGGCTCGGCGCCGACGCGCAGGCGGTCGTGGACCGCGACATCGGGTCGCTGCGGCCGCGCGGCCGGCTGACCGGCGCGCGGCTGGTGGAGGCGTACCTGGACCGGGCCGCGACGCGGCATCTGGGCGCCGCGGAGGCGACGCAGGCGATCGGCAGCGCGCTGTCGCTGACCGCGGCGGACTTCGAGGGCCTGGCGGCGGAGCTGTCCGGCCGCTGACCCCCCGGCCGCTGACCCCCGGGGGGGGCCGGATTCGCCTTGCCGGTGAGGGTTTTGGGCCCCCGCGGTGCGGCGGAATGTCGGTGCCTCGCGTCACGATGGGAACGTGGATCGCGTTGACCGGCTGCTGGCGCTCGTCGCCGAGCTGCGGGCGGCCTGCCCCGAGCCGCTGGACCCGGCGGCCCTGGCGGCGCGGCTGCAGGTCAGCGAGCGGACCGTCCGCCGCGACCTGGAGCTGCTGCAGCACGGCGGGCTGCCGCTGCGGACGGTGAAGGGGCGCGGCGTCGTGCTGCCCGCCCCGCCCGGCCCGGCGCCGCTGGGCGAGGTGGGGTCGCTGATGGCGCCGGTGCGCGACACGCTCGACGAGGCGGTCCGCACCCGCCGGATCGTGCGGCTGGCCTACACCGACCGGGCGGGGGCGCGCAGCTTCCGCGACGTGGAGGCGCACGGCCTGGTCATCGCCCCCTACGGGCAGTACCTGGTGGGCTGGTGCCGGATGCGGGACGGGCCGCGCCTGTTCCGGCTGGACCGGATCGGCGCGGCGTTCCTGTCGGGGCGCGGCGCGGAGGTCCGCGACCTGGACGAGCTGCTGGCGGTGCTGCGGGTGCCGGTGCCGCGCCCGGCGGGCGGGGCGGGGCCGCGGGGCCCGGCCGACCATGCGCGGGCCCGGTCGTGGACGCTGGACCGGCTGGAGTTCGTGCGGTCCCGGCTGCGCGACGCGGCCGCCGAGGCCCGCTCCCCGGCGCGCTCCCCGGCGCGGCCGGGCGGGGGCGCGGCGGCGCTGCGCGGGGTGCTGGGGCATCTGGCGGAGTGGACGCGGTGGCAGGCGGCGGCGATCCGGTCGGCGGCGACGGGCGAGGAGCCGGTGCTGGCGGGCCGCCGACCGCCGTTCCCGCCGGTGTTCGACCGGGAGCTGCCCTATGACGCGCGGGAGCGGATGATCCAGGACGCGATGGCGCTGCGGTCGCTGGGCGATGTGGCGCGCGACCTGGAGGAGGTGCTGGAGTCGGTGGGGCACTGGGCGGCGGGCTGCGACGACGCGCTGTGGGAGCGGGAGCTGCCCGACCCGCGCCCCTACGGGCCGCCGGGCCCGCCGCGGCCGCTGGCGGACCTGCTGGCGGGCTGGCGGGGGCCGCTGGCCCACATCGAGTGGCATCTGGACCGCCTGTCCGACGAGCCTCCCGAGCCGCCGGGCGGCGACGAGGAGGAGATCTGGGTCGTCGACCGCTGCCCCCTGCAAGCCTGACCGCCCGACGGGGCGGGAGGCGGTGTGCGGCGCGCCCGTGCCGCCGGGTGCGGATCCCCCGCCGCGAGCCCGGCCCCCTGCCGGTTCGCCCCTGCCGGTTCGCCCGGCGGGGGGGGAGGACGTCGCTGGGGGGGCGTCGCTGGGTCAGGGGGCGGGGTCGGGGCGCCGGGGCGTTGGGGTGCGGGTGAGGCGGCGGGTGAACCAGACGGTCTTGCCGGGCGGGTGCGGGCGGGTGCCGGAGTCGGTGGCGAGGGCGGCGACGAGGAGGAGGCCGCGGCCGGCCTCGGCCCAGTCCAGGACGCGGGGCGGGCCGGCGGGTGCGGTGGGCGCGGCGGGGTGGGCGTCGGTCACCTCGGCGGTGAGGAGGGCGCCGTCCAGGCGCAGCGCGAGGCGGACGGGGCCGGTGCCGTGGACGACGGCGTTGGTGACGAGCTCGTCGACCATGAGGACGATGTCGCCGGTGTCGGCGGGGTCGGTGACGTGCCAGCGCCGCAGGGTGCGGGCGGTGAGGTCGCGGGCGCGGGACGCGGCGCGGGCGTGGGCGGGCAGGTCCCACGCGGCGGCGGCGCCGGGCGGGCCGTCGCCTCCGGTCGCGGTGGTGGCGGGTCGTGCGGTTCCGGTGCCGGTGGTCGTCATGGTGTCCCCCGTTTCGTGCCGGCTCGCCCGGCGTGCGTCATAGTCAGGGACGCGTGCGGCGACGGGGCGGTGCACGGGTGCAGGCAACCCTCACTCCGGGGTGAGGCGAATCCCACATGCGGGGCGGCGGTGGACCGGGCACGGGGCGGGAGCCGTTACAGTGGGTGGGTCGGTGTGGCATGTGTCCCCCGGGCTCTACCTGATGCCTTCGGGGAATACCGCCGGTCCCATGCGGTCCGGGCTGGAGCTTCGTTGTGCCTTTCGCCGTGAGGCGACCACCACACCGGCTTGAACGCCGAGGCCCCGGCGAGATCGGATCTCGCCGGGGCCTCGGCGTTCGCGTGTCCGCGGGCGGGGTGGGCGGCGGGGCGGGTTACAGGACGGCCGCCGCGATGGCGGCGCCGATCGCGGCGAGGACGATGATGACGGCGGCGGCGAGGACGACGGTGCGGGTCCGGCGCCCCCGGCGGGTGCCGTGGCGGGCGAGGCGCCGGGCCAGCCGCGGGTCGTCCTCACTCAGGCGGACCTCGATCTGGGTGAGGATCCGCTGCTCCTCCATCGACAGCGCCATGCTTCAAACCTCCGGGGGGTGGTCAGCTGATGGGTTCCTCCCCGCAGATCATGATCATTATCCCTTCGGGGCGGTGACCGTCGCGCCGCGTCCGGGCGGGCTCTCGTTGTGGAGGCGGTCCAGGGCGGTGACGTAGTAGGTGTAGGCGCGGCCGGGTCTGGCGGCGGGGTCGACGATGCCGCCGCCGCGGACGTCGGCGATGAGGCGCTCTGGGGCGACGGGCGCGCAGCCGGGGGCGGTGCCGTCGACGCGGTAGACGGCGTAGGAGGCGGCGCCCCGGGAGGGCCGCCAGGTCACCTTCACGCCCTTGCCGTCGGGGACGGCGGCGGTGCCGTGGACGGGCGGCGGCGCCCCGCCCTTGTCTGCGGCCTTCCCGTCGGCCTTGCCGTCGCCCTTGCCGTCGCCCGTGTCCGCGTCCTTGCGGTGGGCGCGGGCCGGCGGGGGGATGGCGGGGCGGGAGTAGTGGTCGTCGCGCAGGCGGGCGGCGAACCCGCGGCGGTCGGCGGCGATGTCGGAGGCGCTGAAGAACACGTCGCCGCGGACCTGCGGGTACTTGGCGTTGACGGTGAGGTGCCGCGACATCTCGGCGGGGTCCTTCCAGGCGGCGTCGGCGCCGACGCGGTAGGCGCCCTGCCCGATGGTCAGCTGCACGCCGGTGCCCTTGACCTGGCCGGCCCACCAGGCGACGAGCTTGGCGTAGTCGGCGCGGGGGTCGCCGATCGGCCAGTACAGCTGGGGGGTGACGTAGTCGAGCCACCCCTTCTTGATCCATTTGCGGGTGTCGGCGTAGATGTCGTCGTAGCTCTGCAGGGCGCGGGTGGGCGACCCGGCGGGGTCGCTGGTGTCGTTGCGCCAGACGCCGAAGGGGCTGATGCCGAACCGCACCCAGGGCTTGGCGTCGTGGATCTTCCGCGACAGCGACTCGACGAGGGTGTCGACGTTCTTGCGGCGCCAGTCGGCGCGGTTCATGCCCTTGCCGTAGGTCTTGTAGGCGGCCCCGTCGGGGAAGTCGCCGTCCTCGGGGTAGGGGTAGAAGTAGTCGTCGAAGTGGACGGCGTCGATGTCGTACTTGGTGACGACGTCCATGACGGCCTTGGTGGCCAGGTCGCGGACCTGGGGCAGGCCCGGGTCGTACCACAGGCCCTCGCCGTACTTGCGGACCCAGTCGGGGTGCTTGCGGGCGGGGCTCTTGGGCGACAGCTTCTTGATGTCGTCCTGGCGGGAGACGCGGTAGGGGTTGAACCAGGCGTGGAACTCCAGGTTGCGGGCGTGGGCCTCCTTGAGCATGAACGCCAGGACGTCGTAGCCGGGGTCCTTGCCCTGGGTGCCGGTGATCCACTGCGACCACGGCTCGTAGGGGGAGTCGTAGAAGGCGTCGGAGTTGGGGCGGATCTGCACGAACACCGCGTTCATGTTCATCGCCCGGGCGGTGTCCAGGAGCGCGGTGAACTGCTTCTTCTGCTCGGCGGCCGGGTCGCCGGTGTCCTTGGGCCAGTCGATGCCGCCGACGGTGGCGATCCACATGCCGCGCAGCTGCCGCTGCGGCGAGTCGCCGGGCGCGGCGATCTCGGGGCATTCGGCGGGGGCGCCGGGCGGGACGTCCCCGCGCGCGCCGGCGTCCCGCTCGCCGAACGCGGGGATGCCGCACGCGGTGAGCGCGGCCGCCGCCGCTCCCGCGGTGATCGCCGCCGCCACTGCCCGGAACCTGGATCGCGTCGCCATAGCGGCCCATTGTCACCCATCCGCTGCGCTGCTCGGGCCGTAACCGCGATGACCGTGTGATCCCCTTCCGTCCCGTTTCGTCCGGTCTCCGCCTTGCGATCTTCGAACACGCGTTCCATACTGGCCGGACGGCTGATCGTTCACACGTTCGAAAGAGGGGTGGGGTGTGCGCTGGGACCACCTGCGGCTGGACGGCGGCGCGGAACCGCCGGCCGGCGCCGCCGCGCTGATCGAGCGGCGGGCCGTCGCGCGGACGATCGACACCCCCGAGTTCCGCGGCATGACCTTCTACGAGGTCCGCGCCAGGACGGTCATCAACAAGGTCCCCGAGGCCTCCCGCGTCCCGTTCCGCTGGACGATCAACCCCTACCGGGGCTGCTCCCATGGCTGCCCGTACTGCTTCGCCCGCAAGACGCACGAATATCTCGACATGGACGCGGGCGCGGACTTCGACTCCCGCATCGTGGTCAAGGTCAACGCCGCCGAGCGCGTCCGCGCCGAACTGGCCGCGCCGCGGTGGCGGGGCGAGCCCATCGCGATGGGCACCAACGTCGACTGCTACCAGCGCGCCGAGGGCCGCTACCGGCTGATGCCGGGCATCCTGGCGGCGCTGCGGGACGCGGCCAACCCCTTCTCCATCCTCACCAAGGGCACGCTGATCCTGCGCGACCTGCCGCTCCTGCAGGAGGCCGCCGCCCGCACGCGGGTGAGCGCCGCGGTGTCGGTCGGGTCGGTCGACCCGCGGCTGTGGCGCCTGGTCGAGCCGGGCACCCCGCCGCCGCGCCGCCGCCTGGAGGTGTGCGCGGCGCTCAACGACGCCGGCGTCGGCTGCGCCGTGCTGATGGGCCCGGTCATCCCCTACCTGTCGGACTCCCCCGCCCAGCTGGACGCCGCGGTCCGGCAGATCGCCGAAGCGGGCGCCACCTCGGTGTCGGCGATCACGCTGCACCTGCGCCCCGGCGCCCGGGAGTGGTTCCTGGCCTGGCTGCGCGAGCACCGCCCCGACCTGCTCGTCCCCTACGCGCGCCTGTACCGGGGCGGCTCCTACGCCCCCCGCGACTACCAGGAGGGCATCGCGCGGCGGGTGCGCGAGCTGGCGTCCCGCTACGGCATCGGCGGCCGCGCCTCCCACCGGAACGCCCCTCCCCCGCCGCCCGCGGCGCCGCAGCAGCTGTCCTTGCTGTGACCGCCGCCCCGGCACGCGGGCCGGGAGTCCGAGGCGGGAGTGCGAGGCGGGCCGATCAGGCCGGTTCGGGGTCGAGCTCGACCGGTTCGGCGATGACGTCGACCATGGCGCCGTTGCGCAGCACGGTGATGGGGAACGGGCGGCCGATCGCCTCGGCGAACATCAGCTTCTGCAGCGACTGGGCCTGCGAGACCGGCGCGCCGCCGGCGGTCAGCACCAGGTCGCCGCGCCGCAGCCCGGCGCGGTCGGCGGGGCTGCCGGGCACGACCTCGGCGACGCGCAGCGCGTCGTCCTGCCCGGTGCGCTCGCGCAGCTGCGCCGGGACGGGCACCGGCGCGGCGGCCAGGCCGAGGAACGCGCGGCGGACGCGGCCGTCGCGCATCAGCGCGGCGATGATGCGGCGGGTGGTGGCGTTGATCGGCACGGCCAGGCCGAGCCCGATCCCGGCGACGGCGGTGGCGACGCCGACGACGCGGCCGGACGAGTCGGCCAGCGCGCCGCCGGAGTTGCCGGGGTTGAGCGCCGCGTCGGTCTGGATGACGTCCTCGATGAGGCGGACGGCGGTGCCGCCGCGGGTGGGCTGGGAGGTGGGCAGGGACCGGCCCAGCGCCGACACCACCCCGGCGGTGACGGACCCGGCCAGGCCGAGGGGGTTGCCGACGGCCACCACGAGCTGCCCCACGACCAGGCCGTCGGCGTCGCCGAGGGCGACCGGGTCGGGGACGGGCCCGTCCGCGCGCACGACGGCCAGGTCCGACAGCGGGTCGGTGCCGACGACGGTGAAGTCCCCGGCGGCGCCGCCGGAGAACGCGGCCTGCCCGCCGGGAGCGCGGCCGACGACGTGCGCGTTGGTCAGCAGGAACCCGTCGCCGGTGAAGGCCACCGCCGAGCCGGCGCCCTCGCCGCGGCGGTGCCGGACGCGCAGCGCCGCCACGCGCGGAGTCAGTTCCCGCGCCACGGCCGACACCGTGCGGGAGTAGGCGTCCAGGGGGTCGGTCTCGTCCATGGCACCTCCCGATGATTACAGGCTTACACGGTAACCATGGAAGGGGAAGGGGTGTTCCCGGGCAGGTCGCCGCGCAGGACGCTGTACAGCACCTCGTCGTGGTACCGGCCGCCCAGGAAGCTGTAGCCGCGCATCACGCCCTCCCGCGTGAACCCCGCCTTCTCCAGGGCGCGCTGCTCGGCGAGGTTGTCCACGTCGGTCTCGGCCTGGATCCGGTGCGCGGTCGTGCGCGCGAACAGGTACTCCACCAGCAGCCGCTGCGCGCGGGTCCCCGCGCCCCTGCCCCGCGCCGCGGGCATCAGCGCGATCCCGATGCTCCAGCACCACGTCCGCGCCGTGGTGTTCACCCGGCGGTAGGACACCAGCCCCAGCCGGTCGCCGCCGGCGGCGACCAGGAGGTCGCCCTTGTCGGCGCCGAGCATCCCGTCGGCCTCCCACCTGCGCCGGAACCGGTGCGGATCGAACCAGCCCTCCCACAGGAACGGCCCGCACAGCCCGGGATCGGTCCGCAGCCGCTCGACGAACGGCAGGTCGCCCTCGGCGACGGGCCGCAGCCCCACAAGATCGTCCATGGCCGTCCACGGCAGGCGGCGCGCCCCGCGGGCACCACCGGGATTCACCGCAGCGTCGACAGGCCCCCGTCGACGTGCAGGACCTGACCGGTGATGTAGGACGCGCGGTCCGACAGCAGGAACACCGCCGCGTCGGCGACCTCCCACGCGGTTCCCTGCCGGTGCATCGGGATCAGCGCGGCGACCCGGTCGCGGGCGGCGCTGCCGGCCGAGGCGTCCCGCCCCATCACCGTGTCGATCAGCCCCGGCGCCACCACGTTGGCGCGGACCCCGCGCGGCGCGCCCTCGGCGGCGATGTGCCGCACCAGCCCGGTCAGGCCCGCCTTGGACGCGTCGTAGGACGGCGACCGCGATCCCGGTTTCGTCCCGGCGAGGGAGCCGATGAACACCATCGACCCCCCGGCCTCCAGCGCGGGCATCGCGGCCTTGCCGACCAGGAACGGGGCGCGCAGGTTGACGTGCAGGACGCGGTCCCAGTCGGCCAGCGCCGTCCCCGCCAGCCCGTACCCGATCCCGATGCCGGCGTTGAACACCACCCCGTCCAGCCCGCCGAGCCCCTCGCCCGCCAGCGCGACCACGCGGTCGCAGGCGGCCGGGTCGGCGACGTCGGCCACCACCGTGCACGCCCGCCCGCCCTCGGCGGCGATCATCGCGGCGGTCTGCCCCGCGGCGCGCTCGTCGAGGTCCGCGCACGCCACCATCGCGCCCTCCCGCGCGGCGGTCACCGCGATCGCGCGGCCGTTGCCGACCGGGGCGGCGGGGTCGTCGCTGGGCCGCGTCCCCGCGCCGACGACCAGGATCCGGCGCCCGGCCAGCAGCCCGCCGGACGGAGCGGCGCCGGACGGGGCCGTGTCGGACGGGGCGGCGTCGGGTGAGGCGGCGTCGGGCATGACCGGCACCGTAGCTCACGCCGGCCCGCCCCGCCCAGGGTCGGCGGGCAGGGTCGGTGGGCAGGGCCGGCGGGTGGAGGAGGCGGGCAGGGTCGGCGGATAGGGTGCGGGGCATGGGAATCGCCGCGTCCGGGGAGCCGGTGGTGGTCGACCGCGCCGCCGGGGTCGGCGGGGAGCTGGTGCTGCGCCGCGCCGGCGCCGACTACGAGATCATCAGCAACGGCGTGTTCCTCATGGACACCCGCAACGGCGAGTCCGAGCGGCTGCTGGTGCGCGCCGCCGTGCAGAGCCTGGACGGGCGCGGTCCGGCGGGGCGGAGCCCGGGCGGGCCGGTGCGGGTGCTCATCGGCGGGCTCGGCGTCGGGTTCTCCCTGGCCGAGGCGCTCGCCCTGCCGCCGGTGGCGCACGTCACGGTCGTCGAGCGCGAGCCGGCCGTCGTCGGCTGGCACGCCGCCGAGCTGCGGCCCTGGTCGGGCGGCGCGCTGGACGACCCCCGCGTCACCGTCCGCTGCGCCGACCTCCTCGACGTTCTCGCCGACCCCGCGGCCGGCCGCTTCGACGCGCTGTGCCTGGACATCGACAACGGCCCCGACTGGACCGTCACCCCCGGCAACGCCCGCCTCTACGCCCCCGCCGGCCTGGACCTGCTCACCCGGCGGCTGGCCCCGCGCGGCGTCCTGGCGGTGTGGAGCGCCGCCGCCGCGCCGGCGTTCGAGGCGCTGCTGCGCGAGCGGTTCGCGCGGGTGGACGTCCGGCCGGTGCCGGTGCCGCGCGGCGAACCCGATGTGATCTACCTCGCCTCCGGGCCCCGCCCGGCCGGGTGAGCGGCCTGTACAAAGCGGGCGGGGCGGTTTCTGTAGCCCGCGTGATCCACCCCGGACGACCCGTTCGCTAGGTTTCGGCCTGACAAAACGTTTTTGGGAGGATCTGTGGCTACTGCCCACGCAACCCAGCGGCGCCCCGCCGTCCTGGGCGACCTGCTGCCCGGTGCCCTGGCCCGCGACGCCGCCCTCGTCGCAGGCGCCGCCGCCCTCGTCGGCCTCGCCGCGCAGATCGCCGTCCCGCTGCCCGGCACCCCCGTCCCCGTCACCGGGCAGACCTTCGCCGTGCTGCTCGCCGGCGCCGCGCTCGGCGCCGGCCGCGGCGCGCTCGGCATGCTGGTCTACCTGCTCGCCGGCATGGCCGGCGTCCCCTGGTTCACCGACGGCGCCTCCGGCACCGGGTTCCCCACCCTCGGCTACATCATCGGGTTCGTGGCGGCCGCCGCCGTCGTCGGGCGCCTGGCCGAGCGCGGCGGCGACCGGACCCCGCTGCGCACCGTCGGGACCATGCTCGTCGGGACCGCCGTCATCTACGCCGCCGGCGTCCCCTACCTGATGGCCGCCCTGGACGTCGACCTGGGCAAGGCCGTCGACCTGGGCATGACGCCGTTCCTGGCCGGCGACGCCCTGAAGGTCCTGCTGGCCGCCGGGCTCCTGCCCGCCGCCTGGAAGCTCAGCCGCGCCGCCCGCCGCTGACCCGCCGCCCCGGCCCGGCACCGTCCCGTCCCGCCCGCGCCGCCCGCATGGGGACGGGACGGACGGGCATGACGGACGGGCATACGGACGCCGGGAACGCCGCGACCGGCCCGCCCGGATGTGGCGCACGCCTCACCCCGCGCCCCCGCCCCGCCCGTTTGAACAGGTTCAAATCTGGCGTACAGTGGCCCGTGTGAAGCTCGCCGCGACAGCAGCACCGGACCGACTCACCGTGCGCACCGTCCCGGTCCCCGACCCGGGCGACCTCATCGCGCGGCTCCCCCACCCCTCCGCGCTGGCGTGGATCCGCCGCGGCGAAGGCATCGTCGGCTGGGGCGAGGCCGCCCGCCTCACCGTCACCGGCGGCGACGACCGCTTCACCGCCGCCGCCGGCATGCTCCGCGAGCTGTTCGGCGCCGCCGCCGTCGACGACACCGCCGCCGTCCCCGGCTCGGGGCCCGTCGCCTTCGGCTCCTTCGGCTTCGACCCCAAGTCCCCCGACTCCACCCTCATCGTCCCCCGCCGCATCCTCGGCCGCCGCGGCGGACGCGCCTGGCTCACCACCATCGGCGACGACACCGACCCCCTCACCCTCGCCAACCCGCCCCAGCCCCCCACCGGCCTGCGGTGGAGCGGCGGCGCCCTCCCCGAACACGACTGGGCAGCCGCCGTCGCCGCCGCCGTCGACCGCATCCGCGGCGGCCGCCTCGGCAAGGTCGTCCTCGCCCGCGACATCACCGCCCGCGCCGCCGCGCCCATCGACGCCCGCGTCCTGCTGCGCCGCCTGGCCGCCCGCTTCCCCGCCTGCTACACCTTCTCCTGCGCCGGCCTGGTCGGCGCCACCCCCGAACTGCTCATCCGCCGCACCGGCGACACCGTCGAATCCCTCGTCCTGGCCGGCACCACCCCCCGCGGCGGCACGCCCGCCGACGACCGGGACCGCGCCGGCCGCCTGTTCGCCTCCGCCAAGGACCGCGAGGAGCACCGCTACGCCGCCGAGATGGTCCGCGACGCCCTCACCCCCCTGTGCGCCGACCTCACCGTCCCCGACCAGCCCGAACTGCTCACCCTGCCCAACGTCATCCACCTGGCCTCCCCCATCCGCGGCCACCTGGCCTCCGACCGGTCCGTCCTGGACGTCGTCGCCGCCCTGCACCCCACCCCCGCCGTCTGCGGCACCCCCACCGACACCGCCCTGGACCTCATCCGCGAACTCGAGGGCATGGACCGCGGCCGCTACGCCGGCCCCGTCGGCTGGGTCGACGCCCGCGGCGACGGCGAATGGGGCATCGCGCTGCGCTGCGCCGAGATCGACGGCACCCGCGCCCGCCTGTTCGCCGGCTGCGGCATCGTCGCCGACTCCGACCCCGCCGCCGAACTCGCCGAGGCCCGCGCCAAGTTCCGCCCCATGCAGTACGCCCTGCACGGCTGACCAGAACCCGGCCCGAATCCGGCACCCCCGACCCGGCACACTGAGACGATGCGCGCGAGCCGGCTGCTGTCCCTCCTGCTCCTCCTGCAGGCCAGAGAACGCATGACCGCACGCGAACTCGCCGCCGAACTCGAAGTGTCCGTCCGCACCGTCTACCGCGACGTCGAATCCCTCAGCGCCGCCGGCGTCCCCATCTACGCCGACCGCGGCCCCGACGGCGGATACCGGCTCCTCGGCGGCTACCGCACCCGCCTCACCGGCCTCACCGAATCCGAAGCCGCCTCCCTCCCCCTGACCGGCCTGCCCGGACCCGCCACCCAGCTCGGCCTCGGCGACGTCCTGGCCGCCGAACTCAAACTCATGGCCGCCCTCCCGCCCGGCCCGCGCAGCCGCGCCGCCCGCATCCGCGAACGCTTCCACCTCGACGCGCCCGGCTGGTTCCGCACCCCCGACGACGTCCCCCACCTGCACGCCATCGCCGACGCCGTGTGGAACCAGCACCCCATCCAGGTCCGCTACCGCCGCTGGCGGCACCCCCAGCACGTCACCCGCACCCTCGACCCCCTCGGCGTCGTCCTCAAAGCCGGAAGCTGGTACCTCATCGCCCGCCCCGCCGGCACCACCGTCGAACCCCGCACCTACCGCATCTCCCGCGTCCTCGCCCTCACCACCCTCCCCGGACGCTTCGACCGCCCCGACGGATTCGACCTCGCCGCCCACTGGACCGCCTACACCCAGCGCTTCGAAGCCGACTCCTACCCCGAGCACGCCACCGTCCGCCTGTCCCCCGACGGCCTCACCCGCGCCCAGGATCCTCCTGCCGCCCGCCATGGCCCGCGCCGCCCGCGCCGACGCCGGCCCGCCCGGCCCCGACGGATGGGTCCGCGCCGTCCTGCCCATCGAATCCGTCCGCCACGCCCACGTCGAATTCCTCAAACTCGGCGCCGACGTCGAGATCCTCGAACCGCCCGAACTCCGCGCGATGATCACCGCCACAGTCCGCACCCTCGCCGCCCGCTACACCGCCCCATCTGGGACGATGACCCGCTGACCCCGGTACGGTCGACAACGACCCCAGCACCATTGAGACGGAGGACGAAGCACCCGTGGACATCGAACGGACCGCTTTGCCCGGAATCGGCCTGCAGCACGTGATGACCACCGCACGCGGCCGCCAGATCGGCGTCATCTCCCACCGCACCGGCCGCCGCGACCTGGTCATCTACGACAAAGAAGACCCCGACAGCTGCATCGCCACCGTCGCCCTCACCGCCGAGGAGGCCAACGCCATCGCCGAGCTCCTCGGCACCGGCCGCATCGTGGAACACCTCGCCGAACTCCACCGCCAGGTCGAAGGCCTCGTCACCGAGCAGTACCCCATCGCCGCGGGCTCCCCCTACGACGGGCGCCCCCTCGGCGACACCCGCGCCCGCACCCGCACCGGCGCCTCCATCGTCGCCGTCGTCCGCGAAGGACAGGTCCTCGCCAGCCCCCGCCCCGACTTCGTCTTCACCGCCGGCGACATCGTCGTCGTCACCGGAACCGGGGAAGGCACCGCCGCCGTCGCCCACATCCTCGCCCACGGCTGACCGCGCATGCACTCAGCAGTCCAACTCATCGAACTCGGCGCGATCATCCTGGCCCTCGGCCTCCTCGGCGCCGTCTCGGTCCGCTTCTCGATCTCCCCCATCCCCCTCTACCTCATCGCCGGCCTCGCCTTCGGCTCCGGCGGCATCCTCCCCCTGACCACCAGCGAGGAATTCGTCTCCATCGGCGCCGAAGTCGGCGTCATCCTCCTGCTGTTCACCCTCGGCCTGGAATACACCGCCGGTGAACTGGTCGGCACCCTGCGCACCTCCGCCCCCACCGGACTCGCCGACCTCGCCCTCAACGCCGCCCCCGGCGTCGCCGCCGCCCTCATCCTCGGCTGGGGCCCCGTCGCCGCCGTCGCCATGGGCGGCATCACCTACGTCACCTCCTCCGGCATCACCGCCAAAGTCATCGGCGACCTCGGCTGGCTCGGCAACCGCGAGATCCCCGCCCTGCTGTCGGTCCTGGTCTTCGAAGACCTCGCGATGGCCGCCTACCTGCCCATCCTCACCGCCCTGCTCGCCGGCGCCGGACTCCTCGGCGGCGCCGCCGCCCTCGGCATCGCCGCCGCCACCATCACCGTCATCCTCTACATCGCCCTGCGCCACGGGAAACTCGTCGAACGCTTCGTCGCCAGCCCCAGCGAAGAAGTCCTCCTCCTCAAAGTCCTCGGCCTCACCCTCCTCGTCGCAGGCATCGCCCAGCAACTCCAGGTCTCCGCCGCCGTCGGCGCCTTCCTCGTCGGCATCGCCCTGTCCGGCACCCTCGCCCACACCGCCCAGAAACTCCTCGCCCCCCTCCGCGACCTGTTCGCCGCCGTCTTCTTCGTCTTCTTCGGCCTCCACACCGACCCCGCCGCCCTGCCGCCCGTCCTCGCCATCGCCGCGGCCCTCGCCGCCGCCGGCGTCCTCACCAAGATGGGCACCGGCTGGATCGCCGCCCGCCGCGCCGGCGTCGCCACCACCGGACGACTCCGCGCCGGCGCCGCCCTCGTCCCCCGCGGCGAATTCAACATCGTCATCGCCGGCCTGGCCGTCAGCGCCGGAACCAACCCGCGCCTCGGCCCCCTCGCCGCCGCCTACGTCCTCATCCTCGCCGTCGCCGGACCCGTCCTCGCCCGCACCACCGAACCCCTGGCCGCCCGCCTCCGCCACCGCCGCGCCCAGCGCCGCGCACCCCAGACCGACGACGACGTGCCCGTCGTCCCCCGGCCCGTCCACACCGGCGACACCGGCCCCACACCCACCATCTCCTGACCCGCCCCGGCCACCCCGCCACCGGCCGGCGTCACGCGGCGGAGGGCTGGCACCCCGGACACCAGAACAGGTTCCGGGACGCCACCTCCGCCGCCGCCACCGGCGTCCCGCACACCAGGCACGGCAGCCCCGCACGCCGGTACACGTACACCTCGCCACCGTGATCGTCCACGCGCGGCGGCCGCCCCATCGCCTCCGGCGTGTGCTCCGGACGGACCGTGTCGATCCGCCCCGCGCGCACTCCTTCCGCCATCAGCAGCACCAGATCGTCCCAGATCCCCGCCCACTGCTCCGCCGACAGCCGCCGCCCCGGCAGCCGCGGATCGATCCCCTGCCGGAACAGCACCTCCGCCCGGTAGATGTTCCCCGGCCCCGCCACCACCGACTGATCCATCAGCAGCACCGCCACCGGCGTCCGCGACCGGCTGATCCGCCGCCACGCCACCTCCGGATCGGCGTCCGCCCGCAGCGGATCCGGCCCCAGCCGGTCCCGCAGCAGCTTCACCTCGCCCGGCTCCAGCACCTCGCACATGTTCGGCCCCCGCAGATCCGCGAAACACCCCCCGCCCACCAGCCGCAACCGCACCAGCCCCACCGGCTCCGGCGGCGGCGCCGCACCGAACCCGAACCGCCCGTAGATCCCCAGATGCACATGCAGCGTCACATCGTCGTCGAACCCCAAAAGCAGATGCTTGCCGTGCGCGTCCGCCTCCACCAGCACCCGCCCGTCCAGCCGCCGCGCCCCCTCCGCGAACCGGCCCTGCGGGCTCGACGCCGCGACGGCATGGCCGCCGAACATCCGCTGATGCTCGGCGGCCAGTCGATGAATCGTGTGTCCCTCCGGCATGGCCGGAGCATAGCCCCGCCCCTACCGCAGCGGCTCCCCGATCTCCCGCATGTGACCAAGAGCCCGCCGGTACGACTCGATCAGCCCCGTCTCGGCGTAAGGCAGCCCCACCGCCGCGCAGTGCTCCATCACCAGCGGCCGCACCCGCCGCAGGCTGCACCGCGGGACCCCCGGGAACAGGTGATGCTCGATCTGGTAGTTCAGCCCGCCCATCAGCCAGTCGGTGACCGCCCCGCCCCGCACGTTCCGCGACGTCAGCACCTGCCGCCGCAGATGCCCCCACCGCTCACCCGGCCCCGGCATCGCCATCCCCTTGTGGTTCGGCGCGAACACCGCACCCAGATGCACACCGAACAGCGCGTGCTGCACCGCGATCAACGCCACCGCCTGCGCCGGCGGGAGCAGCGCGAACGCCAGCCCCAGATACCAGGCCGCGTGCACCAGCAGCAGCCCGCCCTCCACCAGCCGGTCGCGCCGGGAACGGCCCCGCAGGAACAACAGGCTCCCCACCTTCAAGTTGACGCCCTCCAGCGTCAGCAGCGGGAAGAACAGCACCGCCTGATGCCGCGCCACCCACCGCAGCACACCCCGCTTACGCCCGGCCTGCTCCCGCGTCCACGCCAGCACCCCCTCCCCCACGTCCGGGTCCTTGCCCACATGGTTCGGGTTCGCGTGATGCCGGTTGTGCTTGTCGTTCCACCACCCGTGCCCCATCCCCAGCAGCAGGTTGCCCAGCAGCAGCCCCAGCCACCGGTTCGCCCGCGCGGTCCGCGCGATCTGCCGGTGCCCCGCGTCATGCCCCAGGAACGCCGCCCGCGCCGCCAGCACCGCCAGCGGCACGCCCAGCAGCACCGTCCACCACCCGGCGCCCGCCCACGCCACCGCCCCCCACACCGCCGCCGTCGCGGCCAGGTTCAGCGCGATCGCCCGCGCGTAGTAGCCGCGGCGGCGCTCCAGCAGCCCGCTCTCGCGGACCCGCCGCGCCAGCGGCGCGAAATCACTCCCGGCACGCCGCCCGGAAGCTCCGGACGAAGGGGAAGGAGCGTACAGGGTCGCGGTCATGAAACCTCCAGTTCGAGCACGAAAACGACTGCTCGAACGCTACGGAGCGTGAACCCGGACGGTCGCCACGCCGCGGAGCCAATTCCGCCCTGGCTCGCAGGTCCCGGCTTCCGCCCCCGCCCCTCACCCCAAAGGGCCTGTGATGACCCGAACCCCCGCATACCCTCCGCGACCGGCCCCTCCGCGACCGGCCCCTCCGTGACCGGCCCCTCCGTGACCGGCCGCGCCGCCCCCCGGAACCGGCCGCCACAACGACGGCATGTGGCCGCCACAGCACATCACTGCTTCCCCACCCGCCCCCCGCCCCCGCACACTGGTCGCGATCTTCTCCAGCTACACCACACGGGGGATAACACCCATGTCACTGGTCCCGGCCACCCGCGACCTCGAAGGCAAAGTCGCCCTCATCGTCGGCGGCACCCGCAACCAGGGCGCCGCGTTCGCCGAGAACGCCGCCGCCCGCGGCGCCACCACCGTGATCAGCTACAACGGCGACGAAACCGCCGCCAAGACCACACTCGCCGCACTCCTCGACCACGGCGTCACCGCCGAAGCCGTCCGCTCCGACGCCTGCGACTCCGCCCAGGTCGACGCCCTGTTCGCCCAGACCGCCGAACGGTACGGACACCTCGACATCGTCGTCCACACCCCCGGCGCCGTCATCAAGAAACCCCTCGCCGACCACACCGACGCCGACTTCGACCACCTCATCAACCTCAACACCCGCAGCGCCTTCAACACCCTGCGCGCCGCGGCACGCCACCTCGCCGACAACGGCCGCTACGTCGTCCTGTCCACCACCCTCACCTCCGTCATGACCGGCCCCTACGGCCTGTACTCCGGCTCCAAGGCCGCCGTCGAACGCATGGTCCTCGCCGCCGCCAAGGAACTCGGCGCCCGCGGCATCACCGTCAACGCCGTCGCCCCCGGCCCCATCGACGACGACTTCTACCGCGCCGCCGAAACACCCGAATCCATCGAGGCCGCGACCCACCACAGCCCCCGCGGGCGCCTCGGCTCCCCCGACGACATCGCCCCCCTCGTCGGATGGCTCATCGGCGCCGACGCCGGCTGGGTCTCCGGCCAGACCCTGCGCGCCAACGGCGCCATGTTCTGACCCGGTCACCGTTCTGCCCCCACTACCGCGGCGGATCACCGGGCGGGCGCTCAGTCCCCCGCCCACCCGGTGATCCGCCGCACCTCGGCGACCAGCCGCGACACCAGCGACTCCGGGGCCCGCGCCGTCCACACCACGGCCAGGTACGAGGGCGCCGCGTCCACCACCGGCACCCACCGGACCCTCGGCGCCGGGAAGTATGCGGCCAGCGGCTCGGGCGCCAGCCACACCCCGCGCCCCCGCGCCACCAGGATCAGCCGGTCCTCGATCCGCTGCGCCGCCGGACCGCGCAGCGCCGGCCGGCCGTCCGGACGCGGCTCGGCCAGCCAGTGCCGCAGCACGTCCTGCGACACCACCACCTTCGGCACGATCACCGGCTCGTCCGCCAGGTCCGCCAGCACCACCGGCTCCCGTGACGCCAGCCGGTGCCCTTCCGGCAGCGCCACCATCCTCCGGTCCTCGCGCACCTCGGCGTACCGCAGGCTCCCGTCGCCCGCCGGCGTCCACAGGAACGCCGCGTCCGCCCGGCCGCTCGCCAGCAGCTCCAGTTCCTCCGGCAGCGTCGACACCGTCACCAGCTCGATCACCACGCCCGGGACCGCCGCCTCCATCGCCTCGGCGACCTCGATCGCGAACTCGGCCGTCGCGTGCGGCTTGCACACCAGCCGCAACCGGCCCGCCTGCCCCGCGGCGACGGCCCGCACCCGCTCGACCAGCGCATCGGCGTCCGCGATCACCGCTTTCCCGCCCGCAGCCAGTTCCTCCCCCGCGGGAGTGAGCAGCACACCCCGCGAGGTGCGCACCAGCAGCGTCACCCCGAGCGCCCGCTCCAGCTGCCTGATCTGCGAGGACACCGCCTGCTGCGCCAGATGCAGGCGACTCGCGGCCCGTGTGATGCTGTGCTCCTCACTGACGGTGAGGAAGGAGCGCAATTGGTAGAGGTTGAGAGCGGTCACGGCCCAATTCTCGTCAACGGCGCCACCCGCGCAAATCGCCGGCCACCGCCGCGCTATAAGGTCATAAGTCATGGACGGTGGCACACGGTGGATAGAACTGGACGGTGCGGTCAACGCCCGCGACCTCGGCGGACTCCCCACAGCCGACGGACGGACCACCAGGCGGGGCCGCGTGCTCCGCTCCGACAACCTCCAGGACCTCTCCGTCGCCGACGTCCGCGTCCTCCTCGACGACTACGCCCTCAAGAACGTCATCGACCTGCGCAGTGAAGCCGAGGTGCGGCTCGAAGGCCCCGGACCCCTCACCCGCATACCCTCCGTGACCGTCCACCAGCTGTCGCTGTTCCCCGAAGCCGGCAGCCGCACCGACGTCGTCGCCGGGGCGGACGCCGGCACCGACGCCGACGCGGGCGCCGACGTGGACAGGGCGCTCCCCTGGCGGGACGAGCGCCCGGCCGGCCACTACCTGGGCTACCTCACCGACCGCGGCGACTCCATCGTCGCCGCCCTCCGCGTCATGACCCGCACCGACGGCTCCTCCCTGGTGCACTGCGCGGCCGGGAAGGACCGCACCGGCGTCGTCTGCGCCCTCGCCCTCGACGTCGCCGGCGTCACCCGCGAGGCCATCGTCGCCGACTACGCCCAGACCGGGGAACGCATGGAGGCCGTCCTGCGGCGGCTGCGCGCCAGCGACACCTACGCCGCCGACCTCGACTCCCGCCCGGCCGGGGCCTACGTGCCCCACGCCGCCCTCATGGAAAAGCTCCTCGCGCGCGTCGACGAGGAGTTCGGCGGGACGCTCGGCTGGCTCGCCGGCCACGGCTGGACCCCCGAGGACACCGAGGCCCTCCGCGACCGCTTCCTCGCCCCCTGAACCTCCGCAGGCGGAGCCGCAGGCCCCTGCCTGGGCGAGTTCGTCCGTGGGAGGCAGAGGGCCGTCCGGAAAACCGTTTGAGCCCTCCTCACGCGTTCCCGTAGGTTGCCTTCGGCCCCCGTCGCAGCGAGGACAGAGGACGAACCGCGTGACCCCGCCTGCTCTCCAGACCTGACACCTTCTTCCGCACACCTGTAGCCGACGCGCTCGTCGGTTCCGCCGGGCTGCCCGCGTGCGCCCGGTCATACAGCGTTCGAGGCCGCGCGCAATCGGCCTCGTGTCAGGTCCAGAGAGATCATGTCTTCACAACCTCATACTGTGCTGCGCTGGGTCGTCCGCCGGACCAGGCTGCCGCTGCTGTCCGCACGCTGCACGGACTGCCTTTCGGAGTCGGCCACCGCCGGCGAGGGCAGGTTCCGCGTCAACGCCAACGGCAAGCTGCTGTCGGTCTGGCTGCCGGCCCGCTGCACGGACTGCGATCGCACGACCAAGCTCACCGTCCACGAGCGGGTTCCGGTCAGATCCTTCGATCCGGTCCTGCTCGACGGCTACCGCGCCAACGATCCGGAACTGGTGGCGTCCACGCTGCTCGATCCGCTGTTCGCCCGGCGCAACCGCGTCACGCTCGACTGGACGGGAGCCTGGCGGCTCCACGTACCGCCGGCCCGTCCCGCCGACGAGGCGTGGCCGGTGCGGGTACAGGTCGTCTTCGACGACCCGGTGCCGGTACGCCCGGACCGGCTCATCGCACGCGCGCTCGGCCTCAGCAGGAACGAGGCGCTGCGCCGGATCAAGTGCGACGTCCCGATGCGGCGGCCGACCGCCACCGGATTCACCTTCACCGTGATGCCCGCGGACTAGCGGGAAAGAGGCCGGGCGGGCCACGTGGCCCGCCCGGCCTTCGCATCTGCGACGACCGACGAGGGGCTGCTGCCTTGGTGGATGTTCTTGTGGTGCTGGTGTGGTTGGGATGCACACCGCCCAGCACCTTTACATTGTAAGTTTTTGCTGGGACATGAGTGCCGCCGCGGCGGCGCCGCGGCTCCTCAGGTCAGGGTCGCGCGGACGGCGGCCTGGGCGGCCTTGCGCATGTCGGCGTGCAGGGCCGCGTTCGCCTCCCTGTCGGTGCGGGCCTCGATGATCCGCAGCCCCTCCCCCGCCATCGCCTTCGGCAGGTCCGCGGCCGCCTCCAGCCGCCGGTACGGGACGCCGTGCGCGGCCGCGATCCCCTCCACGTCCACCTGGTGCGGGGTGCCGAAGATCCGCTCGAACGGGCCGCGCAGCGCCGCCTGCGGCAGCAGCGAGAAGATCCCGCCGCCCCGGTTGTTCACCACGATCACCGCCAGGTCGGGGCGCCGGTCGTGCGGGCCGACGACCAGGCCGTTCTGGTCGTGCAGG
Source organism: Spirillospora sp. NPDC127506 (assembly GCF_040302145.1). NCBI lineage: Bacteria > Bacillati > Actinomycetota > Actinomycetes > Streptosporangiales > Thermomonosporaceae > Spirillospora > Spirillospora sp. NPDC127506. Next base: position 35,624 of record NZ_JBEORG010000035.1, on the reverse strand, counting down.
AACGCCAGGTCGCCGAGCAGCGCATAAGAGCGGCCGCTGTGCGCGAGCGCCGCGCCCATCGCCGTCGAGATCAGCCCGTCGATGCCGCTCGCGCCCCGGTTCGCCATGATCCGGATGCCGCGGCGCGGGCGCATCACCTGGTCCAGGTCCCGGATCGGCATGCTCGACGCGGTGAACAGCAGCGACCCGCCCGGCAGCCCCGCCACCAGGTCGCGGGCCAGCCGCGGCTCGCTCACCTGCGGCACCGCGTCCAGCACCGCGTCCACCGCCGCCGCCGCGGCCAGGTCCGCGGCCCGCCACGACTTCAGCCACGCGTCGTCGCCCGACACCACCGGGATCTCCACCTCCGGCGCCACCTGCGTCGCCGACCGCACCGGGTCGGGCCAGCGCGCCAGGTCCGGGGCGAGGACGATGTGCTCCTCGGCGCGGCGCAGCAGCGACAGCAGCGGCCGCGACAGCCCCGGCTTGCCGAGCGTCACCACCACCTCGGGGCGGTGCCGCTCCACGAACTCCGGGACGCCCAGCAGGAAATGGTGCGACGACAGGGCGTGGTCGCCGTAGCGGGCGTTGCCGTTCGGCTCGGCCAGCACGGGCCACCCGGCCATCGACGCAGCCGCCACGTACCGCTTGACGTTCGACGCCCCGTCCCCCACCACCAGCACGCCGCGGCGCGTCGGCGGGACGTGCAGCACCGAACCCGGCGTCGCCGGCCGCACCTTCGTCCACGCGCCCGTCGCGTCGCCGTCGAGCGGCTCGCACCACGTCTCGTCGCCGTCGGGGATCAGCGGCTCGCGGAACGCCGCGTTCAGGTGCACCGGCCCCGGCGACGGCGCCTGCGCCACACCCCACGCGCGGCTGGCCAGCGACCGCCAGTACGCCACCATGCCGGGGCGGTTCTCCGGCACGCCGACCTCGGTGCTCCACCGCACCGCCGTCCCGTACAGCTTCACCTGGTCGATCGTCTGGTTCGCGCCGGTGTCGCGCAGCTCCGGCGGCCGGTCCGCGGTGATCACGATCAGCGGGACGCCCGACTCGTGCGCCTCGATCACCGCCGGGTGGAAGTTCGCCGCCGCCGTCCCCGACGTGCACACCAGCGCCACCGGGCGGCCCGAGCGCTTGGCCAGGCCCAGTCCGAGGAACGACGCCGACCGCTCGTCGATCCGCACGTGCAGCCGCAGCCGCCCGGACTCCTCGGCGGCCTGCAGCGCCAGCGCCAGCGGAGCCGACCGCGACCCCGGCGCCAGCACCGCGTCGGTCATCCCGCTCCGCAGCAGCTCGTCGACCAGCACGGTCGCCAGCGCGGTCGCCGGGTTCACGGCGCCGCCCCGATCAGCTCCGGCCCGCCCAGGTGCCGCTGCGCGGCCAGGGCCCGCTCGCGCCACCCCCCGGCGGGAGCCTCCCAGCGGCGCAGCGCCTCCTCGTCCACCTCGGGGCGCCGCACCTCGATCTCGCCGGCCACCGGGCGCAGCGGCTCGCGCACGACGTCGCCCTCAAGAAGCGACAGCGTGCCCAGCCCGCACGCGTAGCGCAGCTCCGGCAGCGCCGCGGCCAGCGCCACCCCCGCCGCCAGGCCCACCGACGTCTCCACCGCGCTCGACACCACCACCGGCAGCCCGCACGCCTCCGCGACCCGCAGCGCCGCCGCGACCCCGCCGAGCGGCTGCACCTTCAGCACCGCCACGTCGGCGGCCTCCGCCGCCCGCACCCGCAGCGGGTCCTCGGCGCGGCGGATCGACTCGTCCGCCGCGATCGGCACGTCCACCCGCCGCCGCACCGCCGCCAGCTCCTCCAGCGTCGCGCAGGGCTGCTCGGCGTACTCCAGCCCCCACCGGTCCAGCGCCCGGATCATCCGGGCGGCGTGCCCGACGTCCCAGCCGCCGTTCACGTCGATGCGCACCCGGCCGTCCGGGCCGAGCGCGTCGCGGACGGCCTCCACCCGCGCCATGTCGTCGGCGTCGGTCTGCCCGCGCTCGGCGACCTTCACCTTCGCGGTGCGGCAGCCCGACTCCTTGGCCAGCGCGTGCGCCCGCTCCGGGCCCACCGCCGGGATCGTCGCGTTCACCGGGATCCGGTCGCGGACCGGCGCCGGCCAGCCGTCGCGGGCGGCCTCCCGCGCGGCGGCCAGCCAGCGGGCGCACTCGGCCGGGCCGTACTCGGCGAACGGCGAGAACTCCCCCCAGCCGGCGGGGCCCCGCACCAGGACGCCCTCCCGCCGCGTCACACCGCGGAACCGCGTCCGCATCGGGATGGAGAAGACCCGCACCCGCCGAACCCCCTGAGCTGCCGATTGCCTGCCCGCCGAATGACGGTATTCCGGATCACACCGTGCGTATGGACACTTAGTAGTACCACGGGAAACGCGACCAATCGGGGTCGCGCTTCTCCAGGAACGAGTCGCGGCCCTCGGCCGCCTCGTCGGTGCCGTAGGCCAGCCGCGTCGCCTCCCCGGCGAACACCTGCTGCCCGACCAGCCCGTCGTCGACCAGGTTGAACGCGAACTTCAGCATCCGCTGCGCCGTCGGGCTCTTGCCGTTGACCTTCCGCGCCCACTCCAGCGCCGTGGCCTCCAGCTCGGCGTGCGGGACGACGGCGTTGACCATGCCCATCCGGTGCGCGGCCTCGGCGTCGTAGGTGTCGCCGAGGAAGAAGATCTCGCGGGCGAACTTCTGCCCGACCTGCCGCGCCAGGTACGCCGACCCGAACCCGCCGTCGAAGCTCGCCACGTCCGCGTCGGTCTGCTTGAACCGGGCGTGCTCGCGGCTCGCGAGCGTCAGGTCGCACACCACGTGCAGGCTGTGCCCGCCGCCCGCGGCCCAGCCCGGGACCACGCAGATGACGACCTTGCCCATCATCCGGATCAGCCGCTGCACCTCCAGGATGTGCAGCCGCCCCGCCCGCGCCGGGTCGATCGTGTCGGACGTCTCGCCCTCGGCGTACTTGTAGCCGTCCTTGCCGCGGATGCGCTGGTCGCCGCCCGAGCAGAACGCCCAGCCGCCGTCCTTCGGCGACGGCCCGTTGCCCGTCAGCAGCACGCAGCCGATGTCGCTGGACATCCGCGCGTGGTCCAGCGCCCGGTACAGTTCGTCCACCGTGTGGGGGCGGAACGCGTTGCGCACCTCCGGGCGGTCGAACGCCACCCGCACCGTGCCGTGGTCGACGGCCCGGTGGTAGGTGATGTCGGTGAAGCCGAACCCCTCGACCTCTTTCCACGCGTCCGCGTCGAACAGCTCCGAGACCATGTGTTCCTCTCCCTGGTGCCCCGCGCCGGCCGGGGTCGCGGGCGGTCGCGACCCATTCAACCGCCCCGCCGTTTGAACGCGTTCAGCGGGGTCGTCTACGCTGAGGAGATCATGGACCGCCCGCTGCACGCCGTCGTCCTGCCGCCCGGCCCCCGCCTGCTGGACGCCCTGGCGGACGCGCTCGGCGGCGGCCCCGCGATCTGCCCGCTCTCCCCCGATCTTCCCGCACCGGCGCTGCGCGGTCTGCTGGACGCGCTGGCGCCCGACGCGGTCGAGACCCCGGACGGGCTCCTCCCCCGCCCCGGCGCGCACCCGCCCGTGGACGCCGGCACCGCCGTGCTGATCGCCACGTCCGGCTCCACCGGCGCCCCCAAGTTCGTCGAGCTGTCCGGGGACGCGCTGCGGCACTCCGCCGCCGGGACCCTCGCCCGGATCGGGGCCCGGCCGGGCGACCGGTGGCTGTGCTGCCTGCCCACCAGCCACATCTCCGGCGTCCAGGTCCTCGTCCGCTCCCTCGTCGCCGGCACCGACCCGGTCATCGCGCCGCGCTTCGACGCCGCGGCCGCCGCGCGCGCCGACGGCCTCCACGTCTCCCTCGTCCCCACCCAGCTGCGCCGCCTGCTGGACACCGGCGCCGACCTGTCGCGGCTCGGCGCGATCGTCCTCGGCGGCGCCGCCGCCGCGCCCGGCCTGCTCGCCGAGGCCCGCGAGCGCGGCGCCCGCGTGTTCACCACCTACGGCATGAGCGAGACCTGCGGGGGCTGCGTCTACGACGGGACGCCCCTGGACGGCATGCGCGTCGCGCTCGGCGACGGCGGCCGCATCCGGCTGGCCGGCCCGTCCCTGTTCACCGGGTACCGGCTGCGCCCCGAGCTGACCGCCGAGGCCAGGGACGGCGACTGGTTCGTCACCCAGGACCTCGGCGCGATCGAGGACGGCCGGCTGCGCGTCCGCGGCCGCGTCGACGACGTGATCAACACCGGCGGGGAGAAGGTCGTCGCCGGGGAGGTGGCCGCCGCGCTGTCGCGCCACCCGGGCGTCCGGGACGTCGTCGTGGTCGGGCGGCCCGACCCCGAATGGGGCGAGCGCGTCACCGCCGTCGTCGTGCCCGCCGCGTCCGCCGCGCCGCGGCTGGCCGAGCTGCGCGCCCTCGTCCGCGAGACGATGCCCGCCTGGGCCGCGCCCCGCGAGCTGGAGCTGGTGGAGGCGATCCCGCTGCTGGCGTCGGGGAAGCCCGACCGCGCCCGCCTCCGCGCCCCCGCGCCCTGACCGCCCGGCGCGCCCGCGCATGACACGGTGACGGGGCGGGGAGAGGACGACCATGGCCGGACAGCGCAGCGGGCAGGCGAACGGCGGGGGCAAGGAGAACGAAAGCCGCCTCACCGTCCTGCTCGCCTTCGGCGCCAACCTCGGCATCGCCGTCGCCAAGGGGTTCGCCGCGCTGGCCACCGGGTCGGCGTCCATGGCCGCCGAGACCGCGCACTCGGTCGCCGACACCTTCAACGAGCTGCTGCTTCTCGTCGGGCTGCGCCGCAGCGGCCGCCCCGCCGACCGCCGCCACCCCCTCGGCTACGGCAAGGAGCGCTACATCTGGACGCTGCTCGTCGCCGTCGCGATCTTCGGGATGGGCGCGCTGTTCTCCTTCTACCAGGGCGTCCAGACCTTCACCGGGCATCGGCCGGACGAGGAGTCCGGCACCCTCGTCGCCTTCGCCGTGCTCGGCGTCGCGTTCGCGCTGGAGGCGGTCTCCTGGCAGCAGGCCCTCCGGCAGGTCCGGGCCGCCGCCCGCGCGGAGGACCTGCCCGTGATCGCCCACATCCGCCGCACCGACGAGCCGACCTCGGTCAGCGTCCTGCTGGAGGACTCCGCGGCCCTGATCGGCGTCCTGATCGCCGCCGCCGCGCTCGGCCTGCACCGGCTGACCGGCTCGGCGGCCTGGGACGGCGCCGGATCCCTGCTCATCGGGGTGCTGCTCACCGCCGTCGCGCTGATCCTCGGCCGCATCAACCTCAACCTGCTGACCGGCTCCCAGGCCGACCCGCGGATCGTCGCCGACGTCCGCGCCCGCCTCGGCGGGGCCCCCGAGGTCGAGTGGGTCGTCGACATCATCACCGTCACGTTCGGCACCGACCGCGTCCTCGCCTGCGCCCGGCTGGACTTCCGCGACGACCTCACCGCCGCCGACATCGAGCGGGCCTGCGTCCGCATGGCGCACGAGCTGCGGGACGCGCACGAGGAGATCGACGAGGTCTTCCTCGAACCCGTCCCCCGAGACGACCCTGACCTGCGCGAACGGGTCATCGCGCGTTATGGTCGGACTCTGCGGCAGAAGGACTCCGGCGGGTAGTGGCCTTCGTCACGCCGTCACCGCCCGGCGCCTTTACGCAGTAAGGTCGGATCGATTCAGGTCAGACCGCATGAAGCGGCCCATCGCGGGCACCAGCAGCTTCTGGATCGTTCCTCCGCGATCCCCCGGCGGGCCGCCGGTCCCGCGGCCGCGGGAACAATGCCCCGGCCGTGCGACGTTCCGTTAAGTGCGTGCGCCACCAGCGAACACACAATCCGCGCCGCACTCACACACCGAAGGGAGGGGGGTGTCCCCATGCCGCGTAGCGCCGTCGAGACCCCGCTCACGGAGTCGGCGGGCCCCGCGCTCAACGAGCTCCTCAAGCGTGGCCGTGCCCAAGGGCGCCTCTCGCTCGACGAGGTGCGGGGGGCCTTCGAGAGCGCCGGGCTCAGCCCGGCCCAGGGCCGTTCCATCCTGCGCGAGCTGTCCGAGGCCGGCATCAGCCTGGCGGGCGAGTCCGACACCGTCCGCAAGACGGCCGCGGCCGCCGACCACGACGGCGGGGAGACCGCCCAGGCTACGGCCGCCCCCGCGAAGAGGCGCGCGCCCCGCAGGGCTTCGGGCAAGACCCCCGGCAACGCGGGCGAGGACGCGGACAAGGACGCCGGCAAGGACGGCAAGGCGGGCGGCAAGGGCGCCGGCCGGGCCGCGAAGCGCGGCGGCGACGCCGCGGACGCGGCCGACGAGGAGTTCGAGGTCACCGAGGTCGAGGCCGCCGACACGCCCACCGACCTGGACGACCAGTCCACCGCCATGGGCGACTCCGTCCACACCTACCTCAAGGCCATCGGCCGCCGCCAGCTGCTCACCGCCGAGCAGGAGGTCGAGCTCGCCAAGCGCATCGAGGCCGGCCTGTACGCCGAGCACAAGCTGGAGAACGAGGACCTCTCCCCCGACCTGCGCGCCGACCTGGAGTGGATCGCCGCCGACGGCCGCCGCGCCAAGGCCCACATGCTGGAGGCCAACCTCCGCCTGGTGGTGTCGGTCGCCAAGAAGTACTCCGACCGCGGCCTGTCGCTGCTGGACGTCGTCCAGGAGGGCAACCTCGGCCTGATCCGCGCCGTGGAGAAGTTCGACTACTCCAAGGGCTACAAGTTCTCCACCTACGCCATGTGGTGGATCCGGCAGGCCATCCAGCGCGGCTTCGCCGACTCCGCCCGCACCATCCGGCTGCCGGTGCACGTGCTGGAGATGCTCAGCAAGCTGAGCCGCGTCGAGCGCGACATGCACCAGCGGCTCGGCCGCGAGCCCACCCCGGAGGAGCTGGCCGCCGAGCTGGACAAGAGCCCCGAGCAGGTCCGCGAGCTGCTGCGCACCAGCCGGCAGCCGATCAGCCTGGACTCCACCATCGGCGAGGACGGCGAGACCCGCATCGGCGACCTCATCGAGGACACCGACAGCCCCGAGGCCTCCGAGCTGGTCGACCGCCAGCTCATGGCCGACCAGCTGCGCCGCACCCTCGACATCCTGTCCCCGCGCGAAGCCAAGATCATGGCGATGCGGTTCGGGCTGTACGACGGGACGCCGCGCACCCTGGACGAGATCGGCAAGGCGCTCGGCCTGACCCGCGAGCGGATCCGCCAGCTGGAGAAGGAGTCGCTGTCCAAGCTGCGGCACCCCAGCAACGCCCGCCCGCTGCTGGACTTCGCCGTCTGACCTCTCCCGCGCCGCGGGGAAGGCCCGCCCGGCCGCTCGGCCGGGCGGGCCTTCCCCGTCTCCGTCCGGCCTCGCGGTCAGCCGGCGCGGCGGTCAGCCGGCGCGGCGGTCAGCCGGCGCGGCGGAACTCCACGATGGCCACCAGCATCAGCCCGAGGCCCATGCCGAGGACGATCAGGATCTCCAGCCAGATCGGCACCGTCCAGCCGCCCCACGTGACGCCCGGGTCGAAGGTGCGCAGCAGCCGCTGCGAGACGTCCAGGTGCGCGAACACCACGTGCCGCATCGGGTCGACCGCGTAGGTCAGCGGGTTGAACCGGGTCAGCACGCTCAGCCACGTCGGCAGCCCGTTCAGCGGGTACAGCGCGCCCGACAGGAACATCATCGGCATCATCGCCATCTGCATGAGGCCGAAGAACGCCTGCATCTGGGTGATCCGCGCGGCCATCATCACCCCGAACCCGGTCAGCGCGAACGCCCCGATGAACATCAGGCCGATCAGCTGCAGCATCAGCGCCGGGTCGTAGGGGACGCCGGCCAGTGGCGCGAGCATCACGATCACCACGCCCTGCAGGGTCGCCACGAGCGCGCCGCCGACGCACTTGCCGATCACGATGGCGCTGCGGCTGACCGGCGCCACGAGCATCTCGCGCAGGAACCCGAACTCCCGGTCCCAGACGATCGACCCGGCGGAGAACATCGCGGTGAACATCACCGACATCGCGCACACGCCGGGGTAGATGAAGGTCTTCAGATCGACGTTTCCGGCCGGGCCGCCGCCGCTCGTCACCAGGTTCGACAGGCCGGTGCCCATGACCAGCAGCCACAGCACCGGCTGGACCAGGCCGGACACCATCCGCAGCTTGTCCCGCCAGAACCGGATCAGCTCCCGGTGCAGGACGATCTTCACGGCGCGCAGGTCCTGCCGCAGGCCGCGGTCGGGCACCCGGACCCGGACGACCTCCGGAGCCGCCGCCTTCTCCGCGGTGCCCGCCATCGCCGCCTCCTCGTCCGCCGCCGTCGGCCCCGTCATCGCCCGTCCCCGCATCGCCCGCCCCCGCATCGTCCTCGTCCGGCCCGTCATCGCCGCGCCGCGCGCATCGCCATCCGCATCCGGTCGTTCCCGGTCGCCTCGGCGTCCCGGATCGTGCTGCCGGTGAACGACATGAACACGTCGTCCAGCGACGGCCGCGCCACGTTCACCGACCGGATCGGGACGCCCAGCTCGGCGAACAGCCGCGGCACGAACGCCTCGCCGGAGACCACCGAGAACGCCACCGCGCCCTCCGACACGACCGCCTCCAGGTCGAAGCGCTCCTTGATCGCGGCGATCGCCGCCTCGTCGTCGGCGGTCTGGATGCGGACCCGGTCCCTGCCCACGCCCGCCTTCAGCGCCTCCGGGGTGTCCAGCGCCACGATCCGCCCCGAGTCCATGATCGCGATGCGCTCGCAGAACTCGGCCTCGTCCATGTAGTGCGTGGTCATGAAGATCGTGATCTCCTCGGCGGCCTGAAGCTGCCGGATGTACTCCCAGATCGACGCGCGGGTCTGCGGGTCGAGGCCGACGGTCGGCTCGTCCAGGAACAGCACCCGCGGCGAGTGCAGCAGGCCGCGCGCGATCTCCAGCCGACGCTTCATCCCGCCGGAGAAGGTCTGCACCAGGTCCTCGCGGCGGTCCCACAGCCCGACCATCTCCAGGACCTGCCGGATGCGGGCGCGGGTCACCGACCGCGGCACCCCGTACAGCTCGGCGTGGAAGCGCAGGTTCTGCTCCGCCGACAGGTAGCCGTCCAGCGTGGGGTCCTGGAACACCAGCCCGATGTTGCGGCGGACGCTGTCGCGCTCGGCGACCACGTCGTGCCCGGCCACCAGGGCGCGGCCGCCGGTCGGCCGCAGCAGCGTGCAGAGCATGTTGATCGTCGTGGACTTGCCCGCGCCGTTCGGGCCGAGGAAACCGAAGATCTCCCCCGGCCGCACGGTGAACTCGATCCCCCGCACGGCCTCCACGTCGCCGAACCTCTTGATCAGGCCGTCGACCTCGACGGCGGGTCCCCCGTCCGGCATGGGGCCTCCCCTCCGCATGGAGTGCACACCCATATTTTGGGCCCTCCAACGGTAGGAGTACCCTATCTCTCACGTCAAGAGAAATAGGCAGGGCCAAGCAACCCCCGAGGAGCGGGCGTGACGGATCAGCCGGACCCCATGTACGACTCGCCCACCTACCTGATGTTCGAGGCGGTGCGGCTCGTGCGGCGCACCGGGGCGCGGATGTTCCCCGGCCAGCCGCGGCTGCCCCACCTGCTCGTCCTGTGGTGCGTCGCGCGGTCCGGGCCGCTGTCGCAGCGCGAGGTCGCCGAGCGGCTCCGCATGGACGCCGGCGACCTGGTCGGCATCGTGGACGCCCTGGAGAAGGCCGGGCACGTCGAGCGCCGCCGCGACCCCGAGGACCGGCGCCGCTACGCGCTGGACGCCACCGAGGACGGCCGGCTGTTCCTCGGGGAGAGCCTGGCCGCCCGCGCCCGCCTCAACGAGGTCCTGTTCGCGCCGCTGTCACCGGACGAGCGGCGCCAGTTCCGGGAGCTGCTGCTGCGCCTCCTGGCCCACCACGACGACCGGTTCGCGGCCCCCGAACGGGACGGGGCGCGGCGGCGGGGGGCGGCGCAGGGCGGCGGCGCCGTCCCCCCGCCGGGCCGGGAAGAGGCCGGTCAGCGCACCGACACCGGCTCGTTCATGCGCGACAGCGCCTCGTCGTAGCGGCGCAGCACCAGCCGCGCCGCGGCGTCGTGCGCCCCGATCGGCGCGGCCACCGCGTCGGCGCCGCACGCCCGCACCCGGTCCAGGAACCGGCCCGGCGCCAGCAGGTACGTCGCCACGGCCACGCGCGCCGCCCCCCGCCGCCGCAGCCGCGCGACGGCCTCGTCCAGCGCCGGCCCGCCCGCGGCGACGAACCCGCAGGTGACGGGCCGCCGCAGCCGCCGCGCCAGCAGCTGGGCGGCGGCCCGCACGTCGACGGCCCCGGCCGGATCGGCGGACCCCGCCGCGCCCCGGACGCCGGCGTCGGGGCGGCGCGGCGGGGTCCGGGTCCGCGCGCACTCCGCGAGCCGGCCGGCGAGGGCGGCGGCCAGCAGCGGGTCCGGTCCGAGCGGCCGGGCCGCCACCGCGCCCGGCAGCAGCCGGGCCGCCCGCTCCGGGATGTCGATCAGCGCGTGGTAGCCGCGCGCCAGCATCAGCGGCACCACGACCACCGGGCCGCCGCCCGGCGCGAGGACGGACGCGGCCTCCTCCAGCGACGGCTCCGCCAGCTCCCCGTACGCCTCGGCGACCCGCAGGCCCGGCCGCATCGCGCGCACCCGGCCGAGCAGCTCCCGGACCACCGCGGGGCCGGCCGGGTCGCGCGTCCCGTGCGCGACGGCCAGCAGCGCCGGGCCCCGGTCAGCCACCGGCGCCCGCCGTGATCCGGTCGGCGAGGCGCGGGTCGCACGCCAGCCGGTAGCCGCGCTTGACGACCGTCTCCACGATCCCCGGCCGGCCCAGCCCGCGCCGCAGCCGCGCCACCGCCATCTCCACCGCGTGCTCGTCGGCCTGCGGCCGCGCGTCCCTCCCGCGCGGCGCGCCGACCCCGGCCGACCGGCTCGGCAGCGCGCCGCACAGCTCCGCCCGCGACACCACGTGCCCGGGACGCCGCGCGAGCGCCCGCAGGATCGCCATCGGCGCGGGCGCGATCGGCCGCAGCTGCCCGTCCAGCACGACGGCGTGCCCGCGCAGCTCCAGCGACGCCCCGCGCACCGACAGCCGCCGCGACCGCCGCCCCGGCAGCCCGGTGACCAGCGCGCGGACGAGCGCGCCGAGCCGGGCGCGCTCCGGCTGGACGGTCGGGACGCCGCGGCCGGTGAGCGCCTCCGCGGTGACCGGCCCGACGCACGCCGCCACGACGTGGGTGCGCATGGCCTCCACCAGGGCCTCCTCCAGCCCGTCGTCCGCCGCCACGGCCAGCGTCGCGTCGACCGCGGGCGCCGAGGTGAACGTGATCGCGTCGACCGTGCCGGCGACCGCCTGGCCGACGAGCCGGCGCAGCGGCGTCGGGTCGTCGGCGCGCGACCACCGGTACACCGGGATCTCGATCACCTCGGCGCCCGCGGCGCGCAGCGCCCCGGTCAGCTCCGGCTGCCGCTCCCCGTACAGCTGCACGGCGATCCGGGCGCCCGCCAGGTCCTTGCCCAGCAGGTGCCGGGTGACCTCGGCGCACCCCTCCGAGTCCGGCGACCACGCCTCCCGCAGCCCGGCGGACCGGACCGCGCCGCGCGCCTTCGGGCCGCGGGCCACGATGTCCGCGGCGGCGAGCCGGGACACCAGGGCGTCCCGCAGCCCGTGCCCGTCCGCCGTCTCCAGCCACGCCCGGAACCCGATCCCGGTCGTGACGACGACGTGGTCCAGCGGCCCGGCCGCGCACGCCCGCGTCGCCTCCAGCAGCTCGGCGTCGTCGGCGAGCGGGACGAGGCGGATGGCGGGGGCGAGCACGACCCGCGCGCCGCGCCGCTCCAGCAGCGTGGCGAGCTCCTCGTGCCGCCTCGCCGCGGTCACGCCGACCGCGAACCCCGCGAGCGGCTCGGCGAACCCGGCCGGCGGCTCACTGCCGGTGCTCATCGGTGAGCGCCACCTCCACCCGGTCCCCGGCGCGGCGGACCGGGAACACCGGCAGCGCCACCCGCGGATCGTCCAGGCACACCCCGGTCCGCAGGTCGAACACCTGCTTGTACATGGGGGACGCGATGGTCGGCGTCCCGTTCCGGGTGCCGAGGATCCCGCGCGACAGCACGTAGGCGCCGCTGAACGGGTCGAGGTTCGACAGCGCGTGCAGGCCGCCGTCGAAGACCCGGAAGACCGCAACCTGCGTGCCGTCCACCATCGCGCAGACCCCCCGCTCGGGGATCAGGTCGGCGTAGGAGCAGATGTGGAACCAGCGGACCGCCGGGTCCTCGGTGATCGTGGCTTCGGGTGTCGTGGTCATGGTCAGATCCTCCGCAGGAGCGGTTTCGCCGCTGGGTCTCCTTTGTCACCGCCGTGTTAAAAGGGACTCACTCCCACCCGGACGGCGCACACCTTGAACTCCGGCATCCGCGACACCGGATCCAGCGCTGGGTTGGTGAGCAGGTTCGCCCGCCCCTCCCCCGGCCAGTGGAACGGGACGAACACGGTGTCGTCGCGGACCGCGTCGGTCAGCCGCGCCCGCAGAGTCACCGCGGCCCGGCGGCTCTCCACCCGCACCTCGGCGCCGTCCTCGATGCCGAGGCGCTCGGCGAGGTCGGGGTGCAGCTCCACGAACGGCCCCGGCGCGGCCTCGGCCAGCGCCGGCACGCGGCGGGTCTGCGCGCCCGACTGGTACTGCGCGAGGACCCGGCCGGTGGTCAGGTACACGGGGTGGGCGGCGTCCACGTCCTCGGCGGGGCCGCGGTGCTCGACCGGCACGAACCGGGCGCGCCCGTCCGGCGTTTCGAAACGGTCCAGGTAGGGGCGCGGGGTGCCCGGGTGGTCCGGGTCCGGGCAGGGCCAGAACACGCCGCCCTCGGCGTCGATCCGCGCCGCGTCGATGCCGGAGTAGTCGGCGGCGCCGCCGGCGCTCGCGCGGCGCAGCTCGGCGAACACCGCCCCGGGGTCGGCGGTCCACTCCCCCGGCGCCTTCAGCCGCTCCGCCAGCGCCGCGATGACCTCCAGGTCGGTGCGGACGCCGGCCGGCGGACGGACGGCCCGGCGGCGGCGCAGCACCCGGCCCTCCAGGTTCGTCATCGTCCCCGACTCCTCCGCCCACTGCGCGACCGGCAGCACGACGTCGGCGCGCCGGGCGGTCTCCGACGGGACGAAGTCGGCGACCACCAGCAGGTCCAGGGCGTCCAGCCGCTCCTCCACGTGGGCGGCGCGCGGCGCGGAGACCACCGGGTTCGACCCGAACAGCAGCAGCGCCCGCGGGCCGCCGGCGGTGCCGAGCGCCGACAGCAGCTCGTAGGCCGACCGCCCCGGTCCCGGCAGGTCCGCCGGGTCGACGCCCCACACCGCCGCGACGTGCGCGCGGGCCGCCGGGTCGCCGATCCCGCGGTAGCCGGGGAGCTGGTCGGCCTTCTGCCCGTGCTCGCGGCCGCCCTGCCCGTTGCCCTGCCCGGTCAGGCACCCGTACCCCGAGCCGGCGCGGCCGGGCAGCCCGAGCGCGAGCGCCAGGTTGATGAAGGCGCTCACGGTGTCGGTGCCGCGCGCGTGCTGCTCGCCGCCCCGCCCGGTCAGCACGTGGGCGCGGGCGGCGCGGGCCAGCAGCCGGACGGCCTCGCGCATCGCCGGGACGGGGACGCCGGTGATCCGCTCGACGCGGTCCGGCCAGTACGCGTTCACCACCGTGCGGACCGCGTCGAACCCGGCGGTGCGGGCGGCGATGTAGTCCTCGTCGGCGAGGCCCTCGGCCAGCGCCAGGTGCAGCAGCCCGTTGGCGAGCGCGAGGTCGGTCCCGGGCACCGGCTGCAGGTGCAGGTCGGCCTGGCGGGCGGTGGCGGTGCGGCGCGGGTCCACCACGATGAGGGCGCCGCCGCCGTCGCGCATCTCCGCCAGGTGCCGCATGAACGGCGGCATCGTCTCGGCAGGGTTCGTCCCGACGAGCAGCACCGCGCCGGACGCCGCCAGGTCGGTGACCGGCCCCGGCAGGCCGCGGTCCATGCCGAACGCGCGGCCGGACGCCGCCGCGGCCGACGACATGCAGAACCGGCCGTTGTAGTCGATCTGGGACGTGCCGAGCGCGACCCGCGCGAACTTGCCGAGCAGGTACGCCTTCTCGTTGGTCAGCCCGCCGCCGCCGAACACCGCGACGGCGTCCGGGCCGTGCAGCGCCCGCAGCCGGGCGGCCTCCGCGGCGACCCGGTCGAGGGCCTCGTCCCACGTGCAGGGCTCCAGCGGCGCGGCCCGGTCGCGCCGCATCAGCGGCGCGGTCAGCCGGTCGGGGACGGTGAGCAGCTCCGCGGCCGTCCAGCCCTTCTGGCACAGCCCGCCGCGGTTCGCGGGGACGTCGCCGCGCGGCTCGACCCGCACGGTGCCCTCGCCGGTGTCGTGCAGGGTCATGCCGCATTGCAGGGCGCAGTACGGGCAGTGCGTGGGAGTCCCGGTCATGCGCCCAGGTTCGGCGGGGGCCGTTTCGCCCGCGCTTCCCCCGTGTGACCCGGGCGTTAAGAGCCGTTCACGCTGCGGCGTCCGCCGAAGTCAGCCCGGCGCCGCGGCGGCCGCCGCGGCTCGTTTCCTGACGCGCGCGTGTCAAGCGTTGTCGATCCTTGTCATGGCCCATTCGTCGTTTTTCACCTGTTTCCCGAACGGATTCGCGGCGGCCCGGTGATCTCGCGGACGGATGCGGCCCCCGCGCCCGCCCGGCCCCGGCCGCACCGCGGTGATCACGCCTAACCTCGGTACATGCCCGACCTTGCTTACTACGCCTCCCTGCCGCGCTCCCGCGGCGCCGCGGCGGCCCTGCTCCTGGACGACCTCGGGCGGGTCCTGCTGGTCAAGCCCACCTACAGCGAGGGCTGGTATCTCCCCGGCGGGGTCATCGAAGCCGACGAGTCCCCGCTGTCGGCGTGCGTGCGCGAGTGCGAGGAGGAGCTCGGCCTCGTCCCCCGGCTGGACGGCCTGGCCTGCGTCGACTGGGGCTCGCCGCGCGACGACGGCGTGGACGCCGTCAACGTGTTCGTGTTCGGCGGCACGATCACCGGGGAGCAGATCGCGGCGATCCGGCTGCCGCCCGAGGAGCTGTCCGACCACGTCCTGGTCGCGCCGGAGAAGATCCCCGAGCTGGCGCCGCCGCACGTCTCCCGCCGGATGGACCCCAGCCTGCGGGCCATGGCCGACGGCCGCGCCGTCTACCTGGAGGACGGCCGCGAGCAGCCGTTCGGCGCCGGGCTGCCGGCGCGCGCCGGCCGCCCGGCCGGCCGTGGCCGCGCCGGAGGCTAGGCCGGGACGGCGTCCCGCACCTGCCGCCCGCGCTCGGGATCGACCGCGCGGGCGCAGTGCGCGCAGCAGTACCAGTGCCCGTCCACGTCCACGCCGTGCCCCATGATCCGGCACTGGCAGTGCTCGCACACCGGCGCCATCTTCGTGACCGCGCACTCGAACGAGTCGAACGTGTGCACCTGCCCCTGCGCGTGCACCTCGAACGTCATGTCGTAGTCGTTGCCGCAGACCTCGCAGGTCGCCATCGGTCCTGCCTCCGTTTCCCCCGCCGCCCGCGATCCCCTGCCTACCCGGCGCGGCCCGGATCTACCGCGCGGCTCACCTGCGGCGGTCACGCGCGGTGCGGCGGAGTTAGCACGGGCGTACGCCCGGTCACACGCGCCCGAAACGCCGCCTTCCTACGGTCGGCCCGTCCGAACCGACCAGGGAGAGCGCCCATGACCGTCACGACACAGGCCGCGCGCGGGGACCGCGCCCGCCCGCCCCGGGGCCGCTGGATCGAGGACTGGCGGCCCGAGGACCCCGCCTTCTGGACGGCCCGCGGCGCCCGGATCGCCCGCCGCAACCTGATCTACTCCATCCTCACCGAGCACATCGGGTTCTCGGTGTGGTCGCTGTGGTCGGTGCTGGTGCTGTTCCTCGGCCCCGCCTACGGCGTCGACGCGGCCGGCAAGTTCACCCTCACCGCCGTCCCCGCCCTCGTCGGCGCGGCGCTGCGCATCCCCTACACGTTCGCCGTCGCCCGGTTCGGCGGCCGCAACTGGACCGTCTTCAGCGCCGCGCTGCTGCTCGTCCCGGCGGTGCTCGCCGCGTTCCTGGTCGAGCCCGGCGTCCCGTTCGGCACCCTGCTCGCCCTCGCGGCCGTCGCCGGCGTCGGCGGCGGCAACTTCGCGTCCTCGATGGCCAACATCAACGCCTTCTACCCGCAGCGGCTCAAGGGCTGGGCCCTCGGCGTCAACGCCGGCGGCGGCAACCTCGGCGTCGCCGTCGTCCAGCTCGCCGGGCTGCTGGTCCTCGCCACCGCCGGCAAGGACCACCCCGGCCTCGTCGCCGGGATCTACATCCCGCTGATCGTCCTCTCCGCGCTGCTGGCCTGGCTGCGCATGGACAACCTCGCGCACGCCCGCAACGACCGCCGGGCCATGCGGGACGTCTCCAGGGACGCCCACGCCTGGATCATGTCGGTGCTCTACATCGGCACGTTCGGCTCGTTCATCGGGTTCGGGTTCGCCTTCGGGCAGGTGCTGCAGGTCCAGTTCGCCGGCGACTTCGGCAGCCCGGTCAAGGCCGCCTGCCTGACGTTCCTCGGCCCCCTGCTCGGGTCGCTGATCCGCCCCGCAGGCGGCCGGCTCGCCGACCGGCTCGGCGGCGCCGCCGTCACCTTCTGGACGTTCGTCGCGATGGCCGCGTCCGCCGGGCTGGTGCTGGCCGCGTCGCAGCGCGGGTCGCTGCCGCTGTTCATCGCCGGCTTCGTGCTGCTGTTCGCGTGCAGCGGCGCCGGCAACGGCTCCACCTACAAGATGATCCCCGCGATCTTCCGCGCCAGGGCGCCCGAGCACGAGGCGCGCCGCCTGGCCGGCGCGCTGATGGGCATCGCCGGCGCCGTCGGCGCGTTCGGCGGCGTCCTGGTCAACCTCGCCTTCCGGCAGTCGTTCCAGACCTACGGGACCGGCGACGGCGCCTACCTCGCGTTCATCGCCTTCTACGCCGTGTGCTGCGCCCTCACCTGGGCGGTCTACCTGCGGCCCCGGCCCGGCAGGCCGGACGGCGTCTGACGGCCGGCCCGCCGCCTCCCCCGCGCGGGCCGCTCGCCCGGCCGGTCGTCGCGCTCCGGCCAGCGCGGCGACCGGCCCGACGAGCGCAGCACCGCCTCCCACGCGTCCCCCGCCGCGAGCGGCAGGTGCGGGACGCCCCAGTGCCACGCCGACACCAGCAGGTCGGGGTCGCGGGGCCGGTAGTCCTCCCCCACCGCGCGGGCCATGTCCCAGGCGTGCAGGTGCCACTCCACGCACGCCGCGCCCGCGTGGTCGCCGACCGTGTACTTGGTGCCCCGGTAGACCAGGTGCGTCCGGTCCCACATGTCCGGCAGCAGGTCGGCGTACGCGCCCGCCGACACCCCGAACGCCGTGATCCGGTCGGGACCGGGCTCGGGCGGCAGCACCGCCAGCTCGGTCGCGTTCTGCCGCGCCTGCTGCCGGATCAGCACCGCCGTCGCCGCGTCCTGCGCGAACAGCGTCGCGAGCCGGCTGTCGGGCGCGTCCTGCAGGTACTCCAGGAAGTTCTCCGCGACGCACCGCAGATGCCCGGCGAGATCGATCAGCCGCCAGTCGGCGCACGGCGTCGGCACGTCCCAGTCGCCGGCGCGCGCCGCCAGCGCGCGGATCGCCGCCACCCCGTCCCGGTAGGACTCGAGTACGCGGCACCGGTCCGGCGGCGTGCGCTCCACGTGACATCCCCCAACGTCCAGAGCGGCGTGTGCCCTCTCCGCCGGGACGCGTCCGCGCGCACGCGGCGGCCCTGCGGCCGCGCGGCGGGGCGCCCCCGGCGCTCCCCGAGAGGGCAGACTCTCAAAGTTCGGTGGCCGGTGCCACCCGGTGACGCTGTGTCGCCGCACCCGCGGGCGGCTCAGCCGAGCGCGGACGGCACCGTCTTGAAGCTGAGGCGGTGCGCCTCGCGGGCCGTGCGCAGCCGGTCGACCTCGTCGGTCCACGGGCGCACCGCCGGGCGCGCCTTGGCCTTGCGGTAGGCGATCTCGGCGGCGCGGCGGGCCTCGGCGTCCTGCCCGGGCGTCGTGTAGACCTTCGGGCCCATCGCGACCCGCTCGGCCGCCTCGGCGGCGGCGAGCACCGCCGTCAGCGCCTTGTCGAACGCGGCCGCCAGCTCCCGCAGCTCGTCGAAGGGGGCGTCCGCGGCCTGCGCCTCGCGCAGCGCCCGCTCCGCCTCGCCGGCCGCCGCGAGCCGGTCGTCGTACTCGGCGGCCAGTCGCCGGTCGGCCTCGTACGGCTCCGCGACGTCCTTGCTCACCCGGCGGCCCAGCGGCATGGTGGTACTCCCTCGACGGTCTGCACTGTCCGGTCGAGGGTAAGCGTACGCGGGGTTCCGGCGTGTCGTGGCGGCGGACACCCGGCTTCGGCCCTTTACACAGTAAGGTCGGTTCTCATGGTCCGGCAGCCCAGCATCAACGCCCAGCACCGCGCGCCGCTGTCCACCGAGCGGATCATCGAGGCGGCCCTGCGGATCGTGGACGGCCAGGGACTCGGCCGCCTCACGATGCGCCGCCTCGGCGACGCCCTGGAGGTCGAGGCGATGGCCATCTACCACCACCTCCCCCGCGGCAAGGAGCAGCTCCTGGACGGCCTCGTCGCGCACGTCGCCGCCGCCCCCGCCGGCGAGCCGCCGCCCGGCCGCTGGCAGGACGCCCTGCGCGGATGGGCGCGCGACTACCGGGAGCGGCTGATGGCGCACGCCGGGGTCCTCCCCCTGATCGTCACCCGCCGCAACCCCGCCGCGCTCACCGCCACGGTCGCGTCCCTGCGCGAGGTCATGCGGCGCGGCGGCGTCGCCGAGGACACCGCCGCCGTCGCCGCGCACACCCTGCTCGGCTACGTGATCGGCCACACCGCGCTGGAGGTGCGCGGCACCGCCGAGGACGGCGCCGACCGCGTCGTCGACTGGGACGCCCGCTTCACCGCCGGCCTGGACCTCGTCATCGCCGGCGTCCGCTAGCCCCCGGCCGCCGGCCCGGCCCGCAGGCGCTCGCCCGCTAGTCGTCGACGACCAGGATCTCCAGCTGGTGCGGGCCATGGACGCCCTCGACCCGCCGCAGCTCGATGCCGTGGGTGGCGGACGGGCCGCTGATCCAGGTGAGGGGCCGCGCCGGGTCCAGCCGGGTGACCGCCTCCGGGACCGTCCCGACGATCTGGTCGGCGCGCACGACGCACAGGTGGAAGCCGGGCACGAGCGTCAGCGCCCGCCTCCCCTGCGCCCGGCCGCCGTCCAGGACGACCGTGCCGGTCTGCGCGACCGCCAGGGCGCAGCCGGTCACCGCGCCGTCCACGGCGGCGAGCGCGTCGATGTCGAGCGCCGGGGTGTCGGCGAGCGCGCGGACGCCGTCCAGCTCGGCGAGCCACCCGAACGGCAGGTCGGCCGGGACGACGATCTGCTTGGCCTCCCGCGCCCACAGCGCGGCCGCCACCGCGGTGCCCGCCTCGTCCGCGCCGACGTGCCGCACCGCCGCCCGGTTGTCGGCGACCCGCTCGGTGAACAGGGCGATGACGTCCGCCCGCGTCTCGGCCTCCGCCCCGGTCAGCCGCCGCGCGTAGCCGCGCGGCACCGGCGGATGGGCGCCGCGCGTCCCGCCGAGCGCGTCGCGCACCCGGCGCAGCACCTCCTCGCGCGCGCTCACGCCCGCGTCCCGTTCCACCAGGCGCGGAAGCTCTCCGCGGGCGGCGCCGGCAGGTCGCGCGCCTCGGTCCACCTGCCGAGCAGGCCGGGCAGGCGGCGGATCCGCCCGCCGCGCGACAGCAGCCGCGCCCACCGGGTGCCGCGCCGCAGCGCCGCCTCGTGCCGGCGGGGATCGCCCATCGTCCAGGCCAGGCCGCGCATCAGCACCATCTCGGGCGTCGGGACGGGCCGCCGGCGGCGCGACTCGACGACCGTGCCGCGCAGGTGGACCAGCACCTCCGGGATGTCGATCTTCACCGGGCAGACGTCGGCGCAGGCGCCGCACAGCGTGGACGCGTACGGCAGCGACGCGGCGGCCGCGCTCTCCACGCCGAGCAGCTGCGGGGTCAGGATCGCGCCGATCGGCCCCGGGTGGACCGGGCCGTAGGGGCGCCCGCCCGTGCGCTCGTAGACGGGGCAGACGTTCAGGCAGGCCGAGCAGCGGATGCAGCGCAGCGCGGCGCGCCCCACTTCGTCCGCGAGCGCGCGGGTGCGGCCGTTGTCGAGCAGGACGAGGTGGAACGCGCTCGGCCCGTCGCCCCGCGTCACCCCCGTCCAGGTCGACACGTACGGGGTCATCCGGTCGCCGGTCGACGCGCGCGGGAGCAGCTGGAGGAACACCTCCATGTCGTCCCACGCCGGGACGACCTTGTCGATGCCGGCGACGCAGATCAGCGTCTGCGGCAGGGTCAGGCACATCCGCGCGTTGCCCTCGGACTCCACCACGACGGCCGTGCCGCTCTCGGCGACCAGGAAGTTCGCGCCGGTGATCGCGACGCGGGCGCGCAGGAACGGCTCGCGCAGGTGGGCGCGGGCCGCGGCGGCGAGCGCCTCCGGGTCGCCGGGCAGGTCCGGCCCGGCGGCGGGCATCGCGCGCCGGAACAGCTCGTGGATCTGCGCGCGGTCGCGGTGCGCGGCCGCCGACAGCGGATGGGACGCCTCGTCCCCGCCGAGCCGGGCGGCCAGGTCCGCGACGGCCGTCTCGCGGACCGTCACCCCCATCGCGGCCAGCGCGCCCGCGGCGCCGATCTCCCGGAGGGCGAGCGACGACGCCGCCACGACCTCCGTGGCGCCGGCCTCCCGCACCAGGCCGGCGACGACGCGGCGGGCCTCGGCCGCGTCGGCCGCCCAGTGTACGGTGCCGCCCGCCTCGGTGACGGCCCGTTCCAGCTCCTCCAGGTGGACGTCGAGGTTGCGGAGCGCGTCGTCGCCGATGGCGCGGCCCGCCTCGCGCAGCTCCTCCCAGTCGGCGGGCTCGGCGGACGCCGCGGCCGCCCGCTCGCGCAGCGCCGCGGTGGCGCGGCGCAGGTTGCGGCGCAGTCCGGTGTCGGCCAGCGCGGGACGGGCCGCGGCGGCGAACTTCGGCATCGGCGGCGGGACCGGCCCGCCCGGCGGCACGGCGGTCACGACGGCCCCGTCGCGGCGAGGATCTCGGCCAGGTGCGCGGTCCGGACGCCGGCGCGCAGCCTGGACAGCGCCCCGCCGATGTGGGCGAGGCAGGAGTCGTCGACGGCGCACACCACGTCCGCGCCCGTGCCGCGGATGCGCCCGACCTTGTCGGCGACCATCGCGACCGACACGTCGGCGTTCTTCAGCGCGAACGCGCCGCCGAACCCGCAGCACTCCTCCGCGCCCGGCAGCTCCACCAGGTCGAGGCCCTTCACCGCGCGCAGCAGCCGCAGCGGCCGGTCGCCGAGCCTCAGCGCCCGCAGGGACTGGCAGGACGGATGGTAGGCGACCCGGTGCGGGAAGTACGCGCCGACGTCGGTGACCCCGAGGACGTCCACGAGGAACTCGGTCAGCTCGTAGACGGCGAGGCCCGCGGCGGCGCGGGCCAGGCCGGGGTCGCGGGCCGCGCGCGCGATCCGCGGGTAGGCGTCCCGGACGGCGGCGGCGCAGGACGCCGACGGCGCCACCACGACGCCGGCGCCCTCGAACGCCGCGGTGTACGCGCGGGCCAGATCGGCGGCCTCGCGGTGGTAGCCCGCCGACCAGTGGATCTGCCCGCAGCACGTCTGCCCCGAGGGGAATACCACGTCATGGCCGAGACGTTCCAAAAGGACGGTAACGGCCCTCCCCGTATCGGGGAACAGAGCGTCATCGAAGCACGCAACGGACAAAGCGACCCGCATCGGCCTCACTCCCCCTACGCCGTAAGGCGTTTCCCCCGTGCGCCATCGTAGGGGTTTCCGACCCGTCGGCGTGTCGTTCTTCATCCGTTATCTCGAGGGAGGGACCCTATGCCTGGCACCACGGAGTGAGGGTGGTCACATCCGACCGGTACTCCGGTACCAACGGA
Source organism: Spirillospora sp. NPDC127506 (assembly GCF_040302145.1). NCBI lineage: Bacteria > Bacillati > Actinomycetota > Actinomycetes > Streptosporangiales > Thermomonosporaceae > Spirillospora > Spirillospora sp. NPDC127506. The sequence continues at coordinate 13,666 of NZ_JBEORG010000035.1, read as the reverse complement.
CAACCGTCCCAACGGGCTATAGCCGATGGGTGCGAACCACTCCACACTGGGGTGCGTCAATTAAGGAAAGCACCACGACCGACCAGTAGTTGAGACCGGAGGCACGCCATGTGCCCGCACCAGCCGCCCTGTCCCTCGCACGACGCACCCGACCGCGACGCCGCCCGGACGCTGGCCTCGCACCCCGAGCAGGGGTGGAGCCTGCTGTGCAACGGCGTCGTGCTCTTCGAGGACACCGGTGAGCTGCTGCCCGACGGGGGAGTCATCGCGCCGCACCGGCCGACGGACCTGCAGGCGCCGTCCGCCGCTTGAGCGGTCTCCACGGGGGACTAGTTCAAACGGGTGATCATCCTCGGGGGCAACGCCCACCACCGTCCGACCTCCGGGCCCGCACCGGGCCCGGAGCCACCGGCCTCCCGGCCCGCCGGCCCGTCCGCGGACGGGCCGTTCGCATGTCCGGCGGACGTCAGCGCGCCGCCCACTTGCGCAGCCACGGCTCCACCGCACGGCCGACCGCGGCGGGGTCCCGGCTCAGGTCGTGCCGCTCCCCCGCCAGCACCGCCACGTGCGCGGCGTCCGCCTCGTCCGGCACGCCGAACGGGTCGCGGTCGCCGTTGACGACCAGGACCTCCGCCCCCGCCGAACGCAGCTCCCCCACCCGCGTCTTCTCCGGCCTGCCCGGCGGGTGCAGCGGGAACGCCAGCGCCACCACGCCCGCCGCTCCGGCCGGCGCCGCCGTGCGGCACGCCACCCGTGCGCCGTTGCTGCGGCCGCCCTGCACGAGCGGGACGCCCGCGAACCTCTCCCGCAGCGGCGCGACGATCTCCAGCCAGGCCGCGTCCTGCTTGGCCGGCGGGCCGGGCGCCCTGCGGCCCGCGAACCGGAACGGCTGGGTCACCCGCGCGACCGCGCCGCCGAGCCCGAGCGCCGCGTCCCGCACGGCGAGCAGGTCGGGCGCCTCCACGCCCCCGTTGGACCCGTGCGTCAGGACCAGCAGGAACGCCGGGCCGTCCACCTCGTCCAGCACCACCTCGGCGGGCCCGTGCGCCGTCGCGACCTCCATACCGGCCACCGTAGCGGGCGCCCCCGGCAACCTTTTCGGAAGACTGGCGGCATGGAGAAGATGACCGACAGCGAGTGGCGCGCGTTCGTCATGGAGGGCACCCGCACCGGCAAGGCGGCCGTCACCCGCAGGGACGGCTCCCCGCACGTCACGCCGATCTGGTTCGTCCTCGACGGCGACGACGTGCTGTTCAACACCGGCCGCGGCTCCGTCAAGGGGCGCGTCCTCGCCCGCGACCCGCGCCTGTCGATCTGCGTGGACGACCAGACCCCGCCGTTCTCGTACGTGCAGCTCCAGGCGGAGGCGACGCTCATCGAGGACCTGGCGGAGATGCGCCGCTGGGCCACCGCCATCGGCGGCCGCTACATGGGCGCCGGCCGGGCCGAGGAGTTCGGCGCGCGCAACGCCGTCCCCACCGAGTACCTCGTCCGCGCCCGCATCACGAAGGTGATCGCCGAGCGCGCCATCGCCGGCTAGGCGTCCGGCCCGCCCATCGCCAGGCGGAGCCGCTCGGCGAAGCTCTCGTGCAGCAGCGGCCCCCACGGGTAGCCGTCCGGGACGCGGACCGCGCCGCCGAGGAGCTCGTGGGTCTCGTCCCCCCGCCCCTCGGCGTACCGGACGGCGAGCAGCGAGTACATGTGGTCGAGCGCGCCGAACGCCTCCCCGGCGAGCGCGGGAAGCGTCCCGTCCGACACGGCCTGCTCCACGACCGGCTCCCACCACAGGCCGTCGTCGCCGTCGTCCTCGGCGAAGTCGCGGCGGAGCCTCGCCCGCACCTGCGGGGCGATGCCGGGGTCGCCCAGCCCGCGCCGCCACACCTCGCCCGCCTCGGCGCCCCGCCCGCGCAGCGGCAGCGTCCGCGCCAGCAGCTCGGTGGCCAGCGGGCCGGCCTCCGGGTCGGACGGCTCCGCCGCCAGCGCCGCGCCGAACGCGCCGATCGCCTGGTCGAGGTAGGAGATGCCGAGCGCGACGGCGAGCCGCGCGTACGCGTACGGGGCGGCGTCCCGGTCGATCAGCCGCAGCCCCGCCGCCAGGATCCGCTGCGCCCGCGCCGGGTCGCCGCGCTCCAGCAGCCGCTGCGCCAGGTCGTGCGCGGCGAGCGGCCCGTACTCGGCGTCGCCCGTCCCGATCGCCGACTCCCAGTGGTCCCGCGCCGCGTCGAAGTCGCCGGCGTCGTCGGCGATGCGGGCCAGGGCCAGGTGGGCGGGCGGCAGGTAGGCGGGGTTGCCGAAGTCGACCACCGCGCCCCACGCGGGCGCCGCCGCCTCCGGCTCGCCCGCCCGCTCATAGGTCAGCGCCAGATGGTAGGCGGCGCGCGGCCCGTACTCCGGGTCGGCGGTGGCGATCGCGGCCCGGTCGGCCTCCCTGGCCCGCTCCACCTCCCCCGCGTCGTCGAGGACGACGGCGAGCCCGAGCGCCGCCTGCGCCCGGCACGGCGTCTCGCCCATGCCCAGCACCTTCTCGAACAGCAGCGCCGCCCGCCCCGCCTCGCCGTTCTCGGCGAGGCTCCGGGCCTCCTCGCACATCCGCGCCGGGTCGGACGTCTCGTCCGGCAACTCGCTCATCGGCCTCTGCCCTCTGCGGCTCCTGGAAGTCCGCACCGAGACTAGCGACCCGGCCCCGCCGCGTCCCGCGACGACACCCCGAAACCCCCATCAAGATCATGAATTCGCCCAGGGGCGGGCCGGTCAGTCCTCGAACGCCTCGGGCGGCGGGCATGAGCAGACCAGGTTGCGGTCGCCGTAGGCCTGGTCTATCCGGCGGACGGGAGGCCAGTACTTGCCCTCGCGCAGGGACGGGACGGGGTAGGCGGCCTCCTCGCGGGTGTAGGGGTGCTTCCAGTCGTCGGAGAGCAGGCAGGCGGCGGTGTGCGGGGCGTTCTTGAGCGGGTTGTCCTCGCGGTCGTAGGAGCCGTCGGCGACCCGCTGGATCTCCCGGCGGATCGCGATCATGGCGTCGCAGAAGCGGTCGAGCTCGGCGAGGTCCTCGGACTCGGTGGGCTCGATCATCAGCGTGCCGGCCACCGGGAAGGAGAGCGTCGGGGCGTGGAAGCCGTAGTCGATGAGGCGCTTGGCGACGTCCTCGGCGGTGATCCCCGTCTCCTTGGTGATCTTGCGGAGGTCGGCGATGCACTCGTGCGCGACCAGGCCGTTCCGGCCGGTGTAGAGGATCGGGTAGTGCGGGGCGAGCCGCGCGGCGAGGTAGTTCGCGGCGATGATCGCGCCCTCGGTGGCGGCGCGCAGGCCGTCCGGGCCCATCATGGCGATGTAGGCCCAGGAGATCGGCAGGATGCCCGCCGACCCCCACGGGGCCGCGGAGACCGGGCCGACGCCCGTCTCCGGGCCCGCCTCCGCGCGGAGCGGGTGGTTCGGCAGGAACGGGACGAGGTGCTCGCGGACGCCGATCGGGCCGACGCCGGGCCCGCCGCCGCCGTGCGGGATGCAGAACGTCTTGTGCAGGTTGAGGTGCGAGACGTCCGAGCCGAACTCGCCGGGGCGGGCGAGGCCGACGAGCGCGTTCAGGTTGGCGCCGTCGACGTAGACCTGGCCGCCCGCCTCGTGGACGGCGCCGCACACCTCGGTGATCGTCTCCTCGAAGACGCCGTGCGTGGACGGGTAGGTCACCATGATCGCGGCGAGCCGGCCGCGGTGCTGGTCGATCTTGGCGTGCAGATCGTCCAGCGCCACGTTGCCGCCCTCGTCGCACTTCACGACGACGACGCGCATCCCGGCCATGGCGGCGCTGGCGGCGTTGGTGCCGTGCGCCGAGGAGGGGATCAGGCAGACGTCGCGGTGCTCCTCGCCGCGGGACGCGTGGTAGCCGCGGATCGCGAGGAGCCCGGCCAGCTCGCCCTGCGAGCCCGCGTTCGGCTGGACGGACACCTTCGCGTACCCGGTGATCTCGGCGAGGGCGTCCTCCAGCTCGCCGATCAGCTCGAGGTAGCCGGCGGCCTGGTCGACGGGCGCGAACGGGTGGATGTCCGCGAACTGCGGCCAGGTGATCGGCTCCATCTCGGCGGTCGCGTTCAGCTTCATCGTGCAGGAGCCGAGCGGGATCATGGACCGGTCGAGCGCGACGTCCTTGTCCTGGAGGCGGCGCAGGTAGCGCAGCATCGCGGTCTCGGAGCGGTGCGCGTGGAAGACCGGGTGGGTGAGGTAGGGGCTCTCGCGGCGCAGCGCGTCCGGGATCGCCTCGGCGGCGTCGCCGGCGGGGGCGGCGCCGAACGCGTCGAGGACGGCGGCGACGTGCTCGGGCAGCGTGGTCTCGTCGCAGGCGACGCCGACGCGGTCGGGGCCGTCCTGGCGCAGGTTGATCCCGCGCTCGCGGGCCGCGGCGACGACCTCGGCGGCCCGTCCGGGCACGCGGGCGAGGACGGTGTCGAAGAACGCGCCGTGCACGACCTCGACGCCGGCGGCGCGCAGCCCGGCGGCGATCTCGGCGGCGCGGCGGTGCGCGCGCTGCGCTATCGCGGCCAGCCCCTCGGGGCCGTGGTAGACGGCGTACATGCCCGCCATCACGGCGAGGAGGACCTGGGCGGTGCAGATGTTGCTGGTGGCCTTCTCGCGGCGGATGTGCTGCTCGCGGGTCTGCAGCGCCAGCCGGTAGGCGGTCGCGCCGTCGGCGTCGACGGACACGCCGACGAGGCGTCCGGGCAGCTGCCGCTGGATGCCCTCGCCGACCGCCATGTAGCCGGCGTGCGGGCCGCCGAAGCCGTAGGGGACGCCGAACCGCTGCGCGGAGCCCACGGCGATGTCGGCGCCGGACTCGCCCGGCGGGCGCAGCAGCGTCAGCGCCAGCAGGTCGGCGGCCACGACCGCCTTCGCGCCGCGCTCGTGCGCCTGCGCGATGACCGGCGCCAGGTCGCGGACGGCCCCGGACGCGCCCGGGTACTGCAGCAGGACGCCGAAGAAGTCGCCGTCCGGCAGCCCCTCGGACAGGTCTGCGGTCACCACCTCGATGCCCAGCGGGACCGCCCGGGTCCGGATGACCTCGGCGGTCTGCGGGAGCGCGTCGGCGTCGACGAGGAACGTCCCGGGCTCCTTGCGCTTGGACACGCGGTGCGCGAGGGCCATCGCCTCGGCGGCGGCGGTGCCCTCGTCCAGCAGGGAGGCGTTCGCGACGGGCAGCCCGGTCAGGTCGGCGACCACGGTCTGGAAGTTCAGCAGCGCCTCGAGCCGGCCCTGCGAGATCTCCGGCTGGTAGGGCGTGTAGGCGGTGTACCAGCCGGGGTTCTCCAGGACGTTCCGCATGATCACGCCGGGGGTGGTCGTCCCGTGGTAGCCGAGGCCGATCATGGACGTCAGCACGGTGTTGCGGGACGCCAGCTCGCGGAGCCGGTCCAGCGCGGCGGACTCGCTGAGCGCGGGCGGCAGGTCCAGCGGGCGGCCGGTGCGGATCGCGGCGGGGACCGCGGCGTCGATCAGCGCCTCGGCGCCGGAGTAGCCGATGGCGGCCAGCATCCGGGCGTGGTCGTCCGGGCCGGGGCCGATGTGCCGGTCGGCGAACACGGCGCGCGGCCGCTGCGGCGCGGCCACGGGGGCGAAGAACTGGGCGGTCATGGAGAGCCTCCTGGCTGCTGCGGTCGCTCAGGTCCGCCGCCGGCGCGGGCCGGCGGCAGGTCTCCCCCTCTGTCATCGGCACCTGAGAGCTTCACCCGCGCGGCGGGATTTCCCCTTCGGTGAGCCGCCTTCCCCGCCCGCGGGGATCGACGCCTGCTTTCCAGAGGTGCCTCGCCCGAGCGGTCCTTTTGCCTGAGAGGTTCCGGGGAGGTTGCCCCTTCGGCGCCCCGCGCTGGCTGCACGGGGTCTCTCCCGCCCAGGGTCGACGGCATGTCCTCACGAAACCCTACCCAAAGCCGGGTCCTTGCGGTCGTCCCGGGCCCCGGCGGGTGGGGGCGTCCCCCGCGCGGACACGGGTGCCGTCCCCACCGCCCCGGGTGGTACCGGCCGGTACGATGTGCTCACTCACCTGGGACAAGACGGACCTCGGGCCACGGGGACGGAGATGGGGCTGCGAGGTGCACGCGCGACCGGCCGGGGGCCGGGACGGCACTCGACGCCGCGCCCCGGATTCTGGGACGCTGATCACGATGGCGGACGGTCAGGGCGGCGGTACGGCGTGACACAGACCCACGACGGCACGGTGCGCCCGCGGCACGGCGCGACCGCCGGCGTGCCCGTCGACGAGCCCGCCCAGCCCGACCGGATCCGCCGGCCGTCCGACGCGATCAGGTTCGCGGCGTCGGTGGTGGGGCTGGCGGCGGTGATGCTGCTGGTGTCGATCGCGCAGCAGACCACGCACGGCCTGCAGACCGACATCGCGGAGGGCACCGCGCACGCGCCGCGGCTGCTGCTGACGCTGGCGACGCTGGTGTCGAGCTTCGGGGTGCTGGCGGTGCCGATCGCGTTCGCCGTCGAGCGGCTGTTCCGCAAGGACGGGACGCGCGTCGCGATCGCGCTGCTCGCCGCCGTGATCGCGTTCGGGATCACGGTGGGCCTGGACGACCTGGTGGTGCGGGCGGCGCCGGGCGGCGTGCTCGACTCGCTGATCTGGGGCGGCACCGAGACCGCGCCCGTGCACACCGACATCGCGCCCGTGATCGCGTTCGTGAGCGCGGTCGGGATGGCGGGCCGCGCCCGTTGGCAGGCCGCGACCTGGACCATGATCGGGCTGGCGGCGCTGACCGGGCTCACCGCGTCCTACGCCTCCGTCGCCGCGCTCGCCGCCACCTACTGCCTCGGCCGCGCCATCGGGCACGGCACGCTGTACGCGGTCGGCACGCCGAACCCGCGGCCGGCGGGCCGGGCGGTGGTGGCGTCGCTGGAGCGGCTCGGGCTGCGGCCGAAGCGGGGCGCGCGGCTCGACGAGCCCTCCGACGACACCGAGGACGGGCGCCGCTACGGCGTCGTCCTCGCGCCCGGCGGCGGCGGGTACGGCGCCCGCCCGCCCGCCTGCCGGGGCGTCCACGGCGACTGGGACCTGGAGGTCCGGGTCCTGGACCGCGACCAGCAGACCGCCGGGCTGCTGTACCGGATCTGGCGGCTGCTGCGGCTGCGCGGCGCCACGAGCGGGCGGACGCTGCGGTCGCTGCGCCGGTCGCTGGAGCAGGAGTCGCTGATGGCGTACGCGGTGGACGCGGCGGGCGCCCGCACCCCGCGGCTGGCCGGCACCTGCGAGGTCGGCACGGAGGCGGCGCTGCTGGCCTACGAGCACGTGCCGGGGCGGCGGCTCGGCGACGTCCCCGACGAGGAGGTCACCGACGAGCTGCTCACCGACATATGGCGGCAGTTCCGGGCGATGCAGGGGGGCCGGCTCGCGCACCGGCGGCTGCAGGACGGGGCGCTGCTGATCGGCGAGGACGGCCTCGCCTACGTGACCGACCTGCGCGCCGGGGAGACGGCGGCGGGCGATCTGGCGCTGCGGCTCGATCTGGCGCAGCTGCTCACCACGCTGGCGCTGCGGGCCGGGCCGGAGCGGGCGGTGCGGACCGCCGCGTCGGTGCTCGGCGAGGAGGCGCTCGGCGGGGCGGTGCCGCTGCTGCAGCGGGTGGCGCTGTCCCGGACGACGCGGCAGGCGCTGCGGCGCGACCGGGAGTTGCTGACCCGGATCCGGGAGCAGATCGTCCGGCTGAAGCCGGAGGTCGAGGCGGCGCCGGCGCGGCTGGAGCGGTTCCGGCCCCGCACGATCGTCAGCGTGGTGGCCCTGTCGTTCGCCGCGTACATCGTCATCCCGCAGGTGACCAGCCTGGACGTCGGCTACCTGGCGGCCACGGCGAGCTGGCACTGGGTCGCCGCGGCCCTCGGCGCGGCGGTGCTCAGCTATGTCGCGGCGGCGTTCATGCTGATGGGCTTCGTCCCGGAGCGCCTGCCGCTGGGCCGGACGGTCCTGGTGCAGGTCGCCGCGTCGTTCGTGAAGCTCGTCGCGCCCGCCGCGGTGGGCGGCGTGGCGGTCAACACCCGCTTCCTGCAGCGCTCGGGGGTGCGGCCGGCGCTCGCCGTGGCGAGCGTGGGGGCATCGCAGCTGGTCGGGATGGTCACGCACATCCTGCTGCTCGTCCTGTTCGGCTTCCTCACCGGCTCGACCGCGAAGGCGACGCAGGACTTGGCGCCGTCCCGGACGATCGTGATCGCGGTGCTGGCGCTGGGGCTTCTGGCCGGCCTGACGCTGACGGTGCCCCGCGTCCGCCGCGTGGTCACGTCGCGGCTGAAGAGCATGTTCTCGGGCGTGGTCCCCCGGCTGGTGGACGTGCTCCAGTCCCCGACGAAGCTGTTCACCGGCATCGGCGGCACGGTGCTGCTCACGCTCGCGTTCGTCCTGTGCCTGGACTCCTCGATCCGCTCGTTCGGCGGTTCGCTGCCGTGGACGACGGTGGTGCTGGTGTTCCTCACCGCGAACGCCGTGGGTTCGGCGGCGCCGACGCCGGGCGGCCTGGGCGCCGTGGAGGGCGCTCTCACCCTCGCGTTGACGATCTCGGGGCTCTCCGCGGAGACGGCGACGTCCGCGGTCCTTCTGTACCGGCTCTTCACTCTCTGGCTGCCGGTGCTGCCGGGCTGGGGGGCGTTCGCCTACCTGCAGCGCAAGGAGGCGCTCTGAGCGTCAGCCGGTGCGGCGCGCCCGCCGGCGGTTGGCGAGCTCATCGTGGGGGTGGTGGGGAGGGTCCGCGGCGGCCCGTTCCCCGGGGAGTTCGGCGAGGCTGCCCTCGACCTCCTGCCAGACGCGTCCGAGCGCTATGCCGAACACGCCCTGGCCGCCTTGGAGGAGGTCGACGACCTCGTCCGCCGACGTGCATTCGTAGACGCTGACGCCGTCGCTCATCAGGGTGATCTGCGCGAGGTCCCGCACGCCGCGATCCCGCAGGTGCGTGACGGCCGTCCGGATCTGCTGGAGCGACACGCCGGTGTCGAGCAGCCGCTTCACGACCTTGAGCACCAGGATGTCGCGGAAGCTGTACAGCCGCTGGCTGCCCGAGCCCTGCGCGGCGCGCACGCTCGGCTCCACCAGTTTCGTCCGCGCCCAGTAGTCGAGCTGCCGGTAGGTGATCCCCGCCGCGGCGCACGCCGTCGGGCCGCGGTAGCCGACATCCTCCGGCGGCACGGACACCTGCGTGTCGAAGAGCAGGCCCTGCTCTCCGGCACGGCGGGACGCCATGTGCCTGTCGGGGGTCGCCTTGCCCTCGCCGCTGCTCACCGCCACGCGGACCTCCGGCTTCTATCATCCCGTGGCGGTTCGTCAAGGGGGTTTGACGAATTACACCACGGGTGTTCCACCAGCACGGTAGGTGCCGGTCAGGGTGTGGTCAACGTTCACCGTCGGCGCGTCGCATGCCCGGATGAACCGGCTTCACGTGGGCAAACTGCGCACCTCCGCCACCTGTGCACTCCTACCCCGATGGGCCGCCGTCAAAAACCACCAGCTCCAGGACGATGTGGCATTTATGACAAACCTCCCCCAAGCCGCCACCAACCGCCCTTGCGCGGGCGGCTTCGGCTCCACGCCGCGGCGGCGAGCCCTGAACGAGGCGCACAGGAGCCCCACTGCGACCGTGCGGGTTCTGCCTTGGGCTGAGCCGGGAGAAGGGAGGGGCGGGGATCAGGGGTTCCCTGGCGCCGTCACCCCGGGCGGGCGGGAAACCGGGGCCGGCGAGCTGCGATCAGAGGGCTGGGGCGGCGGGCTATCCGGCGCGGCCGAAGTCCTCCGGGGAGATCGTGTCGAGGAACTCGCGGAACTTCTCCACTTCGTCCTCCTGCTCGTCGGGGATGGCGACGCCGGCCTCTTCGAGGACGTCCTCGCTGGCGAAGATGGTGGCGCCGGTGCGCAGGGCCAGGGCGATGGAGTCGGACGGGCGGGCGCTCACCTCGACGCCATTGGAGAAGATCAGGTCGGCGAAGAAGATCCCCTCGCGCAGGGCCGTGATGTTCACGGTGCGGAGCTGGACGCTGAGGGCGTCCAGGACGTCGCGGAACAGGTCGTGGGTGAGCGGCCGGGCGGGCAGCACCCCCTGCTGCGCGAAGGCGATCGCGGTCGCCTCGACCGCCCCGATCCAGATGGGCAGGTAGCGATCGCCCTCCGTCTCCTTCAACAGGACGATCGGCTGATTGGAGGGCATCTCGACCCGGACGCCGACGACCTCCATCTGCTTCACAGCGGCTCCCTGCTGGTTCTCGCGTTCTCGATCACCACTCGCAGCGGATCGATTCCTGACCGAACCATGTAGCCAACGTACACCCAGGGCCGGACAGCTCGTCGCGCCGCCGGGGCGGGAAAATCCTCCGCGGCGGGCATGATCAGTGGTCGAGGCTTTCGCTGAGCCCGGCGCTGACCAGGGCGGCGTGGAGCTTGACCGACAGCGCGGCGATCTCGCGGGCGGTTTCGGCGGCCTCCTCGTGGGCGCCGCGGCCGCGGCGGCGCAGCTGCGGGGCGACCATCTGCTCGATCAGGGCGACCTGGCGGTCGGCGGCGGCCTTGACGGCCCGCAGGTGCCGGACCTCGAAGCCGAACTCGCCGAGCGCGGCGGCGATCCGGCAGATGCCGAGGGCGTCGCCCTCGTAGTGGGCGCCGGTGCGGTGGACGAGGCCGTACTCCTCCAGGCGGGTGAGGAGCGCCTCGTCGATGCCGGCGCCGTCCAGGAGCTGGCGGCGGGTCAGCCGGACGGCGGGGTCGGGGGCGGTGGTGTCGGCGGCCACGAGGGTGCGGGGGCGGCGCCGGGACGGTTCGCGCGCGCCGAGCGGTGGGACGCTCTCGCCGCGGTCGCGGGCCTCCAGATACCGGCGGATCACGCGCAGCGGCAGGTAGTGGTCGCGCTGCGCGGTGAGGACGAACCGGAGGCGCTCCACGTCGGCGTCGCAGAACTTGCGGTAGCCGGAGGGGCTGCGGCGCGGTTCGACGAGCCCCTCGGACTCCAGGAACCTGATCTTGGAGATGGTGATGTCGGGGAACTCGGGCCGCAGCAGCCCGAGGACGTCCCCGATCGTCATCGGGGACCGGGCAGGCTCCGCGTTCAACGCCCCTCCCGTTCCGTCAGCCGTGCGCCGGGTTCGTCAGGAACACCAGCCGGAACTTGCCGATCTGCACCTCGTCGCCGCCGGACAGGCCGGCCTGGTCGATCCGCTGCCGGTTGACGTAAGTGCCGTTGAGGCTGCCGACGTCGCGGACGGAGAAGGTGCCGCCCTGGCGGGTGAACTCGGCGTGCCGCCGGGACACGGTGACGTCGTCCAGGAAGATGTCGCTCTCGGGGTGGCGCCCGGCGGACGTGCGGTCCTTGTCGAGCAGGAACCGGCTGCCGGCGTTCGGGCCGCGCTTGACGACGAGCAGGGCGGTGCCGGGGGGCAGCGCCTCCATCGCCATCTGGTCGGGGCCGGCCTGCTCCTCGGCGCCCGTGTCGGTGTCCAGCGCCTCGAACCCGCCGATGGAGATCGTGGACGTGGACTCGCCGGGCGACTCGCGGTACGGCGGCGGAGCGGCCGGACTCCGGGTCAGCGGAGTGCCGCAGTTCGAGCAGAAGCGGGCATCATCCGGGTTGGCGTGACCGCACTGCGTGCAGTAGACGCTCGGCATCGATCGGCTCGGCCTCCTACCATCGGCGTGCCGCATGCGGACGCCCCGCCGCAGCGGGAGCCGCCTGCGCCACGCGCATCCTTCACCCAACCCACGCCGGGGACCCGCCCCCGGCCACGGTCCTGCTCACCGCCCGCGCACGGCGACGGTCGCCGCAACTTAAGCGGGTATTGCCCGAGGGGTCAACTGGAACGGTGAACCGGCTGGACCAAACTACATTCGTCGATGATCGCAGGTCTACGCCGCCGCGCGGACCCGCCCCGATCACGACGCATGGGCCGGCCGTCCGGTTTGCCGTTCCCCCCGTTCCCTCTAGGGAGACCGTACCGCGCCGACGGCCACTTTCGCGCGCGGGGTGATCAGGACGGTCGCCCCCGCTCCGCGCAGCGTCCTGACGAGGCCGCCGGGGATGTTGAGCGCGGTGGTCATCGTGTGGGGGTCGCCGATGGCGAGGAAGCGGTACGGGAGGGAGAGCAGCCGCCCGTCGATCCGGACGCCGTTCCGGTCGTCCATGAAGTAGGTGTCGACGCCGACGCGGACATCGTTCACCTGGACGACCTCGGCGCCGGCGTCCCGCAGCTCCTGGAGCGCGTCCAGCAGGTCGATCGCCTTGACGCGGTCCCCGGGGTCGCTGATCAGCAGTTCGATGCCGGGGCCCTCGGCAGGGAGCGTCCCGGCGAGGAGGCCGTAGGTGGTCGCCCGCTCGCGGGCCTCCTCCAGGGCGCTGCCGCCCGCGGCGTCCCGCTCCAGCCCGGCCTTGGTCGCCTCCAGGTCGCGCAGATCGGCCCGCAGCCGCTCGGACCGCTGACCCAGATCGGCCAGGATCCCCACGAGCTCGTCCTGCCGCGCGGTGGCGAACGTGGAGTCCCGCTGCGTCGACCGGACCTGCGCGGTGACCGCGAACCCGAGGACGAGGCACAGCAGGCCGCCCGCGATCTGCCCGGCGGTGACCCGCGGGCGCAACAGCGCGAGGAGCCCCCGCAGCCCCTCCGGGCGCGCTTCCCGCTCCCTCCCGGTCATGCGCCGAACAGCTTCCGCCGGATCCCGGCCACGTTGGAGAAGATCCGGATGCCGAGCACGACCACGACGCCGGTGGACAGCTGCGAGCCGACGCCGACCTGGTCGCCGAAGAACACGATCAGCGCGGCGATGACGGTGTTGCCGACGAACGAGACCACGAAGACCTTCTCGTCGAAGATCCCCTCCAGCCGCGCCCGGACGCCGCCGAACATGGCGTCGAGCGCCGCCACGATCGCGATGGGCAGGTAGGGCTGCAGCCACAGCGGCACGTCCGGCTGCAGCATCAGCCCCAGCACCACCCCGATCACGAGGCCGATCAACGCGATCACGCCGGGCTCACCCCTCCCCCGCTCCCCTGGCGGCTGCCGGCCGGCCGGGAGCGGACCGGCCGTCCGTGCACCGCGCGCACCCGTCGCGCGGTCGGTGGTTCGCTGGTCATTGGCCGTCCTGCGGGGCGGGGGCGGCGTAGCGCAGGCGGAGCGTCCCCGCCCCGGGCAGCCGCGCTCCGGACGTGCGGTGCACCTCGTACCGGATGCCGTACCGGTCGCGCAGCGCGGCGAGGCGCCGGTCGGCGGGCGAGCCTTCGAGGGCGTCCCGCAGGCCGTCCGGGTCGCCGAGGGCCGTCACCGCGTAGGGGCCGGTGAGCGGCCGGTAGTCGACCAGGATCGCCTCGCCGGCCGCGCGGATCGCGGTGGTGGACGTGAGCCGCCGCCCGTTCACGCCGATGGCCTCGGCGCCCGCCGCCCAGAGCCCGTTGACCAGCACCTGGAGGTCCTGATCATAGACCCGGCCGCTCTCGGCGGCGGGGTGCCGCGCGGCGGGCGGGGCGTCGGCGAGGGTGACCACGATTCCGGCGCCCTCGGCGGGCAGCGCCGCCGCGGCGGCGCCGGCGCCCGCCAGCCGGCCGCGCACCCGGCGGCCCTCGTCGCTGCGGGCCAGCGCGGCGGCGCGGCTGCGCTCGGTCCGGGTAGGACGCGTGGCTCTCGCGCGCGTCGAAACGCCGTGCGGCGGAATGGCTCAAGGCCCATC